>JBBECD010000218.1:0-12806 GCA_040881995.1 Planctomycetaceae bacterium
GCCTCCGCGAGGGGTGGCCGCATCGGGGTTCTTTTTTCTTATGCCGCAATGACTTGCGGCAAGTCCGTCGCTTGCGAACTGAGCGCATCCGCCGCGTCGGCGTCCCGTTTTTCAGATGTCGAACGGCCATCCTTCATGAGGGTCTCTGGACAAACGGACAAAACTTTTTCCGCTTCGGCTTTACTCAACGTCAGGATTGCGTACAATAATCGACTTGTTGACCGTTCTTCTAATCTTCATCAAAACCGTTTACGGCTGATGCCGATATGTTGCGAGTACGGGCGTGTTGATCTCGACGTGGGTTGATCGTCGCGCCTACTCCTCGGTTCTATTTCACATATCATAAACGAACTCCTCACATGGGCCGAATGGCGACTCTGGAATCATTCCGGAGTAAATCTCCCCTCATTGCACCGTCGATGCTGAAGTGTGACTACGGAAATTTGCACCGCGAGGTGGAATTGCTGGAGTCCGCCGGGGCCGCGTTGCTGCATCTGGATGTGATGGATGGTCATTTTGTGCCGAATCTTTCGTATGGCGCGATGGTCGTCAAACGCATCCGCGAGTTGACCGACCGCATTCTCGACGCCCATCTTATGATTTCGGATCCCGCGAAATACCTCGACGATTTTTTGGCCGCGGGCTGCGACTGCGTTACAATTCACATCGAAGCGGTTCCCGATCCCTCCGAACTGCTGCAAGCGATCCGCGAGCAGGACGTCGTCGCCGGTTTGGCGATTAATCCCGCGACGCCGCTCGAAGCCATCGAGCCCTTCTTGCCGCTCTGCGATCTCATTCTGGTGATGAGCGTCGAACCCGGCTTCGGCGGGCAGAAATTCATGCCTTCCACCCTGGACAAACTCGCTCGCCTCCGCGAGTTGGTCAAGGCTCCGACAACGTTAGCCATGGATGGCGGTATTGATCTGACAACGATCGGCCCGGCCGCTGCCGCCGGCGCCGATATCTGCGTGACGGGATCGGCGATCTTCGACAGCGCAGATTACAGCGCATCGATGCAACAATTGCGCATCGAGGCACGGTCGTGTCGCAAAACGGCAGCATGGTAAGAAATGTTTTATGTCACGAGTCCTACTCATCTATCCCGGCACGACCGACTTCGACGACCAGGCCCGCATTCAGGGAGAACTCGACCTCCCTTTGAACGACAACGGACTCGAACAAGTTCGGGAAATGATTTCGGCGTTAAGCCAGTTTTCGTTGGAAGTCGTTTATTCGGCCCCCGAGGGCGCCGCGCGTCAGACGGCGGACCTTATCGGCTCGGCATTGGGCGTCCGCGTCACGACCTCCGACGATTTGCGGAATCTGAATCAAGGTTTGTGGCAGGGTTTGCAGATCGATGAAATCCGCCGGAAATATCCGCGCGTGATCAAGCAGTGGGAAGAATCTCCCGAGACGATCCGTCCTCCCGACGGCGAAACGATCTCCGAGGCGGCGACCCGGCTGAAAAAGGGACTGCAGAAACCGCTGTCGAAACACAAAACGATCGCTATCGTGGCCCCTGATCCAGCGGCAAGTTTAATCCGGCAGATCATCACGGGCGACGACTCCCGCGAGACCTGTCCCATCTGCAGCGGTCGCCGCGGCGCCGGTTGGGAAGATTTGTCGGCCGCCGCCATTGTCTCCCCGCCGCTCTCCGACGAAATACCGGTGGCCGACCGCGCTCACCCGGTTTCCTCGCTGACCGCCACCGCTCTTCCTGGAGCATCGCACTCATGAGTACCACACCGCAGCAATCGGAAGTCTCGGCCGCTCAGGAACTTCCCCGCAAGCGCAGCGTCCCGGAGGGGTTATACATCCGTTGCGACGGCTGCCACGCCACCGTTTTTCGGAAGTTTGTGGAGAAAAACCTCGGCGTTTGCGCCGAAGCCGGATGCGGACACCATTTCTACGTCTCCGCGCAAACGCGCATTCATCAACTGCTGGACGAAGGAAGTTTCGAGGAGTGGTTCGGCGATCTGATGCCGCTCGATCCCTTGTCGTTTCACGACAAGAAACCGTATCGCGATCGCTTGCGGGAAGAGCAGCTCAAGTCGGGGCTGAGCGAAGCCTGTCTCGTCGGGCGCGGGTATCTCAAAGGACGTCCCGTGGTTCTCGGCGTGACCGATTCGTCGTTCATCATGGGAAGCATGGGTTCGGTCGTCGGCGAAAAATTAACGCGGTCGATCGAAGCGGCCACGCGATTGCAACTTCCGTTGCTGATCGTCAGCGGCTCCGGCGGCGGCGCCCGCATGCACGAAGGCATCTACTCGCTGATGCAGATGGGCAAGGTCTGCGCGGCGCTGGGGCGGTTTCACGAGAAAAGGGGACTTTACATCTCGGTGCTGACGAATCCCACAATGGGCGGGGTCGCCGCCAGTTTCGCCTCGCTGGGCGATGTGATTCTCGCCGAACCCAAAGCGCTGATCGGATTCGCCGGTCCGCGCGTCGTGCAGGCGACCGTCAAAATCGAATTGCCGAAGGGCTTCCAATCGAGCGAGTTTTTGCTCAAACACGGCTTCATCGACCGCATCGTCGCCCGCGGCGATCTGCGCAGCGAAATCGCCCGCATCATCGATTATTGCGGATGATGCCGAAATGAGGTTGAATTTTCGTATTCTTTCCGCTGCCGACGATTTCTGCTGATGCGAAACCAGACCGCCATCCGCTAAAATCACAAGGGCGTTCCGCCTCAACGACGGCCGGAATTGAGCTGAAAACGTTCCGAATCTCCGCCGTTTCCGGAACGGACCGCCGCCGTAAAAGTGATCGGCAAAGTTCCCGTAAGCTGTGCAATGATGGTGAGCGGGGAGTTCGTTTTCTTCTGAACGAGGATGACCGCACATGGGGTTCTTCAAGAACCTGTTCCGCCGCAAAACCAGAGTCGAAAAAGTCGACATTGCGAAGCGATTCGAACTGATGAACCGGATCGGACAGGGGAGCATGTCGAAAGTCTGGAAAGCCCGCGATTCGCACTCCGGCCGGGTCGTCGCGCTCAAAATTCTCGATCGCGTCAAAACCAAAAAACTCGAAGCTCGTTTTATCGGACTCAACAAACCCTCCGAAGGCGAGATCGCCGTCAAGCTCGATCACCCGCACATCGTCAAAACGTTCGATCACGGCATCACGACCAAAGACGAACAATTTCTGGTTATGGAATACGTCGACGGCGTCAGCCTGGGGTATATGATCGCATCCCAGAACGACACGATGAAAGCCAACCGCTTGCGATTTGCGATTGAACTCGGCGAAGCGGTCGGTTATTTCCATCGGCAAAACCTGATTCACCGCGACCTCTGCCCGCGCAACGTGCTGCTCAATCGAAATTACTCGGTGAAGCTGATCGATTTCGGTCTGGTCGTCCCCAACACGCCCGATTTTCGCAAACCCGGCAACCGCACCGGAACCGCGTCGTATATGGCGCCGGAACTGATGAAACGCCAGCGAACCGACCAGCGGATCGACATTTTTTCGTATGCCGTCACGTGCTACGAAATGTTTACGAAACGCATGCCGTGGGACAGCATCGAAACGCTGGAGATGATGAAGCAGCGGATGAACACGCCCCCCGAGCCGATCACCTCGTTCGTTCCTGATATCGATCCCCGTCTCGCCGAAGCGATCATGCGCGGGGTGGCATCCGACCCCGACAAACGCTGGTCGACGATCGGCCCCATGATTCAGGCATTGCGGGAAGTCCAGGACGAACTGGAATACGAGGCGATTTGATAAGAGACTCTAACATAACCGGTTGTGCTTCTCGAAAACGCCTGAACGCTTGCAGTAAATCGTGAGGCACAGAGGTTATGTTGGGATTTCTAACGCTCGCGGAATAGGCGCGAAGGGAAATCCGGCGAACGGGCGCTTCACTCAAGACGCGGTCGCGTCCTTCTTGTAATGTGTTCTCCGCACGCATACGATGTGCGTTTTCCGACGACCAGGAAACGAATGAGAAACGATGGATCGACTGTCTCAGCTCAATGCCGCTCAACGCGAAGCCGCCTCGGTCGTAAGCGGCCCGTTGCTGGTGCTCGCCGGCGCCGGGACCGGAAAAACCCGCGTTATCACGTATCGCATCGCCCATCTGATCGATCGCGGCGTGTCTCCCGACAAGATTCTTTCGGTGACGTTTACGAACAAAGCCGCCAAAGAAATGCTCGAGCGGACGCAGAATTTGCTGGGCCGACGTCTGCCGAAAAAACCGGTGATTTGTACGTTCCATTCGCTGTGCGTCAAGATTCTGCGCCAGGATATCGAGCATCTCGGCTACCCCAAAAATTTTTCGATTCAGGACCGCGGCGATCAGGAATCGATCGCGCGCACCGCGCTCCGCGACATTCGCGTCACCGATAAGGCGCTCAAACCGGGCGATCTGCTCTCGCGGATCGGCCGCTGGAAAAACGCGGGCGTCTCTCCCGAGCAGGCCGAACATTATGTGAGCGACGATCTCGACTTTGTCGCGGCGGCGGCGTACCGCAAATATCAGAAGCGGCTCAAGGCGATGGCCGCCGTCGACTTCGACGATCTCTTGCTGCTGACGCAAAAGCTGCTCAACGAATTTCCCCGGGTGCTCGAAAAATATCAGCGGCACTATTCGCATTTGCAGATCGACGAATTTCAGGATACGAACGAAACGCAGTTTCAACTCGCCGAAGCCCTCGTGCGGCAGCATCATAACTTGTGCGTCGTCGGCGACGACGATCAGTCGATTTACGGTTGGCGCGGAGCCGAGATCAAACACATTCTGGGATTTCATCTCATTTTTCCGGAAGCGAAAGTCGTCCGCCTCGAAGACAATTACCGCTGCACCGGCGAAATTCTCGATCTCGCCAACCGCCTCGTCGGGCACAATCGGGGACGCCACAAGAAAACGCTGATTGCGAAAAAAACGTTCTCGGCGCCGGTGCGGTTTCTCGAATTTCCCGACGAGCAAACTGAAGCCGAAGAAGTCGTCCGCGAGATCGGCCGCTGGCATAAGTACAAGGATATTCCGCTGAGGGACTTCGCCATCCTGTTCCGAACCAACGAACAGCCGCGGTTGTTCGAAGCCGAACTGCGGCGGAACAAACTGCGATACTTGCTCGTCGGGAGTCAGTCGTTTTTCGATAAGAAGGAAATCCGCGACGTCATCTGTTATCTCAAGGCGATCACGTTTCCTCAGGATGAAATGTCGTTGCTGCGGATCATCAACACGCCGTCGCGCGGCATCGGCGATACGGCCGTCGAAAAAATCATGAATCTCGCCGTGAAATCGCGGATGCCGTTCTGGAAGGCGATCGAACCGGCGCTCGCCGCCAAAGAGATTTCACCCAAAGCGCACGCGGCGCTGATGAGCTTTTCGGCGAAGCTCAAGGAGTATCAGGAGAAGCTGCATACGCATCCCGCACAGTTTCCGCAGATTCTGGAGCAGATGATTCACGACGTGAATTACGAAGCGGAGATTCAAAAGCAATACAAGACCGCCGAGATGCAACTGGCGCGAACGGAATCGCTCGAACAGTTTTTCGAGACGCTCAGGCAGTACGCCGAGCGCACGACGAAGCCGACGCCGCAGGGCTTTCTCGAAGAGATCACGCTGTCGACTTTCGAATCGAACGATAAGGACGAGGAATGGCTGAATCAGGACGCGATTAAACTGATGACGCTGCACAGCGCCAAAGGACTCGAGTTTCCCCGCGTGTTTCTCGTCGGCATGGAAGAAGGACTGCTGCCGCATCGGCGGTCGATCACGATGACGGAGACCGAAATCGCCGAAGAACGCCGGCTGGCTTACGTCGGCATCACGCGGGCGCAAGACCATCTGACGTTGACGCGGGCGGCCTCGCGGATGAAATGGGGCAAACGCCGCCCTTCCCCCCCCTCGCGCTTTCTGCACGAAATGCAGGCGGGGGAACATGAAGAATCGCCCACCGAACCATCCGAAGCGTCGATCGGTTGACTCAGCCGTGATGAATTCAACGGATTGCCCTCATCTGGGTGGCACGCCCCTGAGCTTTGTGAAGGGCGTGGTTTTCCGGTAATCGCCACGCCCTTCGAAGACTCAGGGCGTGCCACCCGATCACCCCCACTCAATCGGGACGATACCAATAATGGTGCTCGACGCGGCATGCCTTTGACCAGAATCCGTTTTCGCATATGATAATGGATCGTACCCGCTTGATCATCCCCTCAGGAAAGGAACATGCCGTGATCGGTCTCCGAACTCGAGCATCGCGAGAATTGATGTTTACCCTGCCTGCTCTCCTGACGTTCTTCAACGCCGCCGTCGCCGATGACGGCGAACCGAAATGGGCCGATCTGACGAAAGTCGAAATCGTCAGTTCGGCCGACGGAACCGAACAGCCGTCGTTGGTCTGGGTTCCCGAAAACGTCGGCGAACAGCCGCGACCGCTGTTGATTTGCCTGCATACCTGGAGTGGAGATTACACGCAAGACAACTCCCCCTGGTTGAAAGAAGCCGTCGGCCGCGGTTGGCTGTTCATCCATCCCCATTTTCGCGGCATGAACAACACGCCCGCCGCATGTGGGTCGAAACTCGCGCGGCAGGATATTCTCGATGCACTCGCCTGGATGCAGGACCATTACCCCGTCGATAACGGTCGCATTTATCTCGCCGGAGCGTCCGGCGGCGGACACATGACGATGCTGATGGCCGGACATCACCCCGACCGCTTCAGCGCGGCGTCCGCCTGGGTCGGGATCAGCGATATCGCCGAGTGGTATCGCTTTCACGTCAAAGACGGCAAGCCCGACGATTACGCGCAACACATTCTCGACGCGCTCGGCGGTCCTCCCGGCGCCTCGAAAGAGATCGACGCCGATTACCGCGATCGCTCGCCGATTTTTCATCTGGCCGGCGCCGTCGAGATTCCGCTCGATATCGCGGCGGGCGTGATGGACGGTCACACCGGTTCGGTCCCCTTTCAGCACTCGCTGTTGGCGTATAATGTGTTAGCGAAGAAGCAGAAATTGCCGACGCTTCCGGAGGACGAAATCGAAGAGTTGTGGGTCAATCACAAATTGAGCCACCCGACCGGCAGCGATCGGGGAATCGATGAATCGTACGGGCGAGAGATTGTGCTCCGGCGCACCGCGGGCAAGACCCGCATTACGCTTTTCGACGGCGGACACGAGGGACTTCCCCACGCCGCCTGCGAATGGCTCGCAAAGCAAAAACGCGAAACAAAATCGAAATAGTATTTTTGCAGGAGTACAGGCTTCCGCCTGCTCTTACACCAACGATTCAACGCCAGAGCGGAGATGACATGATCGACAACCTGTCGCGACGTTCGTTTGTGACTTCAACTCTCGCCGGCGGAGCCATCGCCGGCCTGGCGGCTCACGCCGCGGCCGACGATAAGTTGGACGACGATCTTTCGCAGATCGGCAAAACTCCGCACACCAAATTCGCAGTGAACTGCGAAATGTGGTGGGGGAAGCTCCCGTTTCTCGATCGCATTCGCAAGACCGCCGAACTCGGTTTTCCCGCGTTCGAATTCTGGCCCTGGGCCGGCAAAGATCTCGACGCCGTCGCCGGGCTCTCGCAGGATCTCGGCCTGACGGTTGCGCAATTCACCGCCTGGGGGTTCCGCCCCGGTCTCAACGACCCCGCCAACCATGCGGACTTCGTCAAAGCCGTCAAAGACGGATGCAAAGTCGCTCATCAGCTCAACTGCAAAATGATGACGGTCGTCGGCGGCGATGACATTTCCGGCGTCAGTCAGGCCGAGATGCACGCGCAAATCATCAAGGGTTTGAAACTCGCCGCCCCGGTCGCCGAAGATAACGACGTGATGCTGATCCTCGAACCGATGAATATCCGCGTCGATCACAAGGGACATTGCCTCTACGGCAGCGCCCCGGCGATTCGCATCTGCGACGAGGTCGATTCGTCGCACGTGAAAATCAACTGGGACTTGTATCACATGCACATCACCGAGGGAGACCTCTGCGGCCATCTGCGGGAGGGCTTCGCCGCCGGAAGAGTCGGATATCTGCAGCTCGCCGACCATCCCGGCCGCAACGAACCGGGGACCGGCGAAATCCATTACAACCGCGTGCTGAAAGAAGCACTCGATTTGGGTTACGATTATTTCGTAGGACTCGAATGCCGGCAGTTGGAAGATGAAATCACCGCCGCGCGGCGAGTCGCCGCGGCCGACGTGTGGTAAGCAGTTTTTTTTCGATCACGCTCGCGAGATGTGACATGGCGATATCATTCCGTTGCCTGTTTTGTGATAAACGTTATCAGGTCCGCGACAGTCAGGCGGGACGGGAAATCCGCTGCACGTCGTGCGGGGCCAGTCTCACGATTCCGGGTGACGATCATCAGAACGATCGGGATCAATCGCGCGAAAACAAATCTCGCGATCTGAATTCCCCGTCCAGAGACCGCCCGTCGCCCGGCTCCCCGGCCGAAGACCGGCAATGGCTCGGCCGGCCGGCGCCGAGTTCTCACCCGTCTGAAAGTCCGGCAACCTTAAGCGGCCGCGATTCGTCGCGAAACATTCCCGGCAATTCGCCGCGTCGTCCGTCGCCGGAGACGGAATCGCAGAGCGGATTCGCTCGCGTTATCGCGGTGGTGGTCTTGTTGATCAGCATTATGTTGCCGTTATCGAAATTGCTGTTTCGGCAGATGCAACGAGGGCAACGCCGTCCCGCCGCCGCGCAGAATCCTTTTTTCGACGGAAATAGGCGCGTGAGATGGGAATCGTTCTCGCCCGAGGAAGGCGATTTTACGATCGACGTCCCCGAAGACATGCAGGTCGCCGGTCAGGTTCCGCCGTATGCGACGCGGCAATATCGCTGGAACAACGCCTTGATGGAAGGGGACGTGACGGTGGTTGAACTCACGCCGAGCATCGCCCTCGATATCCCCGACTCGACCGTGTATGCGCTATTCCAGAATGCGATTATCAACCGGGAACAACCGCACGTCCGGCCGGGCCGTTCGAGAATCACGCAGAAAACGACGCCGGTGTTCCACGAATTCGAATTCGAAATGGGCGCGAACAAGCTGCGATGCCGGCTGTTGATCTCGGGAACGAAATTGTACATTCTGAAATTGACGTATCGCGATCCCATCGCTTCCGTCGCCCCGGAAACGTTCGACCGATACTTCGATTCGTTCAAAGTTCAGATCGCCGGCGATATTCCCGCCGAAGAACCGCCGGCGAAATCGTATCAGGAGCGATTGAAGAGCTTCGAGAAAAAGATCAGCAAAGAAATGCCGTCGCCGCAGGACTGGACGATTCAAATCGCTCCGCCCGGTGTTAAAGCCATTCGCTATCAATCGGGCGAGTACGAACTCCCCGCGTGGCTGGCCGTCCCCCCTGGAGGCGAACATCGCAAGCAGCCGGCGTTCGTCTATCTGCACGGCGGAAACGCCTTCGACAAGCTCGATTTCGAGTTCTGTAAACCGGCGCTCGATGCGGGATTCGTCGTCCTCGTCCCGATCTTCCGCGGCGAGAACGGGCACTCGGGCAATTTCGAGGCGATGCTCGGTGAAGCCGATGACGCCGCCGCGGCGGTCAAATGGCTCAGCCGGCACGAGGCCGTCGACCCCGAACGGATTTACGCTTTCGGCCACGATTTCGGCGGCGGCATCGCCGGGTTGTTGTCGCTGCGCGATGATGTGCCGATACGACATACCGGAAGTTGCGGCGGACTCTATCACGATTTTTCGTTCTACGTCTGGGCCTTGGGGGACACGCTGCCATTTCCGCTGATGGACAAGAACGAACGGGAGATGCGACTGCTGATCGCCAATCTCGGCGACATGCAGCGGCCGCATCTGGCTTATGTCGGCAACAACGATTTCAATCAGCTCTTTTTGCCGACGATCAAACGCAAGCTAGCCGAACTTCAGCCCGCACAGCCGCCGTTGCACATCGAAGGTGTTCCGGGGGATCACATTTCATCGCTGGACGAATCGATTCGCCGGTATGTGCAGTTTATGAAGTCGGAGAACGCCGGCAAGCCCCCGCCGCAAGACCAAGCGAACCCATTGATCGATCCGAAAAAGAAGACGATCAATTTGTGAGTTTTTGTATTCGTTTAGCCGCGGCGCGAAGGGTTTCCGTAGCGGAGCGCTTCATGCGCGAAGGGCGCAGTTCCGCTGCGCCGATCTGTTATTCGACATCCGATCGCCGTGGCGGATCACCCGTCAATGGCACACGAAGCGCTCCGCTACAGAGAAAAATCACGTAACAAACCGCGTGCAAAGTCGCGCAAACCTGACGCAAAGTCCCGTAAATGGCGCGCAAAGTATACGCAAAGTATACGCAAAGCAGCGTAAATGGAGCGAAATGTCGCGCAAATGGAGCGAAAAGCACCGCAAAGTAGCGCGAGTGAGCGCGAATTCGCGTTGAATAGCGCCTGAGTGAGCGGGAGTGAGTGCTGAATAACACGCGAGTGAGCGCGAGTGAGCGCGAGTGAGCGGGAGTGAGTGCGGAGTAGCGCGCGAGTGAGCGCGAAACGCTGATTTCGCACCGATATAGGGCGATTGAGACGCTAAAATATCGGATTCGGAGCACATTTCATGCGATTTGAACCGCCGCTGTGGCGGTTTTCATCTTCCCAGGCGGAAGCCTGCCAAGATCAGCCTAATGGCTGCTCTCCGATAATGACTCATCGAAACAGGGCGTCGTTCGCACTTCAAGACCTTCCTCCGTCCGCTCGGCGAACAGCGCGTCGACGTCGTCGAACTCGCTCAAAAATTCTATTCCCTCATCCGCGCCGAAGAGGCACCCGACGGTCGCCAGGCTGTCGGCGGTGATGCCTTCGCAAGCGACAACTGTCACGCTCCGCCGAGCCGTCAAACCAATGCCGGTTCTCGGATCGACGATATGCGAATACCGCACGCCGTCGATTTCGACAAATTGATAGGTATCCCCCGACGTTGAGATCGCCGCCAGGCACAACTCGACGAATCGGGCTGGCGTCCCTTCGGGGTCGGCGAGCGAGGCAATGCCGATCCGCCAGCCCGCTTTCCCCGGCGGGGGATCCCCCGCCACGATGTCCCCGCTGCCGGCGACGAGCGCCCGCTTGATTCCTGCTTCGCTGAGAATTCGCAGCGCTTCATCCCCCGCATATCCTTTGGCGATGCCGCCAAAGTCGAGCTTCATTCCTGCACGTTTCAGCGTCACCGTGCCGGCTTCTTCGTCCAGTTGAATCAATTCGTAACCGACGCGGTCTCGCGCTGCGGCGAGTTCGCCCGCATCGGGGAGTTTTTTTTGCCGGCGCGCCCGGCGCCAAAGGGAGACCACCGGACCGATGCTCACGTCGAACGCCCCATCGGTTTGACGCGACAAACGCAGCGATTTTTTCAGCACAAACAGTAGTTCCGGACTGGCCGCGACGGCTTTTCCGTTCACCGCGTCGCGGCACAGGCGATTTACCTCGCTGTCGGGGTCGTAATCGCTTAAAATTTGATCGAGTTCGCGGATTCTCGCATACGCCCGCTCGACGGCAAGGTTGGCGGCCTCCTCGTCGGCGGCGTATAATGTGATGGCAAACGGTATCCCCATGCGAATTTGCAGGTATTCCAGCCGCTGAAGTTTTTTGGTATCGCAATCGTCGCCCCACGCGACCGTCGCCGCGACCATCGCGAAACAAAAGACCCCGACTCGCCAGATTCTCGACATCAGCAGTTCATCCTCTCGATCGATAGATAGTTCCTCTATGAAAACCATCATAACACGTTTTCTGATTGCTGCGACCATTTTGATATCGGCTTCGGCCGTTGTTACTGTTCTCCGCGCCGACGACAAACCCAAAGGGGGCGGCGACGCCAAAACCGAAGCCGAGATGAAACCCTACACCGAGGAAATTGAAGGAGCCAACGTCGAATTCGAAATGGTCCCGATCCCCGGCGGCGTATTCACGATGGGAAGCCCGGAATCCGAAGCCGGCCGTGAGGCAGACGAAGGCCCGCCGCACGACGTGAAAATCGAACCGTTCTGGATGGGCAAATATGAAGTCTCATGGGAGGAATACGACGTCTGGACGTTCACGCTCGACATCCAGCGGCGCGAATTGAAAAAACTCGCCGCATCGGATCGCGATAAACTCGCCGACGCGGTCACGCATCCCACGAAACCGTACACCGACATGACCTTCGGCATGGGACACGACGGCTATCCGGCGATCTGCATGACGCAACTCGCCGCCCGCGTGTACTGCGACTGGCTGACCGCGAAGACCGGCCACTATTATCGTTTACCGACCGAAGCCGAGTGGGAATATGCCTGCCGCGCCGGCACGAAGACGGCGTATTCGTTCGGCGACGACCCCGCCGACCTCGATGAATATGCGTGGCACACGGGGAACAGCGATTATCAGTACCAGAAAATCGGCAAGAAGAAACCGAACCCGTGGGGCCTGTACGACATGCACGGCAACGTCCGCGAATGGGTGCTCGATCAGTACGACGCCGACTTTTATTCGCTGTTCAAGGAGACAAAAGTCGCCGAGTTCCCGATCAACGTGGCGACCAAGCCGTATGCCCACGTCGTCCGAGGCGGATCATGGGACGACAAACCCGAGAAACTCCGCAGCGCGGCCAGAATCTTTTCCGACCCCGACTGGAAAATCCAGGATCCGCAGATTCCGAAAAGCGAATGGTACTTCACCGATGCCCTATGGGTCGGCTTCCGCGTCGTGCGACCGCTAACCGAGCCGACCGCTGAAGAACGCGAGAAATACGGTTTGGACACCGTCATCCCCCCGACGTCCCGCAAGCGGTGAAGGTTTTTCTCCCTCTCCCTCCGGGAGAGGGCCGGGGTGAGGGTGCCTTTCATTTCCCTCGT
>JBBECD010000219.1:0-54816 GCA_040881995.1 Planctomycetaceae bacterium
AAGCGGGAGCTTCGCGGGAATGCGTGCCCAAGCGGGAGCTTGGGCACGAGGGGAGATGTTATGACGCAGAACAACCTCACCACCCCCTTCGAAGTCCGCCAAGCCTGCCGGCGGGGCGAACTGATGGGCCAAACGTCCGGCCTCGCGCCCGGTTACGCTCAAGCGAATCTGGTCATCCTGCCGCGCGATTGGGCTTATGATTTTCTGGGGTTCTGCCGGGCGAATCCGAAGCCTTGTCCGTTACTCGATGTCACCGAGCCGGGCGATCCGGTGCCGCGACACTCCGCCCCCGACGCCGATCTGCGGACCGACTTGCCGAAGTACCGCGTCTGGAAAAACGGTGAACTCACCGACGAACCGACCGATATCACCGATTTGTGGCGCGACGATTTCGTGAGTTTCGTCATCGGCTGCTCGTTCACGTTCGAGACGGCGATGCTGCGCGCGGGGATCCCCGTTCGCCACATCGAACGCGGCTGCAACGTACCGATGTTTTGCACGAATGTGGCGTGCCAGCCGTCGGGGCGGTTTCACGGCCCGCTCGTCGTTTCGATGCGGCCGCTCTCACCGGGGGATGCGATTCGAGCGGTTCAGGTGACGTCGCGTTATCCGTCGGTGCATGGGGCGCCGGTGCATTTCGGTTTCCCTGAGCAGATCGGCATCGCGGATATCCACAAACCCGATTACGGCGACGCCGTCCCCGTGCGCGATGACGAGTTGCCTGTGTTCTGGGCCTGCGGCGTCACGCCGCAAGCCGTGCTGATGGCGGCGAAGCCGCCGCTGGCGATCACGCATAGTCCGGGTTGCATGTTCTTCACCGATTTGAAGGACGATGCGCTGAGTGTTGGTTAGCCGCGACGCAACGCGGAGCGCTGGCATTCGCCGGTTATACCTTATTATTAGTGTCGTGAAGCGGCCGGCTGTTGGTGAAAGCGCGACATGGTCCGCAAGTGTGCTGAAAGCAGCGCAAAAGTGTGCAAAACCGCGCGCCAGTGAGCGCGAGAGGCGCGCGAAAGACGCGCAAAGCGTTGCGAGTGAGCGCGAGTGTGTGATTTGCGCGCCGGAATAAGCGATTTGACACCAAAAATCGCGCTGAAAACGCGTTTTTGCATCGTTTTTGCGCCCAAAATCGACGTTTTTCACCCGTTTTGCACCCTTTGGGCGCGATTTGGGCGCCAAATGCGCGCCAAAGGCGCGATCTCAAACACGCCGCATTGATGCACGCAATTTTCTCGCCCCTCGCCCCCCGCACCACATTTCCAAAAATGACGGGCGACTTTCCAGACACCGAGGGGGACTTTCCAAACACGGGTCGTGAATTCTCAAACGGCGATCGCGCATTCGTAAACAACGACGGGAACCGACCGGCGCGCAACCGCGTCCGGTAGGGGTAGAGGAGGAGCGAATTGTGGACAGCGGATAGCGAATCGACGTCTGGTAGAAATCTGGGGCTGCCCCTCACCCGGCGGCTGCGCCGCCATCCTCTCCCGTGGGGAGAGGGTTTTTGAAGCGCTTTGCTTTGCAAAACCATTGCGTTGCGGCTAAAGGTTTTGCACTCGCCCCTCGCCCCGCTTCGCGCTCATTCTCGGTTAAATTTTAGCCAACGTCCGGGGCGCGGCGTGTGCATTTCGGTGACGGGCGTCCCATCCTTGACGACCGGGACGCCGTTGACGACGACGTGCTCGATGCCGGTTGACGGGCGCAGCGAATCTTTCATGGTCGCGTGGTCGGTGACGCTGTCGGCGTCGAAGACGACGAGATCGGCGTAATTTCCTTCTTTCAGAACTCCCCGATTCTTCAGGCCGAATCGCGCGGCGGGGTAGCTCGTGAGCTTGCAGATCGCCTCTTCGAGCGAGAACAGCCGGTTGTCGCGGACGAGCGGGCCAATGAAGCGTGGGGCGGTGCCGGCGACGCGCGGGTGGGTAACGCTCTCGGGGAAGTAGATGCCGTCGGATCCGATCATCATCAGGTCGTGCTGGAGGATCGGGTGAATCCATTCGTCATCCCCCTGATCGAACACGAGCAAGACCGCCATCCGTTCTTCGATGAGGAGTTCAAGCAATGCTTCTTCGGCGGGAAGACCTCGCTCTTCGATGAACCGGGCCAGCGATTTTCCCTGATGAATCGAATTCTCTTTGCTCTGCACCCAGGCGATGTGAATGCGGTCGAGTTCCAGCGGATACGTCTCGAGCGTTTTGCGGAAGAGATACCGAACCTCGGGATCGAGCAACGTCGACGCCGCGGAAATCGGGCCGTTTTCGAAGCATTCATACGGCAGCAGATACGACAGCATCGTCGAGCCGGGCTGATACGGATAGGCATCGAACGAAAAATCGCATTCCTTGCGGGCGACGATGTCGATGTAGTTGAGCAGTTCGTCGACGTGGCCGGGATCTTCTTCCTTGAGGTGCGAGATATGCACTTTGACGCCGGTCCGTTTGCCGATCTCAACGGCCTCCTTGATTCCTTCGAGCATGCCGAGTTTGTAGCGGATGTGCGTGACGTACAGCCCGCCGAACTCGGCGACGGGCCGGCAGGCATCGACGAGGTCTTCGGTGGTGCAATAACATTGGGCGATGTAATCGAGGCCGGTCGAGAGGGCGCAGGCTCCCTCTTCCATACTGCGGCGGATTTCGTTCGTGATGATGCGGCGGTGCAGATCGTTCACAATCGTCGGCCCGAAACCGCAGCAGAGCGTCCGCACGTTGGCATACGGCACCTGCGCAATCGCGTTTTGCAGCGAAACGCCGTCCATCAGTTTCATGTAATCGGCGATCGATTCCCAGCCTTCGTATTCGTCCATCCGCAGGCCGTTGAGGGCGCGGAGGTAGAACATCCACTGCGGCGCGGTGAGCGGGCTGACCGGTGCGTAGGAAATGCCGTCCGACATGATGACTTCGGTCGTAAAACCCTGCGACGTTTTCACGGAGAGGAGCGGATCTTTGATCAGCCAGCCGTCGGTATGGTTGTGAACGTCAATGAAACCAGGGGCGACGATTTTGCCGGCGACGTTCCACTTTTCTTTCGCCTGCGCATCGCGGAGGTCGCCCATCGCAGTGATGCGGTCGCCGGTAATGCCGACGTCGGCTTTGAAGCGGGCTTTATTCGTGCCGTCGATGACGGTTCCCTGCTGGAGAATCAAATCGAACAAGATCGCGGGCTCCCTGTTATAAAGTTGAATGTCGAATGTCGAAATCCGAATGTCGAATCAATGACGAAGTCCGAATAACCAATAACGAAAAAATACAGCAGGTCGTACTGTTTCGACATTGGGACATTCGTCATTCGGATTTGATTCGACATTCGGATTTCATCATTCGGATTTCCGCGCAAAATCGCGTTGGTTCGTTGGCGTTTCGCGGTATAGTCCGGTATGGTAAACGATCCCGGTGAAATCGACATCCGATCGGGAATGCGATTCGTGAAGTTGTGGTGAAGTTTTTCCCCGTCACGTCACGAATCGGCTCATCGATTCGCACGATCACCATTATCATTCATCAGCCGGAAGGGCGTAACCGAGATGCATGGCTTTGATCCGATCGACAACGGCGGTTCGTCGTCCGAGGCGTATACCGGGCGCTGGTACGGGCAAATGACTCGATACCACTGGTTCGTTCTGATGGTGGCCGCCCTGGGCTGGTTGTTCGATTGCCTCGATCAGCAGTTGTTCATTCTGGCACGCCCGCAGGCGATGGACGATTTGCTGTCGCATTTGAAAAGCGACCCGGAACAATTCCGCTTCTGGACGAGCACCTACGGTGATATCGCGACCAGCGTCTTCATCATGGGTTGGGCCACCGGGGGATTGTTCTTCGGCATGTTGGGCGATCGCATCGGTCGCGCCAAGACGATGTTGATCACCATATTAATGTATTCGCTTTGCACCGGACTGAGCGCCCTCTCGGTCACTGTGTACGATTTTGCCTTCTATCGCTTTCTTACCGGCCTGGGTGTCGGCGGCGAATTCGCCGTCGGAGTGTCGCTCGTGGCCGAGGTGATGCCGACGTCGGCGCGGGCACAATCGCTGTCGTTGTTACAAGCGCTGTCGGCATTCGGCAACATCAGCGCGGCGTTCATCAACATGGGCCTGGGTCTGGCGGCGGAAGAGGGGCTGCCGACGAGCCCGTGGCGCATTATGTTTCTCATCGGCGCCATTCCCGCGTTGTTGGCGTTGTTCATTCGCCGTCGCCTTAAGGAACCCGAACGCTGGCAGCAGGTTTCGCACGACGACGGTGTGAAGCGACAGCTCGGATCGTATCGCGAATTGTTCTCCGACCCGAAGCTGCGCAAGCATGCTCTGCTGGGGCTGGTTCTGGCATGTTCGGGCGTTATCGGCTTATGGGCGGTTGGATTTTACACACCCGATCTTATTCGACAGGTTCAGTCACGGCCGTTGACGATTTCGGTCTACCAGCGCGAGATCGATCTTGCCAGGACCGCGAACGAAACGAAGCGAGCCGATGACATCACAGAGATTTATGAATTGTGGAAGGCCGGCGACGAAATGTCGACGCCGGATCGGTTAGCCGAGATCAAGTCGACATTGGATGCCGAGGTGAAGCAGACGCTGACGACCAACCAGAGCTACACCTCGATCGCCATCAATGTCGGTGCGTTTTTGGGAATGTTCAGTTTCGGTCTGCTCGCGCAAAAGATCGGTCGAAAACCGACCTTTGCGCTGGCCCTTGTAGCCGCCTTCATCAGTACGATGGTGGTTTTTTACACGCTGCAGGAAATGTGGCAAATTTTTGTTCTCGTACCCATCATGGGTTTCTGCCAGCTTTCGCTCTTCGGCGGATATGCGATTTACTTCCCCGAGTTGTTTCCCACGCATTTGCGATCCACCGGGGTGAGCTTTTGCTATAACGTCGGGCGATTTGTTGCGGCAGTGGGTCCGCTGGCGAAAATCGGTTTGAATTACCTTTTCGCCGATTTCCAGGATCCGCTCCGCTACTCGGGAATGACAATGTGCACCGTGTTCCTTCTCGGACTCCTCGTTCTTCCGTTCCTGCCGGAGACAAAAGGAAAACCCTTACCCGAATAGCCAAAAACTCCTGTTTTTATAAATGACGGCGTCGGATATCATGTTGATGGAACGGGTAACCCTTTCGGTCATCCCTGCGCGTACTGTAATAAACAGGAACCTTTTCGACGATGGAATTGCCACGCCGTACCCCCGACGACGTCTTCGTGCCGACAGGCGGGTATCGTCGGTTGGTTCAGGACTTGCAATCGGCGACATCGGCTCATGAGTGGTCGCTCGTGCTCGTGTCGGCGTTCGACCCGCGGACCAGCGTGATGCCGTTCCGCTTCATCGACCGCAAAGTCGTGCCGTGCGGTCCGCGGTCGATCGCGGCGAGCCTGCTTGAATGCGGGTTCCACAATCTTCGCACGGTGCTGCAGCAGTGGACGCCCCGATTTCGCCCCTCGGCGGCGGTGCAAGACGGCCATCGTATCGACATCCTGCTGATCTCCAGCATGGCGATTCATGCGGAGGCGGCGTATCAGCTCATCAAAGATGCTCATCAACTCGGCGAAAACCGTCCGCTGATTGTTTTGGGCGGACCGAAGGCGATTTACGAACCCGAAGACGGTTTTGCCATCTCCGAAGAACAGGTCGGCAAGGGGATCGATCTCGCCGTCACCGGCGAAGAATACGTGTTGCTCGATTTTCTCCGCACTCTCGCGGAGAACACATCCGCGAAGGAATCGCCGCTCGCCGGTTTCGAACGGGCTCGGCAGAATGGTTCGCTCAATGCGATTCCCGGACTGGTCTATCGGGCATCGGAAAGTCAGGCGGATTTTCCCTGTCTGCTCAACACCGGCGTTCAGCGTCTGGTAAAGGATCTCGGCAGTCTGCCGATGCCGCTGGCGGGACTCACTCACATCGAACCGGCTCATCGCCGGCGGACGTTGTCGCCTCGACCGTTTACGCCGCAGCAAGTCCGCAAGAAAGCGTTTCTGGCGACGCTGGTGACGACGCACGGTTGCCGGTTTCATTGCGATTTCTGCCCGATTCCGGCGTATCAGCAGCGGACTTGGCGGTATAAAAGTCCCGAGCGGATCGTCGATGAAATCCGTCAACTCGGCGAAGAATTGAACTACCGCTACTTCTTCGGGACCGACGACAACTTCTTCAACGACCGCGGCAGCGTCGAAGAGATTCTCACCGGCATGGCGAATGGTACGGTCAACGGAAAACCGTTCAGCGAGGCGGTTCACTTTCTCACCGAGGCGACCGAGTTCGACGTCTATAAGAACCGCGACTTGCTGCCGTTGGCGCGGAAGGCGGGACTCAAGACGATTTACTTCGGCATCGAAGACCTCAACGCCCAACTCATCAACAAAGGGCAGACGCTCAATAAGACCGAAGAGTTGTTTCGCGAATTGCATCGGCACGAGATGGAGGGTTACGCGATGATGATTCATCACGACGACCAGCCGCTGTTCTCGCGCGAGCCGAAACATCTCGGCGTGGTCAATCAGGCGCATTCGTTATACAAGATGGGAGCCGTCGGCTATCACACGACGTACATTGCGCCTTCGCATGGGGCGAAAAACTTCGAAACGATGTTCAACGCCGGGTCGGTGATCTCCCGCATTTCCGGGCGGCCGATTCCCGAGGCGTTTTACGACGGCAATCACGTGATCGCCTCCCGTTTTAAACAGATTTGGATGCGGCAATTGCAGCTTTGGGCCGCGTATCTGGCCTTTTATAATCCGCTGCATTTTGCCCAGTCGCTGCTTCGCGATCAGAAAAAGGTGCACAACCGCCGATTGTTCCGCTGGCAGGTCATGGGGGGAGCGATGATTCCGATCTCGATTCTCAAAGGGATTCCCTACCTCCTCGCGACGGCGTTCTGCAAGATCGAACGACATGCCGGGCCGACGATCCGCTGCCTGCCGATGTACGACGTGCACAGCGGCGAGCGAGTTCGCTGGGGGATCGACAGCGACAGCAAGTTCGCCGCACCTGACCGTCTCGATGCGCTGGACGTTAATCCAGCCGCGAAGACCGATTCTCGTGCCGCCGTGCGGCTGCCGGTTATTTCGTAGCCGCGAAATCGATCGATCAACCGGCGTGTGACGGCGTTCTCGCTCGTTTCCTCGCAACTCTTGCGCGCGGGAACCTTTTCAACGCGGAGCCGAATCGTTATCGTCTGGGTGTCGGCACGATCGGCGCGGCCGATGAGATTATTTCACAACATGGAAAGCATCACCAAGTCGTAAGACGGACGCAGGTCCGCGTTACCCGCAAACGGATCATCAAAAGGGATCGGATTGACATGAATCATTCTGACTTAAAGTATCGGCCGACGCACGAATGGGTCCGCATGGAAGGGAACGAGGCGGTGGTCGGCATCTCCGAATTCGCCGTCAAACAATTGACCGACTTGGTGTACATCGACTTGCCGGCGGTCGGACGCCAGGTGAAAGCGGGCGAGACGTTCGGCGAGGTGGAAAGCGTCAAAGCCGTCAGTGACTTGTACGCCCCGTTGACCGGTGAAGTGGTCGCCGTCAATAACGCTCTCGCCGACGATCTGTCACTGCTGTCGAGCGATCCGTTCGGCAAGGGCTGGATGATCCGCATCAAAGTCACCGACGATTCGAAGCTGAGCGAACTGCTCGACCCCCAAGCCTACGAAGCGCACTGCGAAGCCGAGTCGCATTGAGTTGTTGCCACCATCGTTAACCCGGATGATTTATGACCTCATACCAGCCCGAAGCGCAAGCGAGGGTTTCCGGCGTTTTTTGAACTTTTTTGAAATCGTGACTTTGTATGCAATCGGCGAAGCAGGAGCTTCGAAGACGTGCGTTCCCAAGCGAAGCATGGGAACGAGAAGAATGAAGAACCCTCGCTTGCGCTTCGGGCTGGTATGACGCAAACGGCGCAGGATGTCCCTCGTTCAGATCGAACCAATCATAACTATCATCGCAAGCGAGAACCAACGTGGCTTATTTGTTCAACACTCCCGACGATCAGCGGGCGATGCTGGCGGAGATCGGCGTTAAAACCGTCGACGAATTGTTCGACGGCATTCCTGCGAGTCTGCGACTGAAGCGGGCACTCGATCTTCCCGCGGAGATGTCCGAACTCGAACTCGAATCGTGGATGAAGACGCTGGCGTCCCGCAGCAGCGGCGCCTCGACGCGCTGCTGCTTTCAAGGAGGCGGGGCGTACGATCACTTCATTCCCGCCGCCGTCGACGCCGTCGCTTCGCGATCGGAGTTTTACACGGCGTACACGCCGTATCAGGCGGAGGCGAGTCAGGGGAGTCTGCAGACGTTCTTCGAGTTTCAATCGTTGATCTGTCAAATCACCGGCATGGATGTCTCGAACGCCAGTTTATACGAAGGGGGCAGTTCGGTCACCGAAGCGGTGCTGATGGCGATGCGCGTGACGAATCGCAGCGACCGTGTGGTGATTCTCGGCTCGCTTCATCCGGAGCATCGGCAGATTCTCGAAACGTATCTGACGCCGCTGGGGACCGAACTGGTCGTCGTCCCCACGCCCGAAGGAACCGCCGATCTGAAGAGCGTCGAAGCCGCCCTCGACGAGAAGACGGCGTGTCTTGTCATTCAACATCCGAATTTTTTCGGTTGCCTCGAATCGCCTGATGAATTGATTCCGCTCTGCCGCCGCGTCGGAGCCTTGGCCGTGGTGTCGTACGATCCGATCAGCGTGGGATTGCTCAAACGCCCGGGGGACTACGGCGCCGACATCGCGGTCGCCGAGGGGCAGGCGCTCGGAATTCCGCTTCAATACGGCGGACCGTATCTCGGTTTGCTCACCTGCCGCGAGGAGTACGTCCGCAAGATGCCCGGCCGGCTGATCGGCCAGACCGTCGACAAGGACGGACGACAATGTTTCGTGCTCAATTTGCAGGCCCGCGAACAACATATCCGCCGGGCCAAAGCGACGAGCAACATTTGCACGAATCAAGGGCTGATGGCGATTCGCGCGACGGCATACCTGGCGCTGATGGGTCCGCAGGGATTGAAGGAACTCGCCGAGTTGTGCGTTCGCAAAGCTCATTATGCCGCGGAACAGTTGTGTCAGCTTCCGGGCGTGACGCTGCAATACCAGCGGCCGTTTTTCAAGGAATTCACGCTGAAGGTCGAGCAGGGGGCGAAGAGCTTCTGCGACAAAGCACGAGCCGCGGGATTCGATCTCGGCCCGACGCTCGGCCCGACGCTCGGCCAGTTCGATCGCCCGAAGGATACACAAGCGGTCATCGTCGCCGTCACCGAAAAACGGACGCGGCAGGAGATCGATGCGCTTGTCTCGGCATTGCGGACATAATATGTAAGAGTACAGACTTTAGCCTGAAAAAGAGCAGCCTAAAGGCTGTAATCCTACGAAAGACAAAGAACTCTTGCGTTAGATTAATTGGAAATAAGACACGCATCAGCCGGAAAAACCATGCGGAATACAGACGCTACTAGATTATTGTTCGAGTTGTCCGAAACGGGCCGCCGCGGTGCGCGGTTTCCGGTTTCCGACGTCCCCGAAAAACCGCTGAGCGAACTGCTGCCGGCGGCATCGCTGGCGAGCGAATCGTTGCCGCTGCCGGAGGTGACGGAACCGACCGTCATTCGTCATTACACGAATCTCTCGACGCTCAACATGTCGGTCGATACGCATTTTTATCCGCTCGGCAGTTGCACGATGAAGTACAACCCCAAACGGCACGAACGCCTGGCGGGCTTGCCGGGCATCGTGGATTTGCATCCCTATCAGACCGAAGCGAATTCGCAGGGAATGCTGCAATTGCTCTTCGAAATGCAAGAAATGCTCGGCGAAATCGCCGGTCTCCCCGCGGTTTCGCTGCAACCCGCCGCCGGGGCGCAGGGGGAACTGACGGCGTTACTCGTCGCCGCCGCCTACTTCCGCGATAAGGGACAAAAGCGGACGAAAGTCATCTTCCCCAGCAGCGCTCACGGCACCAATCCTGCCAGCGCGGCGATGGCCGGGTTTGAATGCGTGCAGCTTCCCGCGACCGCCGACGGCAAGGTCAACCTCACCGAACTCAAAAAGCACGTCGACGAGCAAACCGCCGTGTTCATGATCACCAATCCGAATACGCTCGGTGTGTTCGAGTCGGACATCAAAGCCGCCACGCAGATGCTGCACGACGTCGGCGGCCTGGTTTACATCGACGGCGCGAACATGAACGCCATACTCGGGATCACGCGGCCCGGCGATTTCGGCGGCGACATGATGCATTACAACGTCCACAAGACTTTCACCGGCCCGCACGGAGCTGGGGGCCCCGGCTCGGGTCCGATCGCCGTCAGTCCGCTGCTCGCCGATTATCTTCCCGGACCGATCATCGCCCGCGATGACAACGCCGACGGTTCGCCGACGTATAAACTCGCCACCCCCGCGAAGTCGATCGGCCGCGTGCGGACGTTCAGCGGCAATATGGGCATTCTCGTTCGCGGTTACTGTTATCTGCGGACGCTCGGTCCCAATGGATTGAAAGCGGTCTCCGATAACGCCGTTCTCAATGCGAATTATCTGCTCGCCAAGGTGAAGGACATTCTCCCCGTCCCGCAGGGGGACCGCTGCATGCACGAATTCGTGGCGACCGCTGCACCGCTGCTCAAATCGCGCGGCATCTCGGCGCTCGATTTCGCCAAGCGATTGCTCGATTACGGGTATCATGCGCCGACGGTTTACTTCCCGCTGGTCGTCCCCGAAGCGATGATGATCGAACCGACCGAAACCGAATCGAAGCAGACGCTCGACCTCTTCGCCGAGGCGCTGCACAAGATCGCGACGGAAGACCCCGAGGTGGTGCACTCCGCGCCGCACACCACACCGGTGCAGCGTCCGGACGAAGTGCAAGCCGCTCGCGTGCCGATCTTGAAATGCTGTCCGTCGAGTTAACGTCTGGAGAACTAAAGCTGACAAAAGACACGTATGGCCGATTCATCGTCGAAGACGAACCTCGCGCCGGCGCCTGGAACATGGCCGCCGATGAGGTGCTGCTCGAATCGGCGCTGCACGAGAATGTCTGCACGCTTCGCTGGTATCGCTGGCGCGAAGCGACCGTTTCGCTCGGTTATTTTCAGCCGCCCTTAGCCGTACCGAATGGGAACGGGCCGCACACGATCGAGTCGCTTCCCCAAGTGCGGCGGCTGTCAGGAGGCGGGGCGATTTTGCATCATCACGAGTGGACCTACTCGCTCGCCATCCCGCCAACGCACGTTTTCTCCGCCCATCCGGAGAAACTTTACGGCCGCGTACATGCCCATCTCATCGATTGGATGAACCGGCAGGGTCTCGCCGCACGCTTGCGCAACGAGGCCTTCGACAAAAAGGGGGAACCGTTTCTGTGCTTCGGCCGGGGCGATCCCAACGACATCGTCGTCGACAATCACAAAGTCGTCGGAAGCGCCCAGCGCCGCCGCCGCGGTGCCATCCTGCAGCATGGCAGCGTGCTGATGACGCGGTCCGAATATGCTCCGCAATTCCCCGGCCTGTTCGACCTCGGTATGCGCGAAACGCCGGGTGAGGCGTCCATCAACGAGTTGGCCGGGTCCATGAGCGTCGAGTTACTGGGACAGGCCGATGACGGTTCGTTTACGGAAGCCGAATTTCTTCGCATTCACGAGTTGATTGCCATGCGTTACGGCTCGCTCGAATGGACATTTCCACACCGCCGATAACCGCCGTCGCCGCGATTCCGCCCGCTACGTGTCAATCGGGCCGGGGTTGTCGCGAGAACAGCGGCGAGTCCATGGGTGTGAAAAACACATTTTCGCATTAAAAACCGCTTTGGGGTTGGCAAAAACCGCTGTCAAAAATATGTTTGACGGCGGAAACCGCGACAACGCGGCATCAATCACGCCCATTTCTTGATTCCACCCCGAGATCGCGAGTCGAATATGGTGAAAAATTTCAGTTTATCGTTGACATTCTCTTTCCGAATAAGACAATACAATTCTGGAGTTATTTAATTCCCTTATTGTCGCCAGCATACTATTATTGAAATATTAAGACTCACATCAGATTCCCTCTCGTCTTCGCATTTCTTACCGCTGAATCTGATTCGATGAATGATTTTTGAATCATCGTTGTTGTCTTCGCCGATCGGAGATGCAACAACACCACTTTTTTGAATTGAATCAGGGGATTCAAATGGAAAAGAAGAGTGGCGCCATGCGGTAATCCTGTGAATTGACGATGCCGGGTCTTGACGGAAGGACCGGATGCATCGAAGCAGCCGTTTTCGTCTCGCCGTTTTTTGTTTCTCAAGGGTAGGATTTACTCTCTATGCTCCAAGCCGAACTGCGAGTTGTCGGAGGGAAACATCACAATCATGTCATCCCCCTTTCCACTCCCAAATTTCTCATCGGGCGTGAACACGATTGTCAGTTGAGACCCAATAGCGAGTCCGTCAGCCGCCACCACTGCGTCTTCACGGTTGACGACTTCACCGTTCGTGTCCGCGATCTGGGCAGCACGAACGGCACGCTGGTCAACGACGAAGCGATTAAAGGCCAGGTCGTGCTGCAGTCGGGCGACAAGATCACCGTCGGGAAACTGGAATTCTTCGTCGAAATCCACGAACCCGATGCCGAGCTGGATGGTTCGACCAGCGGCGAAGTCGATATTCCCGATGCTTTCGCCGATCTGGAAGACGCCAACTCCGAGACGATGCAGTTGTTGAACGAAGAGACCATTTCTTCGTCCGCCACCGGCCTGGACGTCAATCCCTCGGTGCATGGCGATGCTCCCCCCGAAACCGGAGTTTACGGTTCCGACACCACGATCATTAATCCGGCGATTCTTCCCCCCGCCGGACCGGGCGCCCCGGGTGAACCCATGCCGCAGCAGATGCCCGGCATGCCCTACGGCATGCAGCCGCAGTTTCTGCCGCCATATGGGATGTATCCCCCACCTGGTTATCCCGCTTATGGATATCCTCCGATGCCGGGGTACATGCCCGGTTATCAGCAGCCGATGTATCCTCAGCCGAACATGCCTTATCCGGGACAGCCGCAGGGACAACCTCAGCAAATCGAGACCGTCCCGCCGGCAAACAAGGGGAGGGGCTCGCCGAAAACGGATGCCGACCTCACGCCGGTTCGCCTTCCCGATCCGGGTACGACCGGTTATATCGCGCCGCCTCCCCCTGCGCCTTTGAAGGAAGGGGAAGCCGAAGCCGCTGCCGCCGTCAAAGCCGCGAATCCGTCCGAACAGGCGGCTGATATCATCCGCCAGTTCATGCAGCGGCGACCCGGCGCGCCCAGTTAATGCGGCGGCGAGAGAGTGAATGGCGCATACCATGCCGCCGGTCGGTGTTGATTCAATTCCCGCGATCCATCATTTCGTTGAGGAGAAGTCATGGCAACGGAACCGACTCCCAGTAATGAACTCCAGCGCAAATATCGCGAATTTCTCGATTTGCTGCCGTTGACCATCGCTCTGGCCGGTCTGCCGCACAGCGACGTCGGCAAATATTTCTCCGAAGAGCAGATCGAGTCGCGCATCTACACGCTGAAACACGCCTACAAACACGCACGGAACTTCGCCAAAGATAGCATCCAGCGGTAGTGTCGTGTTTCGCGGAGTTGTGATCTTATGGCGGGCGGCCGTGGCCGGTCGCTTCAACCGCTCACAGCGATCGTGCGGAAAGCCGGGAGGCTCGAAGACTCGATCCCCGCCCCCGGCTTCGCAACATGAGAGGGCAAAATCTGTTACGTCATTCGCCGCTGAGGCGCCGGCCTGTCCGCCACCTCCCGTGCCGAAGACTCCTCGCGAGGATTCCCCTCAGTTGTCGCATCGTTTGAAACTTGAGTACGTGCTGCACGGGTATTACCTGTGAGCAACTCTGAAACCGCTTCACGAGAGGTCAGGGTGAATTGCGAAGCCTTCCGAAAAAATGTTCTTCGTCGGCGGCTCATCAAGGATTGAATGGGGTTCCCACGTGATCCAAGACGATGCCGATGTGATCGCGCTCTGCCTGGAAGGGGACGTTGATGCCATGCATCAGCTCGTCGAACGGTATCAGTCCGCTGTGTTTGGCTTGTGTTTCAAGATTTTGGGTCACCGCGAGGATGCGGAAGACACGGTGCAGGACGTGTTTTTGCGGGCGTTCCGCAACTTGGCAAAATGGGATCCGCTGCGCCCGTTTAAACCCTGGGTTCTCACCATCGCAGCCAACCGCTGCCGCACGGCATTGGAAAAACGAAGCCGGCAGGCCCGCAACATCGACGGTTCGCTGGATACCATCGACGCCGGGCCGTCGTCACGGCAAAGCGACCGAACCGATCTCGGAGAAGAACTCGACCTCGCCTTAAAGAAGTTACGCACCGATTATCGAATCTGTTTCATCCTGTTTCATCAACAAGAGCTCAGTTGCGCGGAAATCGGCGATATGCTGAATTGCCCGGTCGGCACGGTCAAAATCTGGCTGCACCGCGCCCGCAAAGAACTGGCCGAACATTTTACCCGGCGCGGCATCGTGCCGGAGGGACATTATGAACTGCCTCGAATTTAAAGAGAAATTGCATTCCGCCGTCGAAGCGCATCGGCCGCCCGCAGGGGATGATCTCGCTGCGCATTCTCGGCAGTGTCCCGATTGCCTGCGCGAGTGGAACGAATATCAACTGCTGACGCAGGCGGTCGCGGCGTGGAATGACACCGCGCCGGCCGTCGACCTGAGCGATTCCATCGTCTCCCGCTGGCTGCTGGAAACGACGGGGCCGGTCCGTTTCCCTTCGGCGTTGTCTTCGGACGAAAACGTCTCGCCAACATCGCCGGAAAAAGCCGCGCTCGCTCCCGAATCTTTCTTATTTCAACGGCGATCGGCCGGCCGGTTGCGGGCACGGCAGGTCTTCTGGATTCCCGGCGGCTTGCTGCTGATGTTCTTCCTGTTGATCCGGCAAGGAGGATCGCCGCCGGAGAATTCTTTCGTGTCGAAGAACCCGCCGCAAATCGAATCCGAGACCAGCTGGGCGACGGCCGAACCGCCTCTCCCCGAGTTGGATACGCTGCTGCAGGATGTGGAATCGGGATATTGGGAGTTGGCGAACTCCGCCGTGCATACGGTCAGCGATGCCGCCGACCTGCTGCCGATGCGTCGCGTCGGGATGAACGGCGCGCCTCTCGGCTGGCCCGCGCTGATGCCCAGTTCCCCCTTCTCCGAAACGACGAACCCGGCGCCATCAAAGGACGATCCTTCCGGTCCGCTCAGTCAAGGATTTTCCAAAGCCCTCAACCTGCTGCTCGAAGTCGTCCCGGCGACCGAACTGCCGACCTCGTGACTCTCTGACGGAATGACGAACGGACAAAAACGCGAACCGCCCCGAAGACGACAACCTCGACGACGCATCGATACCGACGACGTCACTGAAACGAACGAGAATCCTATGAAACGTCCGCTCCGGCTGGTTTACGCTCTGTTTTTCTCGCTGACGGCCGTGCTCGTGCCCGCTCGCCTTCGCGCCGACGACGCGCGTCCGCTGACTCGGCTCGTTCCCGCCGGCGCCGGCATCTGCATCGAAGCGCACGATCTCAAGAAACACGTCGCTGGCTGGCTGAAAAGCGACGCCGCGTCGCGGCTGCAAAAACTCTCCTTTTATCGGTTATGGCGCAACGGCAACGAATTCAAAAAATTGACCGCCGCTCGCGGCGTGTTGCAGGGGGTGTTGAATCAACCACCGGAAGAATGGGCCGGCCAACTCTTCGGCAAATCGATGACGATCGCGCTATATCCGCGCGACGGCCAAAGTCCCGCGGGAGTGCTGCTCATCGAGGCGGAGAACCCGGAAGTCGTGCAGACGACGATTCAGGCGTGGAACCGCGCCGAGCAACAACAGACCGCTGAACTGACGCATCGGAATCAAAAGTATTTCAGCCGCACGCCGCTCCGCGCGGGAGGGGAATCCGACAAGCGTATGTTTTACTGGTCCGACGGCGCAATTTTCGCGATTGCCGACGACGAGGCGATGATCCACCGCGTTATCGCGTTAAAGCTGCAGAACGCCGGCGAACGGCAGCCGAGCCTGTCGCTCGACCAGTCGGAGACGTATCAGTCGGCGATGAAATCGCTCACTGGCGAGAACGTCGTTTCGCTGTATTTTAATCCGCACGTCTGGGATCGCTCGTGGCTCGAGGGGCAGCCGAATCAATTCAATATCGTGTTCGATCTGCTGCGCCGCACGAATTCGGTCGCCGTCGGCGTTCATTGGGATCGTGGTTTGATCGTCGAAACCGTGCTGCATCACAGCGAGGCGAGTTCCTCCGAACGGTTCTGGGGACAGCTCGCCGACGCCCCCTCGGACTGGCCGGACGCCGCGATGCAGGCGCCGGCGAACACGCTGTTGCTGGTCGCGGGCCGGAACGAGTGGTCGCTGCTGCTGCGCGAGCTGGCCAATCTCGATGAAGTTCGACGGAAACGCGACGTTGAAGACTTCCGCATGGCTCTGAAGAGCCTGTTGTTGGGACGCGATTTTTTCGACGACATTCTCCCCTCGCTGCCGCCGAACTGGGGATTGTTCATCGTCTCTCACGACGAGCCCCCCGCAGGGGAGTCGCCGTTTCAGGGACTGTGGCTGATCGCCGTTCCGCAAGAGACATCAGCGGCGTCCGGCACACGGCCGGTTCCCCCTCCGCAAAACGGCGGCGATACTCCGACCGAACGTCAATCGCTGGACAACCTGCTGCGGACGTCAGCCAATCTGCTCGCCGTCTATGCCAACATCGCCATTCGTCCCGATGCCACGATTACGACGCATGCGGACGAATCGGGGTCGGCCTCGCTGGTCTGGCTCGATCGCATCGGGGGACATCAGCCGGCGTACGCCGTCACCGATCGCTACCTCTGGATCGCAAGTTCGCTCAATTTGCTGCGTCGCAGCTTGAATGCCGCGACGGGAGAACACCATCAACTCCGCGAGGAATGGAACGCCTGGTCGTCGAAATATTTCGCATCGGCCGATTTCGTCGTTCTGCTTCGCGTGGCCCGGTTGCGCGATACGCTGGAGACGCATCGCGATTTGCTGCTCGAACTCGCCACGGCTCACGAACCCGAACGCCGCGAGCCGCTGGATCGTACGCTGGCGAGTTTGCAAGAGTTGCTCCAGCTTGTCGACGGTGTCTTTGTGACCGCCGACTGGAGAGCCGAACAGACCCAGTTTAACGTCGGCTTCGTGCTGTCTTCCGAAACCGACGCGAGTGAGCTGTCGCAGGCCGAGTGACGTCGCGTGCGCCGGCGACTTTTTAACGCAGACGCGCAGAGGCGCAAGGGAAGAGGTTCTTTTCCGTTTCTTTTTGTGTTTTTGTGGCTATTCTCGTCACTGCCAATTCGTCGCACGGCAGATAGGCTAGAATGTGGCCGTCGATCTCTTGCTCTGCGTTTCTCCGCGATCTCTACATTTAAACTCTTCGCCTCGCGGACGCTTCGGGTTATGTTAAAAACCCATTTCTCCTCTCTACGAACTGCGACGGCGGTGCGCGCGACAACACCGTTGTCGCGATGCGTCACTCGCATGGTCCGCTAATCCGTCATAACCGCTACAGTTTTCCCGGAAATTTCTTCGCGTCTTGCCGCATCGTGCTGATTTGAGCGCAGAATAGAGGGAGTGGCGAAAATGCAACACCTACCTGGAGTTTAATGATAAATCGAAACTCTAGGCGGCGACAGGCGACAGACCGAAAGGCTAATTCGGCTGTTGATACGGATCAGTCGCACTCCGTTCTCAGGAAAGAGTTTCAGGTCACGGACGACGACCCACGTTTTGCGAAACCTTTGGAGTTCAATATAATGCTGGAAACAACTCAAACCCCCGCCGAGCGTCTGCAGATCAATCGGCGCGTGATGGGGGACCGCCGCAAAAGTGAAGGAACGCCGTTTAAAGCAAGCGACCGCCGCAAAGTCGAACGCCGGCGGCAAATCGACCCCACGACGTGCGAACGCGATTACTCGGTCGACGAAATCGACTTCATGAAGGCCATGGACGATTACAAGCGCCGCAGCGGCCGGCAGTTCCCCACGTGGAGCGAAGTTCTCGAAGTCGTGCGTAGCATGGGATACCGCCGCGTCGCCGAACCGTCGGAAATCACGTTGAAGTAGTCCGCCCCATTCTTGATCGCGGAAATCGCAAATCAGAGCCTCGTCATAGATTTCTTCGAGAGCCGAAGGGCCAGGCTCTCGGATGGGAATCTCAGGTCCGGCCGAAGACCATCAGCGTGATGTCGTCGTTCTGCGGCCGGGTTCCGGCGTGGCGGCGGATGTCTTCGCGAATCGCCTGCCCGAGCTGACTGGCCGACAGAGACGGACGCGCCGCCAATTCCCGCAGCCGCTCGATGCCATACAGCTCGTTGTTCCGGTTGAGCGCTTCACTCACGCCGTCGGTGTAAATGAGGACCGTCTCGCCGGGCTCGAGCGTCGTCTGCACCGCCTTGTAGACAAAATCGTCGATGACGCCGATCGGCACGCCGATATCCCGATCGTCGAACGTGTCGATCGATCCGTCTCGGCGGCGAATCATCGGGGACATATGGCCGGCGATCACGCACGAAAGTTTGTGTTTTCGGCAGTCCATCATCGAGAGCACGAACGTCACGAAACGCCCTTCGACCGAACTCGAACACATGTGGTCGTTGATCCGCATCGCCGCCTGTTCGACCTGCGGGACGAACTCCATCGTGCTGCGGACGAAGCTCGAAATCCGCGACATCACCAGCGAGGCGGCGACCCCCTTGCCGGCGACGTCGCCGAACGCCAGACATATGCGGTCGGCGCTTAAGGGGATGCAGTCGTAATAATCCCCCCCCACGGCCAAGGCCGGTTCGTACGTGGCGAAGAATTCGTAACCGCTGACTGTGGGGAAGGTCTTGGGGAGAATTGCCGCCTGTACGTTGCGGGCCATGTTCATTTCGTTTTCGAGCCGCTGGCGTTCCATATGCGAGACGAGCAATTCGGCGCTGTAATACGAAGCCGCCGCCTGCGAGGCGACCGCCATCAACAGGTCGAGATCGTTCTGTCGGAACTGATGGAACGCGCTCTGCGTATCGATGTGAATCGCCCCCATCGGTTCTTCGTAAGGGTTCAGCATCGGCACGCACATCATCGAACGAATCGACAGATTCGAAATCGAAGCGCTGGCGTCGAAACGCGAATCGTTCGTCGCGTCGGCGGAGAGAATCCCCTGTTTGTCGTCGAGCACTTTCCGCAGAATCGTGCGGCTGATGGTGACGGTCTCGTCTTGGTCGCGGCGGCGGTGCTTCGTCGCTCTGGGAGTAATCCGCCCCGTTTCGTGGTCCTTGAGCAGAATACAGCCGCGGTCGGCCTGCGGAAAAATCACGAACAGCGAGTCGAGAATTTTGGGCAACAGCGATTCGACCTCGGTCGTTCCCGCCAAAGCGCGGGTGATATCGACGATCGCCTTGAGTTTGACCTCGGGCTTGACCGCAAACATCGAAAATGTGTCGGTGCCGGAAACCGAACCCATGATCTGGTTGGAATCGGCGTCGGCGTCGGAGAGGCGGACGCCGAGCATCGTCGGCATCAGGTCGGGAGTTTTCGGCGCGGCATCGTCGATCTCCGGGAATTCGCCGGTGGGGGAACTGTCGCCGACGGCGTCGGCCGCGTGAAACCGAAACAGAATCGGACCGACTTTAACGCGGTCGTCGTGTTTGAGCGGCGTCGGCTTGAGGACGGGTTGACCGTTGAGATACGTTCCGTTGCCACTTCCCAGATCCTCGATGCAGTAGGCTCCCTCGTGAACGATCACCCGCGCATGCCGGCGCGAAACCTGGTTCGACTGCAAGAGTACCTGACAGTCGGAATGCCGGCCGATGACCGTTTCCCCATCCGACAGCGAAAATGGGATCGCATCGCCTCCCTGCAATAAAAGTAGTAACGCCATGATCAACACCCGCTGGTTGCATTCTCGGGGCGCAGGATTCACATCGCATTTCGGCCAAACGTCATGATGGTGATGTCGTCGTTCTGCGGACGCCCGGCGGCGTGCCGGCGGACGTCGGTGAGCAAAGCCCGGCCGAGTTCCTCGGCGTCGGGTTTGCTGCTCTGGATGAATTCCCTCATCCGTTCCAGTGTATACAAATCCCCCGCGGGATTCATAGCCTCGTCCACGCCGTCGGTGAACAGGACGATCGTCTCTCCCGGATCGATCCCGCGGGTCACGACTTCGTACGGGTAATCCTCCATCACGCCGACCGGCATGCCGACGGCGTCATCGGGGAATTCGTCGATGGCGCCGTCCGGCCGGCGGATCATCGGCGACATATGGCCGGCGTTGACCATCGTCATCTCGTTCGTGTTCGGATCGAGAATGATCAGCAGAAACGTGACGAATCGCCCTTCGACCATGTTGACACACATGTGATTGTTGATCGCGCTCGCCGCCTCGCCGACGTCCTGCACGTACTGGATGACGTTCTGCACGCAGCTCGATATCCGCGACATGATGAGCGCGCCGGGAACGCCCTTGCCGGCGACGTCGCCGAACGCCAGACAGATGCGGCCGTCGTTCAACAAGATCGACGTGTAATAGTCGCCTCCCACCGCCTGAGCCGCGTGATACGAGGCAAAAAACTGATATCCCGCGGCCTGCGGCAATTCTTCGGGAAGCAGCGCCCGCTGCACCGCCTGCGCGATTTGCATTTCGCCGTCCTGTTTCAGCTTGTCCATGTGCGAGACCAGCAGACGGGCGTTTTCGTACGACAGCGCGGCCTGACCGGCGATCGCGACGAGCAGTTCGAGATCGTCGTCGCGAAACTGCTTGAAGCCGTTTTGCGTATCGATGTTAATGATGCCGAGCGGTTCGCCCGAGAGATCGAGCAAAGGGGCGCACATCATCGAGCGGATCGTCAGGTTCGAAATCGATTCGCTCGCCTCGAACCGGGCGTCGTTCGCGGCATCGGCCGAAAGAATCGCCGACTTTTCGGTGAGGACTTTATTGACGATCGTGCGGCTCAATTTGACCGATGCATCTTCGGACGATTGGCGGTGCTTGACTGCTTTGGGAATCAATTTCCCGGTGACGCCGTCTTTGATCAACACGCAGCCGCGGTCGGCGTGCGGAAAGACGTTGAACAGCGTCTCGAGAATTTTAGGAAGCAGCGCGTCGGGCGCGACGGTTCCCGCCAGGTTGCGCGTGATCTCGAGGACCGCTCTCAATTTGGCCTCGGGTTGCACTTCGAGCAGGCCGAATCCGCCGGCGGGGCGGATGGCGCCCATCACCGTGCCGTCCATCGCTTCGTCGCTGCCGAAGTCGATGCCGAATTCGTTCGGCGGGGCGGACGCCTTGCGCGACGGAGGTGCCGACGCTTGCTCCGCCGCGTACCGGAACAGAATCGGCCCGACCTTAATGCGGTCGTCGTGCTTGAGTTCGGTCGGTTCGGCAATCTGCTGGCCGTTAACGAACGTGCCGTTGCCGCTCCCGAGGTCTTCGATAAGATGTTTGCCGTTGTCGGTGACGATCTGCGCATGCCGCCGGGAGATCATGTTGGAATCGAGCCGGACTTCGCACTCCGGATGCCGGCCGATGACCATGGGCGAGGCGGCGATATCAAACGGGGTCGATTCCCCCCCCTGTAACAGAATCAGCGTGGCCATGTCCGTTGATTTCACTCCCGCGAAAAATTCGAACCAGAAATGATGCACACAAGAGTTTCGTTTTCATCTGCGGCTCTCTGCGAACATCTGCGGACAAATTCAATAAAGCCGGAAGAGTGTCCGCAGATGATCGCAGATGAAAAGGCATCATAAAAATCATCTCATGTCTGCGTGGAGATGGGACGATGTCCCATATTAAAAAACCTGCCAGGTGAAGTCACACCTGACAGGAATTTTTTTGAAACGCCGAATCGAAAACCGACGTCATTCAGGACTCGTAACAACTGCGGGCGGCGTCGCGGCAGTGGTCGTTGTCGCAGAGTTTGCGATCGGGGCCGAACATCGTCTGCGTCTTGCCGCACCAGAAGTGACCGTCGCCGGCCGCTTCCTGTCCGGGCGGCAGGCCGTGATTGATGTACAATCCCTTCGAGAGCAATTTACGGCAGCGCGCCGTTTCCGTGATGACGGGAAGTTTTTCCGACATATTAGATGCCTCCTTCCGAATGACCGATCGCCTTGAGCAGCGCGCGTTTGACGGCGGTGCGTGCCAATTGAACTTTATAACCGTTGTTCGACAGCGGCGTCGCCTGCGAGACCGCAATATCCGCGGCTTGTGCGGCGGCATCGACGGTGAGTGGCTTGCCGAGAAGAATCTTGCCGGCGGCGGTGGCGACCCAGGGCGTCGGGGCGACGTGTCCCATCACGATCTTCACTGAGCGAACGACGCCTCCCTCGATCTCGACGCACGCGGCGGCTGCGGCGAGCGGCCAGTCGAGCCCTTCCATCTGCAGCACTTCGTACGCCGCGCTTTGCCGTTGCCCGGCGGCCGGGAGCCAGATGTGCGAAATCAATTGTCCCGGCTTGAGCACCGCCACGCCCTGTTGGGCCATCTTCGGCGTGATGTAAAAATACTCGAGCGGAATCGATTCGCTCTGATTGGGATCGGGGCCGATCACCTGCACGCTAGCTCCCCAGGCGATCAGACCCGGAGCAAACCGCGAGGCGCTGACGAACTTCGCCGCCCCCTGATTGCCGAAGACGGCGTGATACCGGTTGTCGCCCGTTTCGACGAGGGAAACGCCCTTGTCGATCGCGAGCAATCCGTAACCGCTGCGAAAATACCAGCAGTTGGGCAGGTGGCATACATCGCCGCCGAGCGTTCCCATATGCTGAATCTGGATCGAACGGATGCCGTCGATCACGTGTCCCAGCGACTGGTATTCCGTGAGCAGCGGATGCCGCTGCATGTCCTGCAGCGTGACGAGCGAACCGATGCGCACGCCTCCGTCTTCCTCGCGGATTTCGGTGAGCGTCGGCACGTTTTTGAGATCGACGACGCGATCGGGCGTGACCAGTTCGCGTTTCATCAGGCTGATCAGGTCGGTGCCGCCGGCCAGAACCGCCGTGTTGCCCCCGTGATCGTTCAGCATTTCCAAGGCTTCCGCCTCGGTTTCCGGTCGAGCATATTCAAACCGTCTCATGCAGCACCTCCCTTCAGCGCTTCCAAAACCCGTTGTGGCGTGAGTGGTAACACGGGAACACGAACTCCCAAAGCATTGGCCACCGCATTGGAGATGGCCGCTCCCGGAGCGATCACCGGCGGTTCACCCAGGCCGATAACTCCCCGTTGATACTCGCTGTCGGGCTGATACATCTCGACGACCAGTTCGCCGATGTCGCCGATCCGCGGCAGTTTGTACGTTTCCAAGTCGGCGTTGATGTAACGGCCGGTCTTGTTGTCCATGATCCGTTCTTCGCTGAGGGCATAGGCGATCCCCATGATCAGCGCACCGTAGACCTGGCTCTTCGCGGTCATCAGATCGACGATGAGACCGCAATCCTGCACCGCGACGAACTTGTTGATGCGGACGATGCCGGTCTCGGTATCGACCGACACGTCGGCCATCTGCACGCCGCCGACTTGGGCATCGGTGAGCCCGTCATCTTTCGGACCCTCGCCCATGACTTCCAGCGGCATGGCGCCGATCAGTCCGCAGGCGTCTTTCCACGTACAGATCTCTTTTCCATCCGAGAGGATTTTTCCACTGCGGACCGTCAGCATGGCGGCATCGGTTTTATACTTGGCCGCGACGAGATCGAAGATTTTGCCGAGGGCCTGTATGGCCGCCCGGCGATTCGGTCCCGAGACTCCGCCGATGGTTGTGCTTCCTCCCGACGGACCAGACCGCAGATACTTGCTGCTGCCGATGGTCACCTTGACCCAAGACAGCGGCAAGCCCAGCGTTTCCGCTACGACGATCGCGATCGCGGTTCGTGTGCCGGTGCCGATATCCTGGCTGCCGGCGATCGATTCCACCGTGCCGTCGGGATGGACGCGGAGCAAGCACGTCGCGGCGTGGGCCGCACCGCCCCATGTGTGCAGCGCCATGCCGAGCCCTTGTTTCACCGGACCGTTCCCCTCGCCGCTGGGATGCCATTTGGCTTTCCAGTCGATGAGTTTGGCGGCGATCTTCATTTCCTCGGCGTAGACTTCCGGCCGCTTCGTCTGCTCGAGATTCTTCATGAAGACGTCGTAACTGTCCATCTTCAGCTTGTCGGCCAGATCGGCAATCGCCGTCTGACTGAGGGCGCACGCCTGCGGATGGTTCGGCGCCCGCCAGGCTTGTTGCGGACCGGTGTTGGTAACCAGTCCTGTCGCGCGGCGATTCAAATTTTCGAACGTGAACACGTACGGCATCACGCCGGGAGAAACTGTCCCGCCGTTCAAGCCCGACGAGCCCCAGTGGTGAGAATCCCACGCGGTGATGCGTCCTTCTTCATCGGCGGCGATCGTGACTTCGACGAAGCCCGAGGGACGGATGCCGGCCGACTTGAGTTCCGTCGGGCGATCGAGCATCAGCCGCACCGGCCGTTTGATCTCCTTGGCTAATTCGGCACACGCCAGACCCCATTCGCCGGCGGCGAATTTCGAGCCGAAACCGCCGCCGATGTAATTGCAGACGACTTCGACGCTGGCCGCGTCGAGGCCGAGCGGTTCGGCGAATTGCCCCGCGGTTCCCGAGACGTTTTGCGTCGAGAGATGCACCAGCAGCGAATCGTCGCCCGTCCATTCACAGTGCGAACCGTGCGGTTCGAGACACATGTGGCTGATCGTGTGGACGCCGTAGTATCCCTTGTGCACGGCTTTGGCTTTTTCAACGGCCGCAGCCACGTCGCCGTTGGTGTCGTCGGCGAGCGGTTTCACTCGGACCATGTGGCCGAGCTTCGCCGATTCTTCTTTAACCACCGTTTCCTCTTCGACGACTTCGGTGTGCTCGGCGTCGAGGGCCTTGGCCGTTTCGAGATCGTCTTCATCGACGAAATGAGCCAACGGCTCGAGTTGGAGTTTAATCGCGCGAATGCCGTCGTCGGCATAATCGGGCCGTTCGGCGGCGACCGCGGCGATAATCTGGCCGTCATACGTCAACTCATCTCCGACGTCCTGCAGCACGTGGATGGCGAGCACCCCCTTGATCTTTTTCGCGTCATCGACGTCGAGTTTAGCGATGCGTGCGTGCCCCTGCTTGCAGGTCAGCAGTTTGCAGTAGGCGGTTCCTTTGGTGTTGATATCCGCCGAGTACTTCGCATGTCCGGTGGCCTTTTCGACCCCTTCGATGCGCGGGACGTCGGTCCCCAACAATTTATTCTCTTCACGTGGTCCCCAAGCGACTGAAAGTTCCGCCATGATTATGCTCCTCCCTTCTGCGCCAGTTCCAAAGCACATGCGGTGATCCCCGCATAGGTTCCGCAGCGGCAAATGTTGCCGCCGAGGCCTGCGCGAATTTCATCGAGCGTCGCCGTGGGATGTTCGTTCAGAAAGGCTCGCGTCGCCATCACGAAGCCCGGCGTGCAGAAACCGCACTGCATGGCGTCGTGTTTGACGAAACCTTCCACGACCGGGTCGACCTCGTTCCCTTTGCGCAACGATTCGACGGTCTGAATTTTCTTGCCGACGCATTCGATTGCCAGCCGGCTGCCGGCGAGCGTCGCCTTGCCGTCCATCAGCACCGTGTCGGCACCGTCGGTGCCGCGGTCGTCGACTTCCTTGCAGCCGGTGAAATTGAGATCGTTCCGCAGGACTTCAAGCAACGTCACGCGCGGCTCGACGGTGACGTCGTAGTCCTTGCCGTTCACATTCAGCGTGATCGTCGCCGGTTCGGCCGACGCGATCTTGGATTTGGTCTTGTCTTGAGCGGCCAGTTCGTTTGAGGTGGCCATCGCGGTCGCTGCTACCGCAGCTCCCGATCCCTTCAAAAAATCGCGTCGGTTGAACGACGGTCCGCTTCGGTTCTGGTCTTTCCGGTCCCACATAGATCGTACTCTCCTGTATCCAGTACCTCGGTTGAGACATCTACGCCACATGAAAGGGAACCGCGTTGAATCCGGCGGTCTTTCGGCGGAAGCCGATCGAGAGACGGCGAGCGAACGGCCGGATTTTTTCCGCGGGTCTAACTTCGCATTGTATCCGCTGCCGTGAACGTTACAACGATTGAACGAAAAATTTTGATGAATCGCAACTTATCGAATCTCATGGTTTTCTCGATGCCGCCGGACTTGACGATGGTAACGATTCTCGGCACGGACGATCGGCTCAAAGGCGTTGTCCGCTCTCCGGCGGCGTCTTTCGATGGAATTGAAAATGCAGTTCTCTTTAAAATAGAAGCATGCACCTGCGACTCGAAATTCCTTTGAATCACACGACGTATTGTCTGACGCACTTCCTGCCGGAAGACCAGACGAGTACCGTCGGGCTCGTCTGCCCGCGTTGCAAGCAGAGGTTGTACACGCAGCCGCCGCAGGGACATTGCCGCAGCTTCTGGGAAAGCCAACCGGCGGCCTATTCGCCGCGCCGCGAACCGTGCTTCGTCTATACGCTGCTGTGGGACGATTTCCGCATTCGCTCGCTGCATCCGCCGGATGACACATTCGACACCCGCTCACAAAACCGCACGCCCGCGGGACGGACGGCAAAACCCGATTACACGATCTGGAAACGCCGCCAATCGCGCTTCGGTGATGAATAACACCTCTCCCCTCCGCAGAGGCACACCGCGAAGCGGTGAAAACGGCCGATGAACGGAACCATTTTCGTCCCGCAAGGCAGCGATCCCCATAGACCGTTTCACGTGAAACAAGGAGTTTGAAAATCTCGCGGCGAAAATCCAGCAAAAATGCGCATCGCGTGCAATGCTCGCGCGGTGCAACCCCTTATTCCATAAAGAGAAAGGGAACGAAAATGCGCGCGAGCGCGCACGAAGCAGCTAAAATGACGAAAAACCACCAAAAACGACAAAAATCAACGCTTTGTGCGTATTTAATCGCAAGAAATCGCGCCGCGAACGACGTAGCGTCTGAAATCGAACTCATGACGCCGTCAGCCCTTACGAATGCCTCCCGGGTGGCCGAAATTGCGCGCCGCGTGCGCATGTCATCGCGCGCACCAAAACCGGCGACTTTTGTCGATAAACCCCCTCCCAAGCCAGCAATCCAGGAAGCCGAGGCAAACCAGGCAACCCCAAGTCACCCGCCGTCACCAAACATGCAAATTCTTCAACAGAGTGGGATGAAATATAGATACTATGGGGGGTATAGGTTAGAAAACATCGCCGCAAAAAGTTGTTTGAAATGTATTTTGCGCGCACGAAACGCGCGCAAAAGCGCCACTGGCGCGCTCAAAAGCGTCACTCGCGAGCGCAAAAGCGACACTTTGCGCCCACTTGCGCACAATCGCAAACAACACTTTGGGAGAAATTCGCGAGTGGGGAGGTGTCAGTGGTCCGTGGTCAGTAGTCCGTCGTCAGTGGTCCGTGAAGGGACGCCGTGATGCGACTCGACCAGCCGCCGACCCGCTTCGCGCAACCATACACCTATAGAGGAGTTGATGTTTCGTGCGTTGTCGGAACGATGTTTGGGAATGGGAGCCAATTTTGGGAATGGGATCGCAACGCCACCGTCAGCTCGGGTGATATCGTCAACCCGTGCCAGTTTGTGTACAATTCGTTAAAGGTGAGCCGCGACGCAACGCGGAGCGATAGCCCCCGTCAAATAACCGTCCCGACCAGTCCCACAGCGGAGCGGTCAACACCATGAGCACGCCGCAGGTGCGATACGGCTACGCAAAAACCTCTCCCCGCGGGAGAGGTCGGGGGCAACGCCGCCGGGTGAGGGCGCCTTCTCGATCGATCAGCAAAGCGGACCCCAATACTGGCGACATCTATAGCGGCTTCGACCGCGTGAAAGATTCGCGGTGGTGCGCTTACGGCTCGTACGCCGACGCCGATGACATCAATCGGCGAACACCCCGTCAACCACTTGGCGATCCTCGATCATCGGGAGGCATGGGCGAGTTGTAATTAGCGGGAGAGGTGGAAATAAAACTCCCTCACTCAATGCTACCGATCGACGGTTGACGTTGTTAAGAGTATCAGTCTGCGTGCCTCGACCGGGTGCCGTTCTTTGAGCCCGTTAACCGATGCGACACGAGCGTCGGCATGAATCTGTTCGCGGCGCAACACGCAACAAAGCTGAGGATCAACGCGATCGAACCGGGTTCTGGGACAGGATTCACCGGAGCGTCCTCGCCGAGTGCGAGGACGAATGTGCCTGCTACCCCCCCAGCGAGTGCTGTATAACCCATTCCGGTCGGGGCGTTGGAGATCAAGCCGTAATTGTCAAGCCCCCAGGCGAATATCGAACCGCTGGCATCGAGGGCAAAGGCTGTCTCCCAAGTCCCGGCGATCGCCGTAAAGCCCGTTCCTGTCGGGGCGTTGGAGACCAGACCGGCGCCATCGCCGCCCCAAGCGAAAATCGTGCCGGAGGCATCGAGGGCAAACGCCGCAAATGAAGACGCGGCGATCGCGGTGAAGCCGGTTCCGGTCGGGGCGTCGGAGACCTGGCCCTGACCGTCGGCACCCCAGGCGAAAATGGAACCATCGGCCGCGAGGGCATAAGCCGTCTCTTGACCGGCAGCGATCGCGGTGAAACCGGTGCCCGTTGGAGCATTGGAGACTTCGCCAGAGCCGTCATATCCCCAAGCGGCAATCGAGCCGTCGGCCGCGAGGGAATAGGCTGAATAGTAGCCGGCGGCGATCGCCGTGTAGCCGGTTCCCGTCGGGGCATCGGATATCAATAAGAAGTTGTCAAATTCTCAAGCGGCGATGGAGCCATCGGCTGCGAGGGCAAAGCTCGCGAAAGGATTCGAGGCGATCGCGGTATAGCCCGTGCCCGTCGGGGTGCTGGAGACCTGTAACTGGTCGTCGGAGCCCCAGGCGCTGATCGAGCCGTCGGCATCCAGGGCATAGCCTGTGCTAGTTCCGGCAGCGATCGCCGTGTAGCCCGTGCCGGCCGGGGCGTTCGAGACTTGACCGTAGGTGTCGTCTCCCCACACGGTAATCGCCCCCGCACGCAACATTTGTGGCGATGCGAGAAGGATAATGGTACAGGAAAGAATAAATGATGCAGCTTTTAACATAATTGGTCCTTTCGATGGACGTCGACCGCGCAGCGCGGCAGTCGAGGGGTGTGGTGATTGAAATCAAACGAAACAGCGTGCGCGCCATGCGATCTGTGCCGGCAGATCAAAATCGCGCCCCCGCAAATGGCGAGGCTTGCGATCAAGGTGATCGAACTCGGTTCGGGCACTGGGTGGCTATCGCCGCTGAGGGCCAGGGCGAAGGATTGCCCCGCCGAGATCGCCGCAAACCCGGGCAGCGTAGGCACGCCGGAGACCTGCCCCTGGGAGTCCAAACCCCAAGCGAAGACCGAACCGTCGGAAGCAAGCGCGTAGGCCACACCGAAACCGGCGGCGATTGCCGTATAACCGGATCCGGACGGGATCGAGGAGACCGAACCATAGAAGTCCGTTCCCCAACCGGCAATTGAAGCATTGGCGTCCAGACCATATCCCGCATACGTTCCAGCGGCAATCGCTGAAAAACCTGTTCCCACCGGCGCGTGCGACACCGCCTCGTAAGCGTCTTCCCCCCAGGCTACGATCGCACCGTCGCCGTCGAGAACAAAAGACGTAAGGGAACCGGCGGCAATTGCCGTGTATCCTGCACCGATTGGCGAATTCGAGACTTGGCCGAAGCCATCATAACCCCAGGCGACGATTGAACCGTTTACATCCAGCGCATAAGCGGTCGATCCGGCCGCTGAGATCGCCGTGTATCCCATTCCCGTCGGGGCGTTGGAAACCAAGCCGAAGTTGTCGGCACCCCAGGCAACGATTGAGCCCTGAGCATCGAGCGCAAAACCCGAAAACCCGTTGGCTGCGATCGCGATGTAGCCATTTCCAACCGGTACGTTAGAAACCAATCCGTATTCGTCGTTTCCCCAGGCGGCAATCGTTCCGTTACTATCCAATGCAAGACCGGTGGTCGGTCCCGCGGCAATCGCCTTGAAGTTCGTTCCGGTTGGGGCGCCGGAGATCTGTCCGTGGCTGTCGTATCCCCACGCCTTAATCATCCCGGCGCGTGTATTCTGCGGCGATGCCGAAACGATCACAGCGCAGAGGCATACGAGAAGCGTCGATCTAGGCATGTTTCTGATGATTTCTTCGATGATGACAAAGCCGAAAAACAGCCACCCGTGACGGAGCCTCAAAATGGATCATTGGATAATTTCTGTCTAAAATCGTCACGATGAATCTTGCTAACGCGATTTCGACGCGTCTACTTGCCTCGCCGAGGCGAAATCTTCCCAAAAATCGAACCGATATCGAAAAGAAAGTAAAGAAAACCTGTCGGAGGGGGCAAGAGACGCTTCGCAACGCGTGCGATTGCTGGATATTCGCCGTTGAAAACCGTCCCCGCGCCGGATAGAGTGATGTCCTCAACGTTTTTATAGACGCAGCTCCTTTTTCTATAAAATGATCATTTTTAACGGAAGAATTCGCTCGGGGAGGCCAAGTAGAGAATGAGCACTTCTTATTGGCCGACGACCTCCGTGCGCTTGCTCTCTGCGCTCAAAACACCCGAAGACCACGTCGCTTGGGAGCGGTTTCAAGAAGAATATGCCCCGGCCCTGATGGAATTTTGTCAGCGGCGTGGCTTGCAAACGGTTGACGCCGAAGACGTCGTGCAATCTGTGTTTCTCGGCGCCTACCGCACTCTTCGCGATCTTGAGTTTTCGTCCGACCGGGGACGTTTTCGCAGTTGGCTCTCGACAATTGCGCTGCGGGCCATCTGGAAGATTCGCGAACAGAAAATTTCCGCCCATTGGAATCTTTTTCCTCCTCAAGAACTCAATCGACTTCAAGTCAATCAACGGCGACTGGCAGACGAAATCAACGAGACGGCGATGACTCTGGCCATCGACGAAGTGAAAGCGGAATTCGACCCTCCAACCTGGAATGCCTTTTCGTCGGTCTGGTTCGACGGCGAACGACCGCGCGACGTCGCCGCTCGGCTGAACCAGACTCCCAGTTGGGTGTACAAAGCAAAGTTCAACGTGTTGCAGCGACTCAAATGCGTCATACGGCGGATGGCCGATGGTAGAGAACTCGACGGGTTCTGATCGGCACGACGAACGAGCGGCGGGAAACTGCCCTTCGCACGACGTGCTGTTTCAATTCCTGCAATCCCGGCTTTCAGAAGATCAAGCCCGCCGTATCGCCGTACATCTCGACGCTTGCCCGCGATGTCTTGCCGGGGCGGAGGATGCGACATCGCGCGGCCATTGGTTGTCGGATCTCCAACTGGTGCAGCAGTGCATGGTCGACGTCGCCGATAACGAAGCGATAAATATCCCTCACGATTCGTCCGTGGGGGTCAACGTTTCCAGCGATCAGGAAATCTTCGCGCGTTCGGCGATCCCCGTGTTGAACACCGATCGCTTCCGCAATCTGACTCCGATCGGCCGCGGCGGATGTGCGAACGTGTTCCGCGCCGACGACACGGCGCTGGGACGAGTCGTGGCTCTGAAAATTCCGCATGCGTCGTTGTTCGCCGATTCGGCGGCGGCAAAGCGTTTTCAGACCGAATTGCGGGCCACGGCGCTTCTGCATCATCCACATATCGTCGCCTTGTATGATGCGGGGTTCGACGACCATCAGGGTTACATCGTCTTCGAGCACATCGCGGGACCGACGCTGGCGGAGTGGCTCGCGCGGCAGACGATTCCGGTCAGCGTCCAAGTTGCCGCGACGATCGTCGCCCAGTTGGCCGACGGCGTCGAACACGCACACGCGGCGGGAATTCTACACCGGGATCTAAAACCGTCGAACGTCTTGCTCGATGAAACCCGCCAGAGCGACGGCTTGCCGTTTACGCCGCGCATTGCCGACTTCGGCATTGCCCGTTTTCTCGATAGCGACGTCACGCACACCATTCACGATACGATTTTGGGATCGCCGCCGTTTATGTCCCCCGAACAGGCACAGGGCGATCGCAACCGCATCGGCCCTGCAAGCGACGTCTACGCGTTGGGTGGCATACTGTACCAATTGCTGACGCAACGGTTGCCGATCGCAGGCAGCGGTGTCGCCGATACGCTGCGCCGTGTCGTGACCGATGAGCCGACGCCGCCGCATCGATATCGACAGGAGATACCGCGCGATCTGGAAGCGATTTGCCTCAAGTGTCTCGAGAAAGATCCACAAAGGCGATATGCCGCGGCACAGGAGCTAGGGGCCGATCTGCAACGGTATCTTGACGGCGAGCCGGTCTCGGTGCGGCCTCCCACGCCCGCGGAAAGCCTGTTTCGCGTCGCCCGCAGACATCCCGCTTGGACGGCGTTAACCGGAATTGTCGCCGCGGCGGCTGCGCTCGTCATCGTGCTGCTGACGCGGCACAGCTCGGAGGTCGTCGAACTCGCCGATGAACTGGGCGACAAGAATGCGCAACTGACGTCGGTGAATGAAGAACTCACGACGGCCCGCGACGAAGCCCGCCATGCCGTCTATGCGTACGACATGCGGGCGGCCTTCGATGCGGCCGAAAAGGCAGACGCCCGGATGGTGCGGTCGCTACTCGACCGCTACGCCGACGGTTCGGAACTCTCGTCGTATCGCAGCATCGATTGGGAATATCTGTGGCTGCGGGCGAATCTTCCGCACCGAGAAATCTTGAACCTGGCGGATGCCGTCTATATGGCGAAGCTCTCACCCGATGGGAAAACGCTCGCCGTGGTCGGGGCCGACGCTCGCATCCGATTGTGCGATTTCGCGTCGGGCCAGATCGCCGCCGAATGGCCCAGCGGCCAAGGAGAACTCAACGGCATACGCTTCTCGCCCGACGGCGAGAGATTGTGGACGGCCGGCGACGACGGCACCGTCGTCTGCTGGAGTCGCGCAACTCGACAACGCCTCTACACAATCGAGGCCCACAAGCCGGCATTGGCGTTCGAAATCGTTTACGACTCGCGGCGCGGGCAGATCATAACGTGCGGACGCGAGGGAACAATTCGCGTCTGGGACGCGGAGACGGGCGCCGCGCGCGGCGTTTTCGAGGGACACCAACGGGCGGTCGATACGATTCACCTTCATCCGGACAGTCAAGCGCTCTTTTCACAATCGATGGACGGCACGATACGGATGTGGAACGTCGAATCGCGAGAATGCCAACGTACCGTGGAGATGATCACCGGGGAGGGTGTCGTCAATGTCTGCCCCTCGCCAGACGGCCGCTGGCTGGCCGCCTTGAGCAAAGAATCCGGGTTGATTTTGTACGTTCTGCCCCAGTTCGCGGAAGTTCTTCGAGTCCCCGAAGCCAACGAACCGAGACGGGTTTGTTTCGATCCCGAGAGCCGGCGATTGTTCATCGGCGACGTGCTGGGAACGATCGAAGAGTGGAGTTTGACGCAGGAGCCAGGCACCGCCGTCGAGGATGCCTGGTCGCCGACCGGGCGTAACTGGTACGCGCATCAAACCCAAGTCTCGCATCTGGAATGGTCGCCGCAGAGCGGAGAACTCATTTCCACCAGCCGCGACGGCCGCGTGCTGGCATGGCAGAACATGGATGAGGCGATGCGGTACGAGTTTGACATTTCCCATCGGGAAATCCGCGATTTCGTCGGCATTCCCGGCGATAATCGGCTGTTGTGCGTGAGCGAGGAGGGGGTGACGCTGGATCTCATCGTTGAAGATGCCGATGGCGCTACGGCGAACGCTCGCATCCTCGACGCCGAAGCACGGTGGTACTGGGGCGCGGTTTCGCGCGACGGCAAAACGTTGGCCGCGGGGGCAGACATCGGATGGGTGGCGCTATGGCGCAACCGCGACGATCGGCCTTATGTGCATACGGCGGCTCTGGGGAGTACCGACACGCATTGGTTGACGTTCACTGCCGACGGGCGCCACGTCTGTTGGACCGTGCTTGGAGGCGAACCGGCCATGTGGATCGACGCCTCCACCGGCGAGATGGAGCGGCTCCCCCTGGCCAATCCGTGTCATCAGCTCGAGTTTTCTCCGGACGGTAAGCTGTTTGCGGTGACCTACGAAAAGACCTTGCGCATCGTCGATCTCGCAACTCGGCAAACGCTGTGTGAATTGAAGAACCCTTCGCTTTACGGAAAAACCATACAATTCTTTCCGGACGGTAAGGCGATTGCGCTGGCTGACGAGCGCAAAGTGCGGATTCACGACGTCCGCACAGGGTCGTTGCTCAAGGAATTATTAGGGCACGAAGGCCTCATCTGCGGCATGGCTGTGTCCGCCGACGGACGGACCCTGGCAACGAGCAGCGCGGATGGAAGCGTGCGGCTGTGGCACGTCCCCACCGGCCAGAATACGGCCCGATTCACAAGTTTCGCATCGGACAATAGTCGGTGTTGCCTGATTGACAACGACCGCTGGCTGGCGTTCTCGTTGACGCCGAACGATATTCGCGTCGTACGGATTCGGTAGCTCACATCGAATTTTTTCAAATGCCACTTCGGACCATCGTTACAACAGCACTGGCAAAGTCAACGAGTTCACGTCCCGTGTTACGCCATCGCGAGCGCCGCTTTCAGGCAGGCTTCGATCTCCTGCATTGTGGCATCGGACAGAGTTCCCACAACACGAGCGACAGCCGTCGGGCGGATCGTGTAAATATTGGAGCAGTTGATAACGGATGGGCGACGCAGCCCGGACGCGAAACCATCGGGATGCGTGGTATCGATCGGCACCTGCGTTTTCTCAAGGTTCCGATGAAGCGTTGTCGTCACCTGGGCAACAATCGTGTTCGTCATGCGTTGATTGTCGACGTCGTTCTGAATCACCAGAGCCGGGCGCACTCCCGCCGTCGGCATGGTGGATCGAAAATCAACGATAACGAGATCACTTCGATTCTTCATCACTGGGAATCATCGAGATATTCAAGATATTGATCGGGGTCTTCGTCCGCTAACGCGGCTATGACGGCGGGATAGGTATCCGAAGGGTCGATGGCATGGGTCAGCTTGTCGTAGACGTCGGCGCGAATCAGCACCAATTCCACGCCTGCCTGAACCCGGATCGTTTCACCATGTTCGGCCGCTTCGATCTGTTCTTTGGTGATCATTTCTACCTCCAAGGCTCCATTGTTTCGACCCGTGGTTTCTTTTGCAAGCTGTTTTTGAATCGTTCGTCATTCAATCGACGTTCACTTGGCACTTGCTGACGCTCCGCTGCGGAAACCCTTCGCGTCGCGGCTAAACGTTTTTTTAGAATTCTTGTCCCCCACTCTTCCCCTCCCCCATTCCCCCCTTCTCAATTCCTCCTTGACCATTCGCACATCGAATGCGACAATACGTCTGTACTAGGAATCCGTCAAAACCACTTACCCATTGGAGGAATCCATCCATGCGGATCACTCTTTCTCTCGCGGCGATGGCCGTTGGTTTGTTGAGCGTGCAGACGTTGTCGGCGGCTCAGATTGAAGGCGAATATATCGAAGCCCGCACCTGCGATGTCTACACCGGGCCCTGCTTCGCCAATGCGGAGATGGACCTCGCCGGCAAGGAAGCGGTGATGGCCTGGAAAGTCGACCAGGGATCGTGGAACTCCGTGTCGCTCGACGGGATGGGAGTCGCGCTGGTTGTCAAATCCGAAGGGACGCTCGGCAACGATGGCGTCTTCGCCATGAAGGCCGGGAAGATTAAATCGGTGATCGTCGTCGACGACCGGGCCACCACCGAACAACGGTTGGCGCTGATCGATTTCGTCAAGGATTCCGCCAAGGACTTGACGGCGGACGTCATCGACGTGCAGCAGGCGACGATCAAACTCGAAAACGATCACCTCACCGGCAAGTCGAAATTCTCGGCCGGCGATCTCGCCAAGATCGAAACCCGCGGCATGAAAAAGGGGGACTGCGTCTGCGCCAACGAAATCATCTATTACCAGCCGCTCACCGAAGTCGAAAACTTCAGCCCGGCGTATGCCGTGAAGCACATCTATCAGGGGACGGGCCTGAACGCCAAATGGAAGAACAACGGCAAACGGGGCGCGTTTATTGCGACGTTTAGGAAGTAAAACCAAAGACACCCTCATCCGGCCTGCGGCCACCTTCTCCCGGAGGGAGAAGGGAATCGGAAAAGCACAACCCACATCCGATCGTTCGGATGTGGGTTGTGTCATTTTCGCGGCGATCAGAATTTTTTTCTCGGCGACGATCGGCTATAATGATTTGTGACTGTTCCGCCCGGAAATCTTCTGAAATTCACCACGATCATCGGAGAAAATAATCATGCCGACTCGCCCCCTGTTCACTCGCATTTTTGGAGGTTTTTGTTTGTCGCTGCTGTTGATATCGGCGAGCGACGCCGCGACGTTCACGCTGAAGGCGATTGAAGGTCTTCCCGAAGGAGTCTCATCCGAAGTGGCGGGCGTGCTCAATCCGCAGGGTTACGAAATCGCGGGCGAAAAAGGGGCGGTCGCCAAAATCTGGCTGACGCAGTCCTCGCCGATTAAAGCCGATTTCAAGCCGACGCTCAGCGTCAAATATCCGTTCGAGTCGGGCGAATTCCTCGGCGCGATGGAAGTCGTTAAAGGGACGAAATTCACCGACTTCCGCGGCCAGACCGTCAAGCCGGGCGTCTACACGCTGCGTTACGGCAAGCAACCGGTCGACGGCAATCACGTCGGCACGAGTGAACTCGCCGATTTCATTCTCGCCCTCCCTGCGAGTCAGGATGCCGATCCCAAGCCGATCGAAAAACCGAAAGATTTGGCGAAGAAGAGCGCCAAATCGGTGAGTTCGAATCACCCGGCGATCTTTTCGCTGCAACCGGCCGAAGAAGCCCCGGAGGAGGCCGAACTGGTGCACGAGGAAAAGGACGAATTCTGGATTCTCAACGTCGCCGCCACCGGAACGGTCGATAATGAAAAGCAAGCGGTCCCTCTGCGTCTCGTCGTCATCGGCCATGCTAAAGAGTAATCGCACATGCTGTCCTTTGCGAATATGCGTCTCAAGAATGTCGTCGTTTCCGCGGTCAGTTACACCGTGCTGTTGACGGCGTTCTTTGCGATCGTCGCGCATTCATCGGATGAGAAACCGTCGTCTGACGAGAAAGCGACTTCGCCGACGAAGGCAGATGCCGAGTCGGAGGTCAAACGGCTGAAACTCAAAAAGGAACTCTTTCGCGGCGAGGTGATGCTGCTTTCCGAAGCGCTGAAACTTAAAGGAGTGAAATCGTTTTCGGAGCAGAACGATCAGGCGGTCCTCGTCACGCCGGAGGAAGAGTTGATACCGATCGTCTCCGACTGGCGCGGCCGGGCGTTCTTTCAGGACGAACGGCTGCGGAATCGCGAAGTCGAACTGATCGGGACGCGCCGGCCGGGGGTTCCCTATCTGCAGGTGCTGGGGATTTACACGTTCGACGAGAAGGGGACGCGGATGCACACCGATTACTGGTGCGACATCTGTTCGATCCCGATGTACGAAATCAAGCCCTGCGATTGCTGCCAGATGGAGATCCGATTACGATTCCTCCCGCAGGATCTGCCGGAGTATTTGAATGGTCGAGGGTCGAGAGTCGAGGGTCGAGGGCCAGAAGAGTCAAACTCGCCCGATTGAAGTGGAGTGTCTGTTTCTGGCTCTGGACTCTGGACCCTCGACTCTGGACTTTTCAACCATGCGTCTTTCTCTCAACGAGCGCAGTTTGCATCTGCTCGAATCGGTCGCCGATTGGGCGGAAGATCTCGGCATCGGCCGGCATCCGCTTCTCGACGGCGGAACCGTCTGGGACTTCGGCGTGCATGCGCCGGGAAGCCTCGCTGCGGGCCTATTGCTCGCACGTCTCTGCATGGCCGATTTCGCGCATGTGTCGCTGTCGACGGGAGACATCGGCGGCACCGCCTGGCCCGTGCTCACCGTGCAAGTCGAATCTCCGGTTGAAGCGTGCCTCTTGAGTCAGTACGCCGGCTGGCAGATTTCCGTCGGCAAGTTTTTCGCGATGGGCTCGGGACCGATGCGAGCCGTCGCCGCGCGGGAGGAACTGTTCGGCACGCTGGAATATCTCGAATGTCCCACGCGATGCATCGGCGTGCTCGAAGGACGCAAACTTCCCGACGATGCGGTGCTCGCGTACCTTGCGGAGAAAACAAATCTTCCCGCCGATCAGATCACGCTCTGCATCGCCCCGACGGCGAGTCTCGCCGGGAACACGCAGGTCGTCGCCCGCTCGGTCGAAACGGCATTGCATAAATTGTTCGAACTCAAGTTCGACGTGCGGCGGATCGTCAGCGGTCTCGGCTCGGCTCCGCTGTCGCCCGTGGCGAAGGACGATCTCACGGGAATCGGCCGGACGAACGATGCGATTCTATACGGCGGACGTGTGACGTTGTGGGTCACCGGCGATGACGATTCGATCGCCGAGATCGGGCCGAAGGTTCCGTCGCAGGCGTCGCCGATGTACGGCAAGCCGTTTTTAGAAATCTTTGAGGAAGCGGGCCGCGATTTTTACCAGATCGATCCGCACCTCTTCAGCCCGGCGGAGATCGTGTTCCAGAATATCGAGACCGGCACCGTGCAGCATTTTGGTTCCCCCGCACCGGAGATTCTGCGGCGGTCGTTTCTGGGGAAGTGACCTTTACCTTTTTATCACCTGGACAGTCCTCTCAATGACGAATGTCGAAATCCGAATGTCGAATCAAATCCGAATGACGAATGCTCAAATGACGAAGGGCAATCGAATGCGCGTGAGACATTCAATGCTGGCGTTTCGACATTCGGATTTTAAGCTTCGTCATTGATTCGACATTCGTCATTCAGTCAGCAACAGCTCCCTCCAACCTCCGGCCACATTCGAACACCATCATGCAGATCGCCGTTCTCGGTAACGAAGGAAGCTGGTACGTCGCCGATCTCGAGCGTGCGGGGCGCGAACGCGGGCACGTCGTGCAGCGGCTCGATTTCCCCCGGCTGACGGTGAGCACGAACGTCGCCGAAACGACGAACATCACCTGCGGTGAACTCGCGCTGAAAGATTTCGACGCGGTCATCGTCCGCACGATGCCTCCGGGGTCGCTCGAACAGGTTGTGTACCGCATGGATGCCCTGGCGTCGATCGAGGCATCGGGGATCACAGTCCTCAATTCACCGAAGTCGCTCGAATGTGCGGTCGACAAGTATCTGACGACGTTTCGGCTTGCAAAAGCGGGGTTACTCGTCCCGCCGACGATTGTCTGCGAAGATGAAGAGACCGCGCTGGCGGCGTTCGAACAACTGGGCGGCGATGTGATTGTCAAGCCGTTGTTCGGTTCGGAAGGCCGGGGCATTCTGCGCGTGAGCGATCCCGATCTCGCGTTGCGGACCTTCCGCACGCTCGCGCGGATCGATGCGGTGCTGTATCTGCAGCGGTTCATTCCGCACGCGGGATTCGACCTGCGGGTGATGGTCCTCGACGGCGAAATCCTCGGCGGCATGCGCCGCTACGGCGACGGCGATTTCCGCACCAACGTCGCGAGAAACGGCCGGGCCGAACCGGTCGAGGTTTCTGACGCCGAGCGAGAAATGGCAGTCGTCGCTGCTAAAGTCACCGGTGCCCGTTTCGCGGGGGTGGATCTGTTATACGGTTCCGGCGGCGAGTGTTACGTGATCGAAGTCAACGCCGTGCCGGGCTGGCGGGCGTTCGCGCGGGTGACGGGGATGGATGTGGCGTTAAGGGTGATGGAGCGATTGGAAAAGTTGGATCACTCCTCATCGATCCACGCCAGGCGATGATTTTTGATTTGATGTTCGATCAATTTCGGGTCAACGCCGAATTCCCGCCCAAGTTGCTCCACCTCTTCTGCGCCGACGATATTATCAATCCGGGATCGCAGGGCTTCGGCGGGGGCGAGGAGTTCGGCAGCGAAGGCCCGTGAGACGCGTTGGTCCCAGTTGAAAGCTCGCGTGACCAACCGCGGAGAAAATTCACAGCCGTTGTCCGAGAAAAAATACAGCGAACGGGCTAACCGAAACCGGTCGGTTTGAGGCGGTAACGTCGGGCCTACAACAAGAGGGCGATTGTCTCGCGTCGTCACCAGACTGCTGATACGTTTTGTTCCTTCCACAATTTCGAATTGTTTTTCCGGCACCGACCAGCCGCAATGATCGTGCAAAAGTGTTTTCAAATCCGTGAGAGGCGTGAGCGGAAGGGAGTACGTTTGGCGAACCTGAGCGGCCTTTTCATATCCCGTTTGATGTGCCGACGCGTGCCTCGTCGTGAGGTCTTCGTCCGCGCGTGTCGCGGAAGGCGCATCCTTTGGCAGCGCTCGATCGAGCCAATCCAATTCCGCGACGAGTGACTCTCCATTCGTCACATCAGCCAGGTCGTGCCGGATTTTTACCGGCAGTCCACAAACGCGGCTGTTTATCACTTCGATCAGTTCATCCGTCAGCTCATTTTCATTGTACGGATCGAGTCCCATCGAAGCGGCGAGAGCACATAGCGTCGATTCGTTTTGACGCGATTCGCCGATGGCGTTCCAGTTCGTACGTAACTGTTGTACCGAATCGTCCGTTTTGTCGGTCAGGCGTTCGAGCACGGAGTCGACCAATCGGTGTAATTCCCGTTCAACTTCAGTCGGTTCAATAGATGCGAGTCCTTCTTCAATAAATCGTACAGGTCGTATGCGTTCATCAAAATAGGGATCTGGCTCCCATTTCATCATGACGGCGTTTCCGTCACGATAGATCGTCAGGTCGGGAAGAGCGCCTCCCTCTCTTGCTCCCAAAAGATTATGACGTCGCACCCACTCGCGCTGGTTGGGATCGTTGGCGAGGCTGCGGCCATTTGCAAATTCGGGCACGCGGCAGCTTTCGTGAAGCAAAAACCACCAATTCTCGACGATCCATTCCGCCAGGGGAAACAGTGGTCCATACACTCCCCGGTCGACGCTGTTGCTTGTCGACCTGATGAGTTGTGTGAGCCATCTTGATTCTGAAGGGGTTTCGAGTTTGATCTCAAATCGCGCCCAGGTCGCCGCCAACGTGGAGTTCTTCACTCCCGGTGCGTCGTTCCATTCCGCAAACAACTTAAGCATTATGCTGGTTCCAATTCAGCAAGTGGTCGTCATCTTTGGGCATTTCCCACTCTTCAAGAGGATATCCCTTGTACGTTCCCAACTCGCGATTTACCAATCTTGCCTCGTACAGCCGTCCATCGAACCAACCCCAGACGTATTTGGGAAAGTCACCTTCGAACACGTCCGTTGTACAGCGTCGTCGTATTCCTTCGCGTAGAACGATCGCAATTTTTTCAAAGTCGACGTATTGAGGATCGCATCGGGTCGCATCAGATCGTAGGGCCGGATGTCCCGCGGGGCTGGGGTAAGTTTTGTGCTCGGCGCTTCCTCTATAGCTCGCGCGTGTGGCTATTACGTCGGGGTCGGGTTTGTTTTCCGGCCAAGGGGCAATTACCCGCTGACGTGAACGGCGGTGTCGCATTCAGCAAAATCCTTCAAAAGTATTGCATCATATTACTCACCGGGTAAAGGCCGCGCCCAGTGATAAAATGATGTAACGTCTCTACATACATGTTATTGGGATCCATTACTCCATCTGCAACACCTTCCGACGCTCTTCCGTCCGCTCCACAATTTCTTCCCGCACCGTCGTCGGCAGATACGCGGCGCGCATCACGAAACCATACGCCTCCCCGACTTTATAGTTCGGAATGAACCATTGAAAATCCCACGCCGGGTTGTTGGCTCCGCCGCCGGTGGGGGATTGGGCGAGCCAAATCTGGTCGCGCGGGCGGAACATGGGGACGAACGCCATGCCGTGGCTGATGCCGTAGTACCACGCCTCGGTCGCCACGTACTTCGACGGGTGGTTCACCAGCTTCAGCGGAAAGTCGGGATCGATTTTCGGATCGAGCATCCGCACGTACGGCGGGTGCGTGGCGTCGACGCCGTGCTCGGGCGTGACCGTTTTGATCCAATGCGGACGTTCTTTCGTGCCGTGCCGCTGGCCGATGAAATGGATCGCTTTATCTTCCGGTTCGTGGATGTAACTCGCCCAGAACAGGCCGATATAACCCTGCAAAAACGTCTCGGCCCGCGGGATACATTCGAACGTGTATTCGATCGTGCCGTCGTCGAGCAGGTGATACCGGCCGCAGCTTTCGAGTTTCCAATTCGGCGACGGGGGTTGATAGAGTTCAACCGTATGTTCATCGATGATTCGCAGCTCCAGCGGGGTGACACGGGGCTCGAATTTTTCGCGTTCGACAGAGAGTGTGCCGTCGTGGATGTGTTCATAATTGAGACCGGCGAACGTCGGGACGAACAAGTTCTCCTCACGCCGGGAATGTCGGAGTAACGCAATGCCGTTGTAACCGGCTTTGTGACCAGGGAGGATGTCGTTATCGACCGCGGCGTTGTTGACGATGACCGCCGTCACGTCGCCGCGCTTCAGCACGGCGAAATGTTCGTCGTGAACGGTATAGTTGACGTCGTCGTTGGTCAGGCTGGTCACTCGCGGTGCGGCGAGCGGATGCGGCGTGTCGTCGGCGGTGATCACGAGCGGTGCGAGCAACATTAGCAGGAGTGACATTTCGGCTCCTTAACGGTCATCGTTTTGAAGATTTGGACGAAATTGTTATGATCCGCACGGGGAAACATCAACATTATCACGAAAAACCAACAAAGTCATCAGCAGGAACATCATGCAGACCCAACAGATTGCCGATGCGTTGTCGAAACATATGCCGGGGGTGATGCGGTGGGCCGCGGCGTTGGCGAAGCAGTTGCGGATGCACAACATCGCGCTCGGCGGAAAGTCGTCGGGGAACGCCAACACCGATGCGCTGACGCTCGCGGACCTGACGATTCAAGAATTGCTGGTCGGTGCGCTGCGGGATGCCGATCCGATTTTTCGACAGTGCCGGCTGGAATGCGAAGAAGAAACGGGCGATCTGGACCGGTTTGCGAGCGATGCGCCCTACGTGATTTCAATCGATCCCATTGACGGGACGAAACAGTACCGCGACCGGACCGGCAACGGCTATTGCGTGATGCTGCATCTGCGCACGAAGGAAACGGTGCACTATTCGCTGGTATTGATTCCCGAACTCGGCGAACAGGGGACATGGGTGGAAGTGAACGGTTCGCGCATCGTCTGCGGCGAGGATGATCCGTCGCGGCCCGCGGCTGACGTGCTGCGAGCCATGACGCCGATCGAGCGGCGGAATTTGACGATCGGCAAAAAGATTTACCTGATCGGTTATCAGAATCGCGACGTGGACAAAGCGAATCTCGTGACCGGCATCGGTCTGGAGGGAGTGCCGCCGGACGAGATGCCGGGCAGCGTTTATGAGCTGATGGCGCGCGGGACGTTCGGAGGATCGCTGATTCATTCGCCGAACGTGTATGATTTTCCGGTCGGATTGCACATCGCGCGCGTGCTCGGCGGAGACGCGGTGTGGGTGCATAATCGTCAGCCGGTGAATTTCCTGGAAACGTGGATGGACGAGCGGGCGCACATGATTCGCTTGCCCGGGATTGTGGCGTGCAGTCCCGATCGCGAAATTCTCGACCGGCTGTGCGCGCTGGCGAGGGATTGGAACCCCGTGCGCTACGCCGATGATTAACGTCGGCCGCTGAGCACCGATTCGGGCGACGGCTGCGTGCCGGCGACGGCGGTCGTCGGTTTGACCGCTTCGACCATGATGCCCCCGATTTTCAGAAAGCGGTGGACCGGGCTGAACCACAGCGGCTTTTTCCAGTGGAAGCCGACCTGTTCGCAGGCTTCGCGGAGTTCTTGCCGATTGTACGTGCGGCACTTCCAGGTCTGGCTGCACATCATGCCGGGGATGGTATCTTCGGTGGTAAGAATCAGAGCGCTCCCGCCCGGCTGCAACACGCGATAAACCTCGGCGAGTCCCGGAACCGGGTCGGGCAGATGTTCGATCACCCAGCCGCAGGTCACGCAGTCGAACGATTCGTCGGCGAACGGCAGTTTGGTCATGTCGGCGGTGATAAACGACGGACGCGAACTCTTTAACCGTTCGCCGGCGCGCATCAGCATTTTCCACGAGAGGTCGCAGGCGACGATGTCGACGTCGGAGTTCGTCATTTTGAGGATATGGCCGAGAATCTGTCCCGCTCCCGAACCGACGTCGAGAATCCGGTGAAATCGAGAGATGTCGAACTTGCGGCTTTTGAGAATATGGCCGATTAGCGGTTCGTGCAGCGAGACGAAGCTCCCAAAGGCCAACATGGCGCCGGCGGGGCCGTCGTACAGGCTGCGCACGCGGTGGCGATATTGTTGTAAACTGAGGCGACGTATCCCTTTAAACTCCATAAGACGCTGAAATTTTCGGACGGGAGGCGTGGATTTCATAACAATTTCCCCTAACCGGCTTCGATCACTTGGGCGAAAGAGCTTCGGCGTGCCTAAAGACGGTCGAGTCAATAATGAATCGAAAGATTTTGGAAGCTAAAATGTCGTCGAAATCACCGGCTGTACTGTCCGAAACGTAATGAAATGCAATCGCCGCCCGGTCGGTGTAACTCGCTGTCGCAGCCATTTCGACCGCACGCTTTCCGTTAGACTTAACTTCAGATGCTCAAGTTTGTTGTGTCGTCGTCCCCGGCGGTTGCCGACCTCAGACGCTGTCGCGGCGCATGGCGAATTCCGCCGTGGGATCGTCCCGCGATACCGCTTGAATGCCGAAACCAACAAGACTATGATTGCACCTGGATGGGACCGCCGGTGCGAAGTCGGTTATTCCCCCCGCTCGTCGGAAGATTATCGTCCTTCGAGCGGATTTGATATGACGTCAATCCTGCCCGCGCACGCGATGGGAAAAGAAGAACACAACACCATTCATCAAAAATTTATAACTTTTCCTATCGCTGAGTTCAATCGATCCCGCCTTCACAATTGCAAAATTGACGGGTTCAGCGGTTGCCAATCTGAAAATTCTTCACGTTTCGCATGAAAATACAAATGGGGAAAGTCCTGAAGAATCTTCGTCACATCAACCTACTATTATGAATGCCCAAAGTCTTGCGGACGCGGCCGATTCGATCGATTCGTCGGTTGAATCCCTTCGGTCTCTTCCTTATCAGGCGATCCAAGTGCTGTTGTGATTCTCGAAATGAACCGCGGTCTGCGTATTTCCCGTCCACCGAGTTCGGATGCTCCACTCTCCATGCCCACGATCTTCGACCTCCAAAAATCCGACGACGTCCGCGATCTGATTCATCAGATTGTGAGCCGCCTTGTGCATGGAGAGGTCGTGGGACTGCCGACCGAAACGATGTACGTCCTCGCCGTCCATGCGTTAAACGAGGGGGCCGTGCATCGCCTCGGGCAACTTGTAGAGAAAACGGCGGCTTCCCCCTTCGTTTTGGCCGTGAAGGGGGCGCAAGAATCTCTCGATTACGTTCCCGAGATGTCGATGTTGGGACGAAAAATGATACGCCGCTGCTGGCCGGGGCCGATCACACTTGAATTTCCGATTCACTCCGACGAAGGATTGATCCGTTCGCTTCCGCCGCCGACTCGGCAGATGCTGATCTCGCATCAGTCGTTGGCGCTGCGGGTGCCGGCGCATCCGGTGGTTCAGGAAATACTGAATTATTTGCCGGCGCCATTGATTCTGATCCCCGATCGCGAGACCGGTTGCGCCACCGCGACGGAAGCGGCCGGCAAATACGGCGAGAAGATCGACGTCGTGCTCGACGACGGACCGTGCCGCTACAGCGAACCGGCGACGATTGTCCGCATCGACGACGATTGGAGCATCGTCGAACCGGGAGTCGTTTCCGAAACGACCATCCGTCGGCTGGCGAGTGAAATGTTTCTGTTCGTCTGCACGGGCAACACCTGCCGCAGTCCGATGGCGGAAGGGCTGTTCCGCAAGCTCCTGTCGGTCAAACTCGGGTGCTCCGAAGACGAACTCGTCGATCGCGGTTACGTCGTCAGTTCGGCGGGCATCGCCGCGGGGCTGGGGAGTCCGGCGAATCCGTACGCGATACAGACGTTGGCCGAAAGAGAAATCGACCTACGCAGTCACGAAAGTCAGCCCCTTTCGCTTCGCCTGTTGGAACAGGCGGATCGCATTTTTGTCTTGACGCGCTCTCATGCTCAGGCGATTCTGGCCGAGCGTCCCGAATACGCCGATCGGCTGGAACTGTTGTCGCGTACGGCGGCGGACATTGCCGACCCGATCGGCGGATCGATGGATGACTACCTGCGTTGTGCCGAAGCCATCGAGCGGGAACTCATGCAGATCGTCTCGGAATTACCACTTTTACCCGTACAGGAAAAACGAAGCGGATCATGAAAATAGCCGTTGCCAGCGACCATCGTGGTTTTCACGTCAAGGGTAAAATCCTGACGCTGTTACAGGATTTGGGGCACGAGCCGTTCGATTACGGCCCCGAAAACGCGGAGACCGTCGATTACCCCGACTACGCCGCGAAGGTGGCGAAAGCCGTTTCGCTCAAAGAGGCGGACCGCGGCATTCTCATCTGCGGCACCGGAATGGGGATGTGCATCACGGCGAACAAATTCGCCGGGGTGCGGGCGGCGTCGTGTCACGACGATCTCACCGCCGAGATGAGCCGGCTGCACAACGACGCCAACGTGCTCTGTCTCTCCGCCGACCTCTTGGGGGACCGGCTGGTCAACCGGATGGTGGAAATCTGGATGAAAACCGAATTCGAAGGAGGCCGCCACGCCCGCCGGGTCGATAAGATCGCGGAGTATGAGAAGCCGGGGGAGTAATCGCGTGAATAATCATGAGGGAGTGATTCATGCAAAAACAACTGACCGCAATTATTGAACGCGAGGGAATTGGCTACGTTTCGCTCTGCCCGGAGTTGGACATTGCCAGCCAGGGCGATTCCATCGAAGAGGCTCGAACGAACCTGATCGAAGCGATCGAGTTGTTTTTTGAGTGTGCGTCGCCCGAGGAAGTTCGAGAGCGATTGCATGAGGAAGTCTACGTGACGCGGGTGGAGGTGACGGTTGGGTAAACTTCGCTTACTCTCGGGCCAAGAGGTCTGTAGCATCCTGATCATGCCCAAGGGGCCGGCCATTCTTATAACCAGGCCCCGCAGGGCCTGGTGAGCGTTCTCATAAACTTCTTCTCGGCCCAACGGGCCAACAGTTCGAATCGATCGGTGTTGAACTGCCGGCCCTTTGGGCCTTAGAAATACAAGTGGCACGATGTTCCAGGGGCTTCGCCCCTGGCTATAGGAACTGCTGGCCCTTTGGGCCGGAAAACAAAGCACAATCTGTCAATCGATGATTGCTGTGACACTTGGACGAGTAAGACTCATCGTAAAGTAATGGATTCGATGGACGCTCCACAAACCGCACGCATCGGCATCGTCACCGTCTCCGACCGCGCCAGTCAGGGGGTGTATGAAGACCGCGGCGGGCCGGCGATTCGGGAGTATCTCGCCGAGATTCTCACCTCCCCCTGGGAACCGGTCGCGCGGATCATTCCCGATGATCGCGACGGCATCGAGCGGACGCTGGTCGACTTGTGCGACGTCGAAAACTGTTCGCTGGTCGTGACCACCGGCGGAACCGGCCCCGCCGCGCGGGATGTCACTCCTGAAGCGACCGAGGCCGTCAGCCAGAAACTGATGCCCGGCTTCGGCGAACTGATGCGGAAAGTCTCGCTCGAAAAAGTGCCGACGGCGATTCTCTCGCGCCAAACCGCCGGAATTCGCGGCAGTTCGCTGATCGTGAATCTTCCCGGTCAGCCGAAAGCGATTCGCGAATGCCTCTCCGCCGTTTTTCCGGCGATCCCCTACTGCATCGACCTGCTCGACGGGCCGTTTCTCACGACCGATGAATCGAAAATTATCGTCTTCCGGCCGAAAAAAAGTTGAAGATATCGTTGAGCGGTCCAAGAAATTTCCCGTCGGCTCACGCGGCGACATCGTGTATTTTTCCTGACGGGCACGTAGTTGCCCCGATTGCAAACTCAATAACCGACGCGAATTACGTGCTGCTCGTCCGTATGCGTCCGCTCGCCGAATCATCGGCAGGTTCACGCCGGAACGTCTCGCCGCGCACTCGATTTTCGTCGCAGAACTGCTCTTTCCACGTTTGAGTCGATGGGATACATTCCTCGCCCCAATCTGATATATCCCCCCTCAAATACACTTGCCGTCAGGAAGGAGCCTATCGTGCCTGTGATTCGTCCCATTATTGGACTCGCACTCTTGGTGTTGTTGTGCGCCGGTTGTGGAAAAGAACCGTCCGGTGTCGCCGTGGTCGATCTCGATGAGGTGGCCAAGCGACTCGGCCGCGATATGACCATCAGCAAATCGGTGAAAGCCACCCAGAACGGCCTGAACCAGCAACTGAATACGCTTCTGGTCAACTTGCAGGAAAAATTCAAGGCGAAGTCTGAGGAATTCGGGCCGGAACCGACTCCGGAACAGCAGGCCCAACTCCGAAAACTCAACAACGACATGACCAATCTGCTGGCCGAGCAAAAACGGCGGGCGCAGAGTCTGTATCTGCAAAACCAGCGCGAACTCGTCGTGCGATTCCGCGATGAAGTCAAACCGGTCGCCAAAGACGTCGCCCAAGAAAACGGCTTCGCGATTGTGATCCCCAAAGATCAAAACACGCTGCTCTCGACCGATCCCGCCGTCGACATCACCGAACAGGTGATCGCCAAGATGCAGGCCAATCCCGCGACGGCGGCACCCGCCCAACCCGCGGCGCAGCCAGAAGCCGAGCCGGCGGCCGAAACCGCCGATGCCAGCGAGCCGAAGAACAATTCCAGCCGCACGCGAGTCTCGGAAAAAAGCGGACGGCCGACCCGTAGAGGCTAATTCCTCGGCGTGTTCGCAGAAGATGATCAAAAATTTGAACCCGTCATTCGCTCTCCTTCAAACAGCGGATGACGGGTTTTTGCGATCCACGAGGTCGGCCGACGGAACACCCAGGATTACAAAATCGCGCGGATCGGGTGGCCGGTGCTGATCGGCATAGGACGGCCCAGCGTGTCGTGCACCATCAGATCGGGGGAATAACCGAGACAATGGAAAATGGTCGCGGCGAGATCTTGCGGTTCGGTTCGTCCTTCTTTCGGATACGCGCCGACCGGGTCGGACGCCCCGTGCACGACGCCCCCTTGTATGCCCCCTCCCGCCAGCGCGGCGGAGTAGACGTGTCCCCAGTGATCGCGGCCTCCGCTCGGATTAATCCGCGGAGTGCGGCCGAATTCGCCCATCCAGACGACCAGCGTTTCGTCGAGCAATCCGCGGTCGTGCAGATCTTGCAGCAGCGCCGAATACGCGAGATCCATGGGTGGCATCAGATCGTTCTTTAATCGCTCGGCGTTTTTCGTATGTGTGTCCCACGCGGGATTTTCCGACGTGTCGTATTCCCATCGCGTCCAGTTGACCTGCACGAAGCGGACGCCCGTTTCGATCAAGCGGCGGGCGAGCAACACGCTCTGACCGAAACGATTGCGGCCGTATTGGTCGCGATGCTGCGGGGTTTCTTGATCGAGATCGAATACCTTGCGCGTTTTCGACGACTGCAACAGGCCCAGCGCTTGCTGGCTCACAAGATCCCAGTTGTGCAACGGCGCGGAGGGGGCGGATTGATCCCAACCTCGATTCGCCAGTTGCAACAGCGAACGCCGACGATCGAACCGCATCGTTGTGACTTCGGCGGGCAGACCGATGTCGGGGACGATGAATTCGGGATCGTGGGGATTGCATGTCAGCAGCCACGGATCGGCTTGTCGGCCCAGCCAACCGCCGTCTTGACCCGGCCAGACGATTCGTCCCGTGTTCCAGATTTCTTCAGGCAAGCGGACCGCCGCGGGAATCGGCAGATCGTTCGGCGACAATCGCTTGACGAGCGCGGCGAGACAGGGACTGTCGTTCGGCGGACCGGGGGTGGCGTTTTCGGTGTTCGTCGGTGCGTGCGGCCGTCCCGTCAGCATCCAGTAACCGCTCGAGGAATGGGCGTTATCGTTCGTCGACATCGCCCGCAGCACGGCGACGCGGCCGGTCAACAACGCGGTTCGCGGCATCAATTCGTTGATCGTCAATCCGGGGGTGGCCGTTGCAATCGGTTGATAAGGGCCGCGAACTTCCGCCGGCGCTGCGGGTTTGGGATCCCACGTTTCGTGTTGGGGCGGTCCGCCGAGCAAGAACAAAACGATGCAGCGTTTAGCGGTCGCGATCTGCGGAACGGGTGTTTCTGCAGACGCTTTAAGGGCTTGCGGCGTCGACAAGAGCGCACCTAATCCGCCGACGCCCGCTGCGGTGTGTAACACTTGCCGGCGCGAAACGTGCCTCGTACCGTTTATCGGCTTTTCTTCGAGCGACGGTTGTTGCGGGAAGGAATTCATAGGAATGAAAATCAAAAGAGACGTTATCCACGAGGGTGCTGTCAATCTTCAATCGAAGATTGCAGGTTCGGCTGCGGAAATTGTACCATAACAAATGGATCAATCGAATTCCATACGTTCCACTATAGCAAAATCAGGAGACTCTTCGAAAGATCAACGTTCCTTCGTCTGTGCTTAACCCTTGGACAGGACTTGGCGTATTACGCATATTTTGGCGGAAATCATTTTGCGTAACTGGGAACGGTTGGATTATAATCAGCGGGATTACGTCACGTCTTGAGATTGAACCAATACCCCATTCAGCCGTGAAGTGAAATCAAGAAAGGAGTCCGATAGATGGCAACGGATGTTCTCGAAAATGGCGTGGATACCATCGGAGTGGCGGCCGGGCAAATCTGGCAATATCTCCACGACCAAGGGCCGGCGGCTGTCAGCAAGCTGGTGAAGGACGTGGATCTCACGCGCGATCAATTGATGCAGGGACTCGGTTGGCTCGCCCGCGAAGGCAAGATCCAGCTTCAGGACGGTCCCCGCAGCAAACTGGTCGCCTTGAAATTATAACCCTGTTGAATTCCCGGCATGGCGCCCGCGCCAAGAGACGCGCCAATGCTATTCCGCCGAACGTCATTTTGTGAAGGAGTCTGAATGAGCCGTTCGAAATATTTGCATCGCTAAGTCACTCTCACAAAACCCTCTGGACGACGAAGTTTAATTGGAAAATTAAGCGGGTACGGAAACGCCAACCGGGTTTTGTCAGGGCTTCTAAGAAATCCTAACATAACCTCTGTGCCTCACGATTTATTGCCAACGTTCAGGCGTTTTCGAGAAGCACAACCGGTTATGTTAGAGTCTCTAAGCGTTCCTGCACGAGTTCGTGGTCATCGAAAGGGCCGATTTGATGTCCCATCACGCCGAAACCGAACGTCTGCTCTCCGAGGCGAAATCGTTGCTGCGCGCCGGCGAACTCCCGCAGGCGATCGAGTTGTTTCAGAAAATTCTGAAGCTCGACGAACGGCTGGTCGAAGCGCACGAGGGGCTCGCCGCTTCGTACTATATGCAAAAGTCGTTTCCCGAAGCGATCACGCATTTTCAACGCGTCTCGGTGCTCGACCCGCGCAAAGCCGCCGCGCTCATTAACGTGGGAGCGATTTATAATCGCATGGGGGAACATCAAAAGGCGGTGGACATTCTCCGCAAAGGATTGGCCCGCGAAAAAAAATCGGCCGAGGGATACTACAATCTCGGAATCGCTCACAAAGGGCTGGGGCAATTGAGCCTGGCGGTTTCCGCCTACCGGGAATCGATTAAGATCGACCCGCACATGGCCGAGGCTTATCAAAACCTGGCGAACGTCTATCTCGAGATGGGAAATTGCACGCTCGCCACGACGAACTTCGAAAAGGCGCTCGAAATTCGTCCCGACTTCGAACGGGCCAAACGCGGCTTGGCCAAAGTCCACGAAGTCGCCGCCCAGGCTCGAAAACTCTCGAATCCGTTCGGGAGGCTGGTGGTCGATGGACCGTCGACGCAACTCTCGGCAAAGAAACTCGAACGCGAACTGACCGACGAAGAACGTTTTCGCGATCGCATGGCGCTGCACGGCATTGCGAACGAAATCATTCACGAAGCGGCGCAATGGCTCGAACTGTTGAAAGAACGGCTCGATCACGATCTGGCGGGCCTGCATCGCATCATCACCGACGATGAACCGTCGCCGTTCGTCTTGAACAAAGCGCACATCGCGGCTCGGCAGTCGATCGAACTCAATCAGGCACTGCGGAAAAATCTCAAACGCAAACTGCTCGAACTGCGGGCGCACGAAGAATTGATTTTGACGGCGACGCTGCCGCGGCCGTCGCTAGGACGATAATGCCGAGCGGGAAACCGTCGTGGGCCCGCATCCGTCACCGGGAAGCGGAAGAGCTTTCCGCGGCTGAATTCAACAACGTTTTGCTCACGGAGATTTCCCCCTGCGGGCCGATCTCCACCGTCACCGCCCCATGCTGGAACGTCGAGAGAATTTCGGTCTGCGGCCCGTAACTCTCGCCCAGTTTTTGCAGCACTTTCGAAGGCCCGTGACTGACGACCACCCAGCGGGGTTGCGCCCACGCCGCCAGCGCCGTCGGATTGGCCGGCAGGCTGCCGTGATGCGGCGCGAGCATCACGTCGCACCGCCAGGGAGACTCGGCGAGCAGATCGTGCAGTCCGGCGTCGGCGACGTCGCCGGTCAGCAGAATTTTGCGACCCGCATATTCGATCCCCAGCACGAGACTGCTCTCGTTGTCGGAGGCAAAGACCTGTTGACCGTCGGGATGCAAAACCGACATCGCGACTTGCGGATCGATCTGCAGCCGGTCGCCTCGCTCGAGAAGCCGAATCGGAATACCCGATTCCCCCGCCGCCCGGCAGACGTCCTCGACGCCGGCCTGAGAGAAATCGACAAAGGCCCGCGGACACGCGAGTCCGCCGACCGGCATGGTTTTCAGTATCTCGGGCATAGCGTTGTAATGATCGACGTCGGTATGCGACAGGAGAACCAGATCGAGCCGCGGATGACTCGACTGCCATAACGCCGACTGCACCGCATGAGCCGCCCGGCGTCCGTCGTGCAGCGAGCCGGCGTCGTACAGCACGCGCCCGCCGTTCGGCAGTTCGATGATGATCGCGCATCCGTGTCCGACCGATAAAAACGTGCATCGCAAAACTCCCTCCTGATGCGGCCACGCGCCGACGATCAATCCCGCCGTCACCCACAGTCCGCAGGCATAGCCGCTCCAGCGGCGTTTGATCATCGCCAGCGGCGACCAGATGCACTGAATCAGCAGCCCGTAAAACGCCAGCAGCCAGAACAGGCCCGGTCCCGGCGCAAAAAAATGTCCCGCTTCGAGCCGGCTGGTTCCCTCGACGATCGACAGCAGCCCCGTTATTCCCCAATCGAGAACCGCGCCGAAAATGGGGGCGGCAAACGGAACCAGCAATCCCAGCCACATCAGCAAATAGCCCGCCCAAAGCGTCACGACGACCAACGGATTGAGCGGCGTCCCCAACAGCAATCCGACCGGCGAGATTACGTGAAACGTTCCGAGAATCAGCGGCGTCGTCACCGTCCAGACGACGAGAGAAATCATATAGCCTGCGAGCAGAACTCGCAGCGCATTCCGCCAGGGCCGGCGGTGTGTTGCTTCGCGATCGAGACGGGCCAGCAGCGGATCGGACGGTTCGAGCAATCGAGACGTCAGCGGGCTGCACCAGATGATGCCCGCGACCGCGAGAAATGAGAGTTGGGCGCCGACGTCGAACAGATCGAGCGGATTCCGCATCAACACCACCAGCGCGGAGAGTCCCCAGGAGTTGAACGAATTCGTCGGTTTTCCTTTCCACAGACTGCCGGCGAACACCGTCGCCAGAATGCAGGCGCGGATGACCGAGGCCTGTCCGTTCGTCAAAAACGCGTAACACCACACGACCGCCAGCAGAACGAATGCCGTGTGCGGCGTCGAGACTTTGAGAATGCGGGCGAAGCACCAGATCAATAACGCCAGGATGCCGAGATGCAAACCCGATATCGCCAGAATGTGCATCGACCCGGTGACGCGAAACGCCTGCTGCACGTCGTAAGGCAACGACGTCCGATCCCCCAGAAAGAGCGATTGCGCGACGGGAACCGCTGCCGGCGAAAGGGTCCGCCGAAATAACTCGCGATACGACTGTCGCAACTGACTGCGCATGCGGCCGGTTGAATAGATCGTGTCTTGAGCCGCCGTCACGTCGACCGATTCGGGATGATCGGAACTCACGACCGCACGAATCCGCCGGCTGCGGAGGTAATGGGCATAATCGAAACCGCCCGGATTGCGAGGCGGCGTTGGCTTCGAAATCCAGCCGAGCACGGTAATCTCGTCGCCGACGGCAAGCGGCGCCGCCGTTCCCGAAATTTCGAAGCGGACGATCCCGGTGACGGGTATGTCTCCGCCGTCGGTGGCGATCGCTCGGCATTGCAGCTTGCAGACGGTTCGTTCCCGCGGCGGTAACACCGACAGCGCGGTCATCGGCTGCGCCGGAATCAACTCCGGTTCGTCAAGTATCGTTCCCGCGAGACGAATCAGCCGGCGGTCGTAATCGGCGAACAGGCTGACGTCATCCGCATCGCCCAGCGACCAGAACGCATGATGATGTGCCGCTCCGAGCGCAGAGACGCAGAAAAGCAAAGCGGCCGCGGCGCATGTCAGATGCCGCCGGCGCAGCAACACGAGCCAGGCGATCCACAGCCCCGCCGCCGCGATCAGCCATATCCACAGCGACCCCCCCAGCATCCGATCGGCGACGATGCCCGCCGCGACCGACGCGCACACCGTCACCGCGGGACGCGGTTGGTGATGAGGGGACGAAGCAGATTGTTCAATCCTGTAGTTCATGTTGGGCGCAAAAAAGAAAAGGAACCAAGTGTCAGGTTTTCGTCAGATTTCAACGTCGACGACGCGGT
>JBBECD010000219.1:54854-64882 GCA_040881995.1 Planctomycetaceae bacterium
CCCTTTGGGCCGGAAGACCGGATAGGAAAATGCGGACCACGAATCGAAACCGAAGACACGAAAAATCGCTACTTCACCCCCGCCGGAAAATGCACGTGCACTTCGTTGTGCATCGTGTAGAGCCGAAACCGTTTGCCGTCGGGGATGAGAATGCCGCTCGACTTGTTTGCGCTCACGGGGAACAGCGGATTGCCGGCGTACTTCTTCCAGTGAATCAAGTCGTCGGAAACCGCGGCATTGGTCGTCCACAAATTCGGCTTCTGGGCATTGGAGGCGCCGTGATAATAAGCGTAATAGCGGCCGTCGTATTTGACGATCTGATTCATCGCGATCAGGTCGCGGTCGTAATCGCCCGGCCCCGGCGCGAGCACGGGCTCGTCCTGCCGATTGGTCCAGACCTTCATGTCTTTCGACGTCGCCAGCCAGATCCCTTGATCGCGGCGTTCGTAAAACAGATACCACGTGTCACCTTCGTGCCATGCCGTCGGCGTGCCGTACGGGCCGGGGGGAATCGGCTCGCCATTTTTCAGGCGGACATCGAGCGTTCGTTCCCGGGTCCAATGGACGCCGTCGTTCGACGTCAGCAGTTGGGCCTGGTCCATAGACCCTTCGGCGAACATGTAATAGACCCCGTCGAGTTTGACGACCATCATGTCTTCGACCCAGTGGTCGTCGTAAATCGGATTGTCGTCGCACGGCGTCCAGGTGACGCCGTCCTCGGAGGTCGCGAGTCCCAGCATTTTCGTCCCCTCGCGCGTGCCGTCGTAACCGGTGTACCACATCTTGTAGCCGTCGTCTTCCTTGAGGATGAAGCCCCGCTCGCGGATCTTCACATCCCAATGCCCTTCCCCAGAGGCGACGAAAATCGGGTTCTTCTCGATCGGTTCGAACTCGACCAGCTCCGCCGGAAATTTTTCGTCGTCGGCGAAGGTGGACTGCGACGGCATCAGCGACGTCGCTACGAAAACCAGCACTACAAACCACGTCCTCGTTCCCAAGCTCCGCTTGGGAACGCAAGGTCCGCGAAGCTCTGCTTCGCCGATGTCACGTTTCATGCCGCACACATTCATTCGGAACCTTTCCATGTCAATTCACTTCGACAATCGGCCGAGTTGTTCCTGACGGGACGTCCGGCGGGATTCGATTTTCTCGATGTCGACTTCGGGAATCGCCGAGATCAGGCGTTTGGTGTAATCTTCGCGCGGGTTGGCGTAAATGAGATCGGCCGGGCCGTATTCGACGATCTTCCCGGCATTCATCACCGCCATCATATCGGACATAAACTTGACGACGCTGAGATCGTGGCTGATGAAAATATACGTGAGCTGATGCTGTTCCTGCAAATCCTTCAGCAAGTTCAGCACCTGCGCCTGCACCGAGACGTCGAGAGCCGAAACCGATTCGTCGCAGATGATGAACTCGGGCTCGACGGCGAGCGCCCGCGCCACGCCGAGACGTTGCCGTTGACCTCCCGAAAACTCGTGCGGATAGCGCCGCAGATGTTCGACCTTTAGCCCGACTTCTTCGAGCAGATGGGCCGCGCGCTCCTGCCGATCGCGGCGCGACGTTCCCAGACGATGCACGCTCATGGCTTCGGTCAGCATCGCTTCGACCGTTAAGCGAGGATTGAGCGAATTATAAGGATCCTGAAAAATGATCTGCATCTTGCGGCGGAATTTCTGCAACGACTCTCCCGAGGCATCGCGGACGTTGCGGCCATTGTAGGACACCTTCCCGTCGGTGATCGGAATCAAACGGATAAGCGCCCGGCCGGTCGTCGTTTTCCCGCAGCCCGACTCGCCGACGAGGCCCAGCGTCTGTCCTTTGTAAACGCGAAAGCTGATGCCGTCGACGGCTTTCACATGGCCGACCGTCTTGCGCAGGAGTCCCTTGCGGATCGGGTAATAAACCTTGAGATCGGTCACTTCCAGCAGCGGTTTGTTCTCGGCGTCGATCGTCGTCGTCCCTTCGGGATAATCGCTCGCGTTCCACTTGTAACCCTGTTGCTCGATTTCGGGAATCGGCGAAAGCATGCGGCCTCGGCCTCGGCGGATCAGTTTTTCCATCGCGGCGTCGCTGAGCGATTTCTCGATGATCTTGATTTCGCCGTCCGGCGCGGTCTTCATTTCCATAAAGTCGGCGACGGTCGGCAAGCGGCGGAACGACGACGCCAGCTTCGGCCGGCAGGCGATCAGCCCTTTTGTGTAGGGGTGCTTCGGGTTTTTGAAAATCGACACCGCATCGCCATACTCGACGATCTTGCCGTGAAACATAACGGCGACGTCGTCGGCAAGTTCGGCGATGACGCCCAAGTCGTGCGTGATGAACAGCACCGACATGCCGCGCTCGTCGCGGAGCTTGCGGATGAGGTCGAGAATCTGCGCCTGAATCGTGACGTCGAGGGCGGTCGTCGGTTCGTCGGCGATGAGGATTTTCGGATTGCAGCTCAATGCCATTGCGATCATCACTCGCTGCTTCTGTCCTCCCGACATTTCGTGCGGAAAGCTGTCGATGCGCCGTTCGGGTTCGGGGATGCCGACTTCTTCGAACAATTTGATCGTTCGCTGCCGGGCTTCCTCTTTCGAAACTTTTTGATGCAGCAGGATCGCTTCCATCACCTGCCAGCCGACGCGATACACCGGGTTGAGCGACGTTCCCGGCTCTTGAAAGATCATGCTGATATCCTTGCCGCGAATATCGCACATCTCGTTTTTCGGAATTCTCACGAGGTCGCGCCCGAGAAAGGAAATCCGGCCGGCTTCGATGCGGGCCGTCAATTCGGGGAGCAGTCGCAAGATGGTGTACGACGTGACCGACTTCCCGGAACCCGATTCGCCGACGAGCCCGAGCGTCTGTCCCGGCTTGAGCTTGAGTGAAATATCGTCGACCGCCTTAACGACCCCCGCCTCGGTGCGGAAGTAGGTCTTGAGGCCCTCGATTTCGAGAATCGGTTCTGTAGCAGTCGGCATTGAGCCCTCCGTCCGGGATGGTCGTTGTTGTGTGCTGTTCGAGGAATTGTAGCGTTGAAGGGTAATTTTGTTGAGGGAGGTCTTATGGTTAGCCGCGACGCGCAGGTTCGGCGCAGCGGAGCGTTAGCAACATTGTTGTGAGGCTCGAATGTCACTTGGCACGAGGTTAGCGCTCCGCTACGGAAACCCTTCGCGTCGCGGCTAAACGAAAGAACCGCTTGTCTCCCCCTCTCCCCTTCTTCTTCACGCCAGCGACGCCAGCGGATTCTCCCGATTCTCCAGCGGCAGCGACACCGGTCTCCCCTGGCGGTGCGATTCGAAAATCGCGGCGATCATTTCCACGGTGGCTCGAGCGTCGTACATGCTGCACTTCGGTTGGCCGTCGTTTTCGATGCATTGGATGAGATCGTGCACCGCTGCGATGTTGCCGCCGCCGAGGCCGGCGCCCCCTTCCGTCTCCGGTTTGCCGATTCCTTGAGAAGAAATCGTCTCCCATCCCTTGCCCGAACGTCCCGGCGACCACGACGAATCGCGCAGAATAAACGCCGGCGTGAGATATCCGGTAAAGAATTCGATGATTCCTTTCGATCCGAAAATCTGCAACCCGAACCGCGACGGAGCGCCGGCCAATCCACGGTTCGAGGCGATGTACCCGGTCACGCCGTTGGGGAGTTGATAGCGCCCGTTGATCGAATCGCCGGTCAGCAGGCCGATCCCTTCATTCCCCTCGGCGACGTCTGCCGACGTGGCGGAATGACCTTTATTCCACACGGAGGCGTAACAGTTGAGCGGATCGCCGCCGAAGGCCCGCATCAAATCGAGAACGTGTGACCCGAGCACCCACAAATCTTCGCCCCCGCCGCGACCGTCTTCCTTGCCGCGCGCGCGAATCTCCATCAACTGACCGATTTCCCCGGCGGCGATGGCTTCCTGCACGACGGGGAGCAGCGGCGTCCAGCGCGTCTGATGAGCGATCGCCAGTTTCAGATGCCGCATTTCCAGCTCGCGGATCATTTCGTCGGCTTCGACGAGCGTGCGGCAGAACGGCTTTTCCATATACATGTGGCAGCCCCGTTCCGCACATGCCAGCACTAACTCGTGATGCATGTCGACCCAGCGCGGCCCGACGCCGACGATGTCGAGCTGTTCTTTATCGAGCATCTCGCGGTAATCGGCGTAAGCATTCGCGGCCCCGGTCCGCTGGGCGGCCTCGGCGCGTCCTTCGTCGTTTTCATCGGCCACGGCGACGACCGTCGTCGCCGGGACGTCCGCCCAGACTGTGTCGATGCCGTGCCCATAGTTCCCTTTTCCCGTCCGTCCGATGATCCCGACGCGATACTGCTTGGCCATGGTGGAACTCCCGTTAAAGAGGGCGCGACGAAGTGCAGGATTGTTTGGGCGTAATTGTACTCCATTCGCGCGGGGATTTGGAGCGCAGCAAGGAGGATGTCGCTCGACTGTTCCCATGTCGCCCGCACGGGACTCCGTTCGCCTGCCGAGCATCAGGGGTTGATTGATTGTCATCGGTCTGCAAGAATTCAACGCTAGGGACCGGTGTTTCCCCTTTTTTCGCCCCACTGGGACGGATGAGTTTCTTATCTTTCAGTGAGCTTTCAAGGAGTTTCGCTCATGCCGCAATATCACCCGCGTTGTGCCGGCTGGATGGTATCGAGCTTTGTGTTCTGTTTCGCACTCGCGGGAATGGCGGGCTGCTACGAATCGGCGGGAACCAGCCCGCGAAGCGAGGGGACGTCCCCCGCGGCGACCGACAAGGGAACCGAGCCGGGAACGGTCTCATTGGGAGATCCCAAAACACCCGCGGTAAAGGTCGTTGAAGACGAGACCGACGTCCCGCAGATTCCAATCATGGAAGACGTCGACGGAATTATCATTCCCCGTCTGGACGTGAAGGCCGAGACGCTCAAGATCAAAGGGGAACTCCCCGCCGACGTTGGCAACGATTACGCGAAGTCGCATCCCGGCGAACCGGCCACCGGCGATCAATTGACGATCCGCTTCAATTCCGAACCGAAGTCGCTCAATCCGATCGTCGAAACCTCGGCGGTGCAGACATACATTGGCGAATATGTGCACGAAGCCCTGGTCCGCCGTGATCCGGAGACGCTCGAATGGGAGCCGCTGATCGCCAAGAAATGGGTCGCCGAAGATGCCGTTAAACTGTCGGCGAACTACCCCGGACGCGAACGGCGCATCCAACCGAAAGACGGCAAGCCTGCCGAAATGCTCGAAATCGAATACACCGCGTCGACCAAGAAAGACGAGAACGATCCCGTTCTGACCTATCAGACGACAGACAAAGACGGCAAAAGCATCGGCGGTGTCTGGGTCGGACTGTATCCCATCGGCGAAGTCGCCGGAGCACAGCGCAACGGTTACCACTTCTGGAGCAACGACAAAGGTGAACTCAACGTCGCCGGTCTGGCAACCGGAAAATATCGGATGGAAGTCGGCGCCGAGTTCTTCGGCGAAGCACAAAAAATGTCCGACGGCTCGCTCGTCGTCACGCCGTTGACTCCCGGCAATCCGCTGACGGATGAGTTGAAGTCGAGCGATCAGAAATCGCTGACGCTCAAAAAGGGCGAGTGGGTCGACGTGCAGCACAAAACGATTTACACATACTTTCTGCGCGATGACGTCAAATGGTCGGACGGCACGCCCTTCACCACCGACGACATGATCTTCGGTTATTCGATCATCAATAACCCGAACGTCGACGGCGAATCGATTCGCACGTATTACCAGGACATCATCGACTGCGAACCGCTCGACAAGCATACGATTCGCATGAAGTATCGTCAGCAGTATTTCATGGCGTTCGAATTCACGGCCGGCCTGTCGGCGTTCAGTCCGCCGTGGCATGTGTTCTCGTCCTACTTTGCCGCCGACGGCAAGACGCTCACGATGGACAGGCTGACGGAAGCGGAAGAAGACGCACAGAAGAAAGTCAGCGTTCATGGTCTGGCGTTCGGCAAATTCTTTAACACCGACGAACGCTACAACAATGCGCCGCTGGGAACGGGGCCGTACATCGTTGAAAATTGGGATCGCTCGGTCAGCATTATGTTGCGGAGAAATCCCGAATACTGGAATACCGAACGCAGGGGCTATCTCGACCGGCTGGTCTTCAAGTTCATCATCGACGCCACGACGGCCTTTCAGGCGCTGAAGGCGGGCGAGATCGACTTCATGTGGCCCATGCAGGCTGAGCAATACTACGAAGATTTGGCGGACAACCCCGAATGGTTCACGAGCAAATACGTGAAAGCGAACTGGTACAGCCCCGGCTACAGTTATTACGGCTGGAACCAATTGCGGCCTTTATTCCAGGATCGCCGGGTCCGCATTGCCCTCAGCATGCTCTTCGACAAGGAGACGTTCCTTCGCGAGAAGTTGCACAACGCCGGCGTGGTGGTTTCGGGAAGTCAGTATTATTTTGGTCCCGCGTACGATCACGAGGTGAAACCGCTGGCCTATGATGTGGAGATTGCCAAGGAACTGCTCGCCGATGCCGGTTGGGCCGATACCGACAACGATGGAATTCTGGACAAAGACGGCAAGAAATTTGAATTCGAATTGCTGTTTCCGCCGGGGAATCCGTCCGCGGAAGCCCAGGCGGCGATCATTCAGAAGAGTTACAAAGATGTCGGCATCATGATGAACATTCGCCTTTACGAATGGGCCTCGTTTATCGACAAGGTGAAAGCGAAGGAGTATGACGCGATCAGATTGGGATGGGCCACCAGTCTTGAAGGGGATCCGTTCCAGATTTGGCACGGTTCGGGTGCCGGGAAGGACAAACGGGGGAGCAATCACGTCTCATTCAAGGACGCGCAAACCGACGACATCATCGAAACCTTGCGCCTGACGCTCGACGAATCGAAGCGGATGAAACTGCACTTCGCAATCCATCGCATTCTCGACCGGGAGCAGCCCTACATGTTCCTGTATACGTCGAAGGATTTCGGTGCCTATCACCACCGGTTTCAGGGGGTGAAGTGGTATCGTCTGCGTCCGGGATTCGATCTCGCCGAATGGTACGTCCCCAAGGACCAGCAGATACACAAGTGAGGGATGAAGGGAGAGTCAGAAATGAAACTCCTCGCTGTTCCTCTTCTGGTTCTCGTTCGTCCGTTTATGCGTAGAAAAAGCACCCTCACCCCGGCCCTCTCCCGGAGGGAGAGGGGGAAATACAGAGGGGATACTCTCAGGTGACAACTCGTGTGGCATTATATCGTCAAACGTCTGTTGCTCATGATCCCGACGATGATCGGCATTCTGATCATCTCGTTCCTGGTCGTGAAAATGGCGCCGGGCGATCCCGCGTCACAAAAATTCGGCGGCGTGGGGCAGGCGTCTGCGGGAATCAACGCCGAGCGCGGCACCGAACAAGCCGAAGCGCGGTTCCGCAAGAAGTTTCACCTCGATAAGCCGCTGGTTGTGCAATTCGGCTATTTTCTGCATCGGCTGGCCAAGCTGGACATGATTTACTTTCAGCAGGAAAAACCGATCTGGCCCGACTTGATGGATGCGATGAAAGTTACGCTCGTCTTAAACGTGATTGTGTTCGTCCTCATCTATGCCATCGCGGTGCCGCTTGGAATTTTCAGCGCGGCTGCGCCGCATACGCCGGTCGACCGGGGGCTGACGGTGTTTCTGTTTGTGCTGTATTCGCTGCCGTCGTTCTGGGCGGCGGAGATGCTGCGGATCTGGTTCGGCGATCGCACGCAGACGATCTGGTTTCCCATCATGGGGCTGCACGGCTCGGGGGCCGGGCAGATGTCGGGGTGGCCGTGGCTTAAGGATTATCTGCATCACATCGTTTTGCCGATTTTCTGCATGACGTACGGCGGACTGGCCTACATCAGCCGTCAAATGCGCGTCGGCATGCTCGAGGTCATCCGGCAGGATTACATCCGCACCGCCGAAGCCAAGGGGGCAGGCAAGATGCGCGTGATTCTGGTGCATGCCCTGCGGAACAGCCTGTTCCCGATCATCACGCTGTTTGCCTCGCTGCTGCCGTTTCTGATCAGCGGTAGCGTGATCATCGAAACGATTTTCAATATTCCGGGCATGGGACGCATGGCGTTTGAAGGAGTGCTCAGACGCGAATACGACGTGGTGATGACGACGCTGATGCTTTCGGCGGTGCTTACGCTGTTCGGCATTCTCATCTCCGACATTCTGTACGTCATTGTCAATCCGCAGGTCAGTTATGAAAGCCGGAGTTGAGGTGTAGGTGAACCAGCCGCCGAACGAAAACTACGACGGGCCGATTGAGCCGGCCCCCGCACCGGGAATTCCGGACGTCCCCGAGCAGAAGTTCGGTCCCGAACCGCATGCCGCCGTCGCGGCCGAGATCACATCGGCGATCGCCGTGCCGCGGGAAATTCCCCGCGGGGAGAGCCAGTGGGGGATCATCTGGCGGCAATTTCGCAAGCGGAAACTGGCGGTTTTTTCGGCCGCGGCGATCTGGATTCTGATCAGCGTCAGCATCTGGGCGCCGTTCATCGCGAACGATCGGCCTCTGATGTATGTCGGTTACAACCGGCAGGAATACCAGGAGTCGGCGCGGACGGCCCGCATCATGCTCAACCAGTTCATCGATCAGAAGTGGAAAACGTCGGATGAATCGTGGATCGACTGGCGGCGGACGCAGGTCGAAATCATGTCGCTGCAGCTCGATTTAATGGGCGCGCAGTTGGCCGAACTGGAATACGAACAACTCGAGAAATTCCGCGAACAGTTTTATGCCGCGGTGGGGGTCGACGACCCGGACGAGATAGAAGCTGCGACGCTGAGGCAACTGCGCACCGATCTGCGGCAAAACTTCGACGCGCGGAAGGTCTCGTTTCAGTATCGTCAATTCTGGCCGGTGCTGCGTTCGCTGTCGGCGGTCGAAATCTTTTTTTTGGCAGGGAACATCAGCGTCATTCTCTGGCCCGTATGGGCGAAAATTTTCAATCTCGTGCTGTTTAAAGGAGAAAGGCGTCCAACGCCGCCGGCGATCCGCGCTCTGATGTTGGCCGGATTGCCGCTGCTTGCCGGCATCATCTGGTATTTTCTGGTTCCCCAGCGGCTTGACCGCACGAATTACAAGGACGCCGTACTGGCAAATGAGGCCGATCAAGCGGTGCAGGCGCTCGTCGTGTTTGAAGGAGTGGTCTGGCCGCCGATTCATTACGGTCTGGACGAAGATCATCTCCGTCGCAAGTTTGCGCGGCCGTATTTCATGGGGAAAAAAGAAGAATCGTCCGACGAAGCATCCAAGGACGGTGAAACTTTTGCGAAGAATGAATCGCTGGGAAGGTGGGATAGCCCGCACTGGCTGGGAACCGACGACATCGGCCGCGATATCCTCACGCGGATGATCTGGGGAGGACGCGTGAGCCTGACAGTCGGCATCGTCGCCGTGGGGATTTACGTCACCATCGGCATCATCGTGGGGGCGCTGGCGGGATACTTTCGCGGCGTATGGGACATGGTCATTTCGCGGATCATCGAAGTCGTGATTTGTTTCCCCAGCTTCTTTTTGATCCTCAGCATTGTGGCCTTTCTGGGGCCGAGCATCTTCAACATCATGATCGTCATCGGCGTGACCGGTTGGACCGGAATTGCCCGGCTGGTGCGGGCCGAGTTTTTAAGGCTTGCCGAGCAGGAGTTCGTGCTCGCCGGGCGGGCGCTCGGTTATTCGCCGTGGCGGATCATTTTCAAGCACGTGCTGCCGAATGCGCTGGCGCCGGTGATGGTCTCCGCGACATTCGGCGTCGCCGGGGCGATTCTCACCGAAAGCGGCTTGTCGTTTCTCGGGTTCGGAATCACCGTTCCGACGCCGTCGTGGGGCGGAATTCTTTCCTCCGGACGCGAGGCGATTTTCCGTGCGCCGTGGCTGATCTATTTCCCGGGGACGGCGATTTTCGTGACGATTACCGCGTATAACCTGGTGGGTGAAGCTTTGCGCGACGCCGCTGATCCGCGGCTGAGGAACTGATCGCGTTTGTCTGGGAGATGGGGAGATGGGGAGATGGGGAGATGGGGAGA
>JBBECD010000220.1:0-12790 GCA_040881995.1 Planctomycetaceae bacterium
GCGATCGACGCCGAGAACGAACTGGGGGACAGCCGGATCGGCAAGCTCTGGTTGCGGCGACTGTCGGACCGCGTAGTGGTTGCCAATTTCGACCGAGGCTGGGACGTCGAGCCCGAAACGGATGAGGCGAAGGGCCTGGTGGATTTCTTGTGCGCGGGTTTGGCGGACGCCGCCTGTGGATTGGCCGAATAAGCCGAAACGGGGAACGGTTCCCCGTCGCCCGACCGTGGTGGGCCGGGCCTGATGATGGCAGCCTCCCCATCGACACATTGGAAAAGGAACACGAACATGACGACGAAGACCGCAACCAAGAAGACGACCAAGAAGACCGCGACCACGAAAGCCACGAAAAACACGAACGGGAAGGCTGCGGCACCGAAGAAAGAAAAGATCGAACGCAGGCCGAGCGCCTTGGATTCCGCGGCGCGGGTGCTGGGGGAATCGAAGGAACCGATGACCGCCCTCGAAATGATCGAGGCGATGGCTGCCAAGAAATATTGGACGAGCCCCGGCGGCAAGACGCCGGCTAATACTTTGTACGCCGCGATCCTGCGGGAGCTGCAACTCAAGGGAACGGAGGCCCGGTTCGTCAAAACCGAACGGGGGAAGTTCGCTCTGGCCGGCACGAAGGCCGTCGCCAAGAAGCCGACCGCCAAGAAGCAGAACGCTGATCAATACCAGCCCACGAACAAGGAGTAACGACCATGAATAGCAAACAACGAACCGCGGATGCCTTCCGCAACATGGCGCTGCGCCTCGAACGGGCGATCGATGAAGGCTGCAGATCCCACCAGATCGATGCCGAAGATTTGCGGGAAACGCTCCTCGCGCTGGCGGATGAACTCGACCCGCCGGTGCCGCCAGCGGGTATCGACCCGCCGTAACGGCCGGGATTCCGCACCCAAACGCCCCGTGTTCGCCACACGCGGGCGTTTTCTCGTTGGTTGGCGAAACGTTCAAGGCTCGGCCTCCCCCGCGACGTGGGCGAACGTGGACGACGACGGGGCGAGCCCCGAAAAGTGGGCGTACCGCACCGGAATCCCCAGCTCCCCCGCCTGCGCCACCTCGGCCGACACGCCGATGGATTCTTGCCACCCGCGGATCGTGAGCACGACCAGTTCGTCGCACCGGGCCAGGTGCGCGCGGTCGTGCAGTTCCCAGAACGACCAGTCCGTCGGGAAGCCGTGTTGCACCAGCGGGTGGCTGTGGACGATGGGCGAATAGCACGTCAGTCCGGCGTGCAGCAGAATCGCGACCGCGTGGCAGGCCAAGCGGTAACGGGCTTCGCGGACATCGGACGACGGATCGGAGTAGGGTGAGGCGAGATAAATCATGCGGCCACCCCGCTTGCCGAAATCCGTTTGGCCTTGGTCCCCGTGAACTGCTCGTACCTCTGCACGATGACGTCGCAATACAGCGGGTCGAGTTCCATCAAAAACGCCTTGCGTCCCGTCTGCTCGGCGGCGATCAGCGTGCTGCCCGAGCCCCCGAACAGATCAAGCACGTTCTCGCCGACCACCGACGAATACTGCATGGCGCGGACCGCGAGCTCGACCGGCTTCTCGGTGAGGTGCACCATCGATTGCGGATTGACCTTTTTGACATGCCACAAGTCCGTGGCGTTGTTCGGGCCGTAGAACTTGTGCCCGGCTCCTTCGCGCCAGCCATAGAACGCGATCTCGAAGGCACCCATGAAATCTTTGCGCGTCAACACAGGATGCTGCTTGTCCCAGATGATCCCTTGCGAGAAGTAGAGACCGTGCTTCTTGAGAAACGGCGGATAATTACCGAGGTTCGCATAGCCGCCCCAGCAATAAAACGCACGCCCTGGCACGAGCACACGCGCCATGTTGCCGAACCAGGCATCGAGCAGGTGGTCGAATTCAACATCGGTCACGAAGTCGTTCATCAACGCTCGATCCTTCGCCCGTAACTTTGTTCCCGTCGGCTTCGCTTTCTCGGGATGCCGCTCCAGATCGAACTTCTGATGGTGCTTGTTCGGATTCGCAAAGCTGCTGTTGCCGGCCGCAATCGCGTTGTTGGATCGCGGCTCGACCTTCACGTTGTAAGGCGGGTCGGTGTTGACGAGGTGGATGGGCTGACCGTCGAGCAAGCGATCGAGGTCGCTCGGTTTCGAACTGTCGCCGCACAGCAAGCGGTGGTTGCCAAGGATCCAGAGGTCACCGGGTTGCGTGGTGGCCGCATCAGGTGGCGCGGGGACATCGTCCGGATCGGTCAACCCTTCCTTGCCATTGGGATTCAGCAACTTGGCGAGTTCGTCTTCGTCGAAGCCGAGCAGCCCGAGATCGTAATCGCAGTCGCGTAGCTCAGCTAATTCCAACGGCAGCAGATCGAAGTCCCACTCGGCGAGCGAGGCCGTTTGGTTGTCCGCGATGCGGTAGGCCTTGATCTGCTCCGGCGTGAGATCTTTGGCGACGTGCACCGGCACTTTGTCGAGCCCGAGCTTCTGCGCGGCCTTGAACCGCGTATGCCCGCAGACGATGATCACGCCGTCGGTGTCGACCACGATCGGTTGGCGGAAGCCGAACTCCTGGAGCGAACGGGCGACGGCGTCGACGGCGCCGTCGTTCTGGCGCGGATTGCGTTCGTACGGCTGGATGCGGGAGAGGGGCCACAACTCGATTTTCATGGGAGTTACCTTGTGTACGTGGATTGTACTGGTAACTCCGAGTTGCGGAGTGCGGCCCCGTCAGGAAGGGCGGTGGGCAGGTTTACCAATAACCTGCCGCTTCGAATATCATAGCAAAAAATATTTTTGGTTAAAGCTCAATCTTGGGCTACAGATGTCTGGACGATTTTTGAGACGATGTCCAACGATTCTGCGACAAACACATACTTTGCGGGCTTCGGTCAGAATGATCAGCTTCGAATGCGAGTTCCCGTGTTCGCTAAAACTCGGGTCCGATTTGTTCCTTCGTATTAACAATCTGGCAGTGAGGGAGCCACGCTCATTGAATTCATCGCCGGGACGGCCCGAGGCAGGCGAACCGATGGGAACCTCGGCCGCGGGAGGCACCCACTCGGTGAGCGCACAGGCGGCTTCGATAAGTAGCTCACGCTCGGCCTCGGTCACGACCGGCAGGTCCACGAATGAGCCCTGCAGGACCAAATAGCCCGGCGTCGGGGCGCACAGGAACAGACCTCGTTCGCCGCGGGTCTCGATCAGGGTGAGCATGACCACGTATTCGTCGCCGACTCGCCGCGGCTTGTAGGGCTTACCGTTAATCGTCACCGGGTCGGCGCTCTCGACCAAGACAACGCGCTGCGCCAGTTTGCGATTACCGTCGATACTCGTCGCGCAGCGATATACGACGTGCCGGCCATCGGACTGCGAGCGTTCGATCAGCAGACGGTCGATGAGCCCAGGGGCTTCCGCCTCGACCAACGCCCGCCAAGGCTCGTAGAGTTCGGCTTGGTGGTCGAAGTCGAGCACTTCGAGGTGTCCTGAGATCTTACCGGCGACGATGCACAACGGGGTCTCGTCGGCGAACCACGCGCCAACCTGACGCTCCGTCGGCAACCGTCTTTCGTACGGCTCCCAAGCCGGGAGATCTGGGCGCTTTTCGGCGAGGATCGCCGGGAGCACACACAGGCCGGCACGCCGATAATCGAGGGCGGTCTGTTGCGCGCTCAAAATGGAACCTCCTCGGAATTAAAGAGTGTCGGCGGGATCGCGATTTCAACCACAGCGAGCGGAGGCAACCGGTAGGCGATGATGCGGTCGTACTTTTCGCCCGTGATGCTGCGGACGGCGATGGTTTCCGGGAGGGCCAGCGCGCCCGCCTCCGCGAGTTCGACGGCTCGTTCCGCCGTCTCGGGGACCGGATCGGGGGAACGATCCAGCCACCATTGCTCGGCGTTCCGCCGGGCATAACCGCCATGCTCGAAACAGATATATTCGCTCTGCCAATGGGCCAGCCCCAGGCGGTATGTGACGCGCATCGATTGCGGCGAGCCGGGAGGCGCATCGCGCTTGGTGTGCACCGCATACGTGACGTCGCGGACTTCGTACTCGTTGTCGCTGATCTCGCCGGACAATATGCCCGCCGCGGTGGCCTCGGCCTCATGTTTCCTGCGGTCCGGTGGCGGGAATTCGTAGCGGCACTCGGGGCAGATCCCGTACCCGACGGCGATCAGCGCATGACACTTCGGGCACAGCTTGGCCGGCGGTGAACGGTCGCCGCTTTCACGATTGCGGGTCACCACCTGGATCTGGTCGACCGGCCCGTGCCGCAAGACATTGCCGCCGAAGTCGAGAATTAAACAATTCCGTTTGCCGGGATGCAGACGGAAGCCCCTCCCGCAGCACTGATAATAAAGTCCCGGCGACATGGTGGGCCGCAGCAGCGCCACACAGTCGATGTGCGGGGCGTCGAAGCCGGTGGTCAACACGTTGACGTTGGCGAGATAACGAAGATCGCCGCTGAGGAAAGCGCCCAAAATCTCGTCTCGCTGTTTCGCCGGCGTGTCGCCGGTCACGAACCCGCAGTCGATCTGGTGTTCGTCGGCCAGCACCTGGCAGATATGCCGGCCGTGGTGCACCCCGCTGGCGAAGATCAACGTCGCCCGGCGGTCGCGCGTGTATTCGACGATCTCCCGGCAGGCCGACAACACTCGCTCGTCGTCGTCCATCAGCTCTTCGACGTCGCCCGCCACGAATTCACCGCCGCGGACATGGAGCGTAGATGTGTCGCATGTCGCCGTGCCGCTTTTGGTCACCAGCGGCGAGAGATACCCGTCGACGATCAGCTCTTTGACGCCGATCTCGTAGCAGATATGGTTGAGCAGGTTTTCCGGCGCACAGATCATCCCGGATTTCAGACGAAACGGCGTGGCGGTGAGACCGACGAGTCGCACGTGCGGGTTCGCCACCCGGGCGTCCGTGAGAAATTGCCGATAGCGGCCTTCACCATCGGGCGGGAGCATGTGCGCCTCGTCGATCAGAATCAGATTGAACGGCCCGAGGTCGCAAGCCTTATTGAACACGGACTGAATGCCGGCGATGATCACGGGGGCGTCGGTGTCGCGCTGCTTCAAGCCCGCCGAATAGATGCCGTAGCGGATGTCGGAGCAGACCTGCGAGAGTTTATCAGCCGCTTGTTTGAGCAATTCCTGAACGTGGGCGAGCACGAGCACGCGTCCGCCCCAGCGCTGCACAGCGTCACGGCAGATCGTCGCGATCACCGGCGTTTTCCCAGAGCCGGTGGGCAAGACCACGCACGGATTGTCGTCGCGGGTGCGCAGATGGTCGTAGACCGACTGCACCGCCGCTTCTTGGTAGGGACGCAATATCATGGTTGCATCTGTTCGATCGTGACCACGGCCCGACCCGGGGGTTCGATGGCACGTTTATGGAGTGTGAGGGTTTCGATCTGGTGGTCGTCGTGGAACGCGTGGCCGTGCTCGAGGGCATCGAGCAACGACTTCGAGAGATTGTCGAGGTCGCGGCAGCAGTCGTCGGGAAGATAGACGTCGACCGTCACCGCCAGTGGCCCATCGAGGGGCCTCACCTGCCGCTCCGACAGCAGATCGCAGACGCTCTGGCGAAATGCTCTGCCGGAGCGGCTGATGAGGGTGCGGGATCCGACCCGCCGCCAGTAATGGTTGATTGACGGCGGGAAGGGGACTTCCAAGACGTATGTCATCACCGCATCCAGGGAGCGCTGGGCGCACCGGCGGCCGACGTCTCGGGGGGCGGTGGCGACGGTTTCTTGGCATACCCCGAAATCTCATTACCGATCTCGCCGTTGTCGTCTCGCTTCTTGCACTTCACCGTGATGAGCAGCGGCAGATCGTGCAAGTCGAGCGAATCTTTGGGCTGCAACACCCCCAGGGCGCGGCAGATCGCCGAGAGTTCGGCTTTGGCCATTTTCACGGCATCGGGATTCGGGTTGTCGAGATTGAGCCGCGCCCACAGGAGCCGGTCTTTGTGCGGACCGTCGAGGATCTGAAACTTCAATTCCAAATACTGACCGTTGCCCGCTTTGGTGGGCTTGAATTCCGATCCCACAATCGCCGCCAGGTAATTTCCGGCAGGGAGTGGGTCGCGACCTGCGGTCGGTTCGACTTGGTTCGCGTCAAATCCATTGAGATTGGCCATCGATTACTCCGTTTCTGTAGGGGCGGACGATTGAGACAGGGCCGACAACAGCGCCGGCCACGAGAGGGGAAGTTCTTCCGGCAGCGAGTACCGGTTTTTGGCGATGCAGGTGGGGCTGCCGATTGTCCGCAGCACGCGCTCGCCGCCATTTTTGCCGAGAGCGTGAGCGATGCCGCGCGTGCGATTGAACCCGGCGTCCTCGGTGGCGACGCGGATCTTGCGAGTGGCGAACAGCACGGCGTCGGCCCATTCGGAGACGAGACCGCAGGCGTGTTTGTGGAGCCGGGGTGAGTAGCGATCGTACGATGTTGACTCGGGATCCTCGAATTTTTCGACCTTGGCGTGCGCCAAACCGATGACGATCATCCGCCGTTCGATCCGCAGCTGGTTAAGCAGATCCAGAAACGGCCGCCACAGCGAGAGGGCGTGGGTGTAGCCCTTGCTGTAGCCGCCGTCGACTTTTTCGATGGACGAGACGTTGTACCGCTCGCACAACTCGTCCCAAATGAGGCGTTCAAACCAGTCGAGCGAATCGATGACCACGGTCTGGTACGAGTGCTCTTCGACCCGCAGCGCCGCCAGCGAGGCCATGACCTCGCTGTATGACTTGGCCAGCGGGAACTTTTCGCAGTCGATTTCGGATAGACCGTCTTCGGTCTGGACGAAAATCGGCTTCGGGGCCTGTGAAGCGAAGGTACTCTTGCCGATCCCTTCGGTGCCGTACGTGAGTATGCGGGGCGGCAGCGGCAGTTTGCCGCTCTGGATGTGTGAAAGAATACTCATCGGGAGACGACCTCCTTCGCGCGGACTTTTTTCTCCTTCACGCGGACGATCTTGTATTGGTCGCGGCTGAATCGGTGGCCGATAAAAGCGAGCACGAGATTGCACAGGTCGCGGCGCAACGGCGTATCAATTTGGAGGATGAGCGTCTTGTTGGGCTTGTCGACGACGGCAATCGTTTCGCGCTTTAGCAGCTTTCGTTCGAACACAGCGGTGGCGGCGATGTGGGCGTCTTCGAGAGCTTTTTCAACGTGGCGGAAGCGGACGTCACGAGCGAAGACGAGTTGGTAACGCATGGGTTTGGACTCCTTTCGTGAAAAAGGGGACGGAGGAGAGAACTATTGGGCGGCGTCTGTCGTCGGTCGAGCCCGTGAGGGATCGAACTGAGGCAGTTTCTGGACGAGATGCGTGAGCAATTCCTGCTCAATGTCCTTCGCGTCCGACACCGAGAGGCCCAGGCGACCGACGAGACGGCGGGAAACTTCGCGGGCCAGTTTGACGGCGAAACGCTCGATCTCATCGAAAAGTTCGTTAACAGATTTCGGCCGATCATCGCCCGGATCGGCGGCCGAGGCGGTGCTATCCATCGACATTACAGCAACTCCATTTCAGTAGATTCGTGGCCAATTTGGCTCGTTTAAACTGAAATAGATTCTTGCCGTTTATATGGATTTCACGGAGGACAGTTCTCCGTGCGCGTGCGACAGTTCTCTCGCGGAAACGATGAAATCAGAACGGAAAAAGGAACCATCAGATGACAGTTCTCAAGATTTTTGGACAGTTCTCGTCGTGGGCGTCTGTTTCGGGCGTGGCAGCACGGTTCGGGGATTGATCCGATAGCCTTCTTGATCACTGGCACCCGATTGAACGGCTCCTTCAACGATGTCTGATTGGGAAATCGGCGTGCCGGTTTGGCGAAGGATGGTCTGCCTCATATTGTCCTGAAGCCGGGCGATCGCCCTACGCACATTTGCAAGGTCATCGATTGCGACCTTGCGACGGCGTTGCACAATGCCATCTGCGATTTGCCCTACGCTGAACCACTCGAAATCCTCAACGGATGTCGATGCCGCGAGGTTGTTCCGGAATTCCTCCCAGAGAAAGACCATTACGTCGTATTGAGTCCCCGCCTGCTTCGCGAGAACGGATACGCCGTCAACAAGAATGGCATCATCGACAATTTCGACCATGAACTGCCGCTGACGTCTTACGACAAAATCCTGTCCGCCCACGAGCTGTCCCTGGGGGGTCAGGGCAATCGAGCGTCGAAACTGCGGATTTCCAGCAAAAAACGCACGAAACTCGTTGAAACACCTGGCTCCATTGCAGCGTTTGCCGAAAACCGTCTTATCCACAGAGGTGTCGAGCGATCGATTTTATGATAAAGCGAGTTGGATCGCGGCCGATTTACCAATTGAATTTCTTACCAACCCAGAAGCCGAAAATTGCAATCCGGCAATTTTGTTGATCAGTATGCTGGCATGATTTACAAAGAGATCCGCGGAAAAAACGCTCGACGACTATCCTCGTAGAATTTCCATTTTTAACGTGTTTTTCCGGCCCTTTCTCGCAATAATGAACCATCGGGGCGACGCTCGATTGCCCTGCCTGGGGGGTGAACAGCCGGGGTGACAGAGAACCGACCTGGCGCGGCAGTCCCGACGCTACGACCTCGCGCAATGCCGTTTCGAACACGTCGTCGCCCGCCATCAGATCCCCCAACCAAAGACGCTTAAGCCACTCCTCTTCCGTAAACGGTTGACGAAGGCGCCTTTGATCAACCATCACGTAACACACGTGGTGTTGCTGTGCCCAATCGCGACTCTGGTACGGGTCAACGGCGGCCCAATCGGCGATGCAAATCCAGACGAGGCATCTATCGACATCGACACGAAAGACGCCGTTGTCTTGCTGGTGCATGCCAGTTCCAATTTGGGCCAATCGACTGGCAACAAAAGAGTCCACGCGTTCCGGAATAATCTCAACGCGCACGGCAGGAAAGCGTTGCTTCCCGTAACGAAACGGAAACACCGGGCGATCGCATTCGGGACAACGGAAGTCGCGTCCCGCTTCATCGAGTGTTGTGTTCACGACGATCTCGCCCCGGCAATGGCGGTTGCGAGGTGGAAAGTCTCTGTCGTGCGTATTGGCACAGCGCACGAATTCGAATTCGTGAAGGCGTATGAGGCCGGCCGACGAAAGGATGTGCGCCGCTGCTGCCATTTCGGAGGAGGGTTGTTGAATAACCTCTCCGTCTCGAAGGAGCCATGCGAGACATTCACGATTGACGCTTGTGTCGTTTTTCCGTCGAGAGGATGGCGATTTCATATTCCGTCCTGAAATAGTCTTCAAAGTCTCTGCGTTCTTTCACATTCAACCGGTGGTCCGAATAGCGCACGATGAATTGATCGGCACCATCGGAATGCGGCTCGAAAATCAGGCTGATCCGTTTGTCGCAGTACAGAACTTTGATACTGTCGATCTTTTCCGGCTCGTCGAGAGCTGAGCCGAACGATTGGGCAAATTGAGCCAGCGCTGGCCCGATCGATTGTGAGGTGGGATCACTGACTTTGAGCTTCGGCCCTTTTTCCAGCGGTGAGCACGCCAGCGCCAATTCAACAAACGTCAGCGTCTTATCGTGGTCTTGCTGCAAAATGTCGAGAAGACGTCGAAGTTGTGCCGCGTACGTCACCTGACTCTCATTGGCGTATTCAGACTCGGTGCCGAATGCTGCAGAAGCAATAGAGTTGGCGATTTCCAGCGGGACATCCACGGTCGTCGAGGAAATATTCACCCGCCGACCGGAATCGAAGACGTCGAGTATGATCCATTCCGGCCGGTAGCCGTGAATGATTCCGTGGGGCCCAAGAACGTGGTCTGGGCGTTCGGCGCGACGAATGAAGACCTGATATCGCTTGTCGGGCGTCAACAGGTTCAGAAACTCGCTGGTGCGCCCGTCGCGTTTTTGGACATCGAAAGTGCTCAGCACTTCACGCAGATTCTGCGGTTTCATGAAGCTTTTTAATTTGGATGCACTGGATCGGGGAGGCTTCTGCTGGAGAACCATCCGCGCAAAGCCCTTTTTGTGCATTTTGTCGATGCACAACAACATGGGTAGATGCTTCGGGTCATTCAGATAGAGGGCGATCGCCAGCGCTGGCACATCGAAATCCTCTTCACCAGCTCGCCATTCTTCGACATCGGTTCCCAAGACATCTTTCGCCAGTTCAACGAAGGCGATTTTCGATTTGAATTTCGAAAACTGATAGACGAGAAAGTACGGGAATAATCCCGTAACGTCGCCTTTCGAATTCTGAGGAGTTCGGCGACGGTGTGAGCGTCCGCGTTTCGACCCCAGTTCGACAAGCTTACGTTGCTGCTTGGTAAGCTTGTTCTGCCATGTTTCGAGGAAATCCGTTCCGTCCCGATTTGCGAGATGGAAGTCCAAGGACATTTCCAGCTCGCTTTCCCAAAACTGACGTTTTGGCGCATTTTTGCCATTAAGCGTCGCCAATAAAGCATCTTGCATTCGTCAACCAGCCTTTACCCACACCTCCCTAAAGTTGGTGGCCTCCATGCACATACATGGACGCATCCATAGCGCCCAATGCGTGGCGAGATATTACCGCCACTATGATGGTTTCTCCCATACCAATTTCATGGTTCACCTTATTTTTTCTGAAATTCGATGGTGTCGGCGTAGGTTCAAGACATCAGCTGTTAACCACCCAGTAGAACAGATTGAGGACTTGGAGTTTCCATGCCGACGAACCAATCGCCCGACACCATGTCCCCCGCCCAGCGCACCCGCGAACTCGCCCGTCTGCTCGCCACCGGCATCCTGCGGCTCCGCTCCCGCCCGGTCACCGAAAACCCACCCCAAACCGCTCGTCCCATGCTTGAGGTTTCCCCCGCGACACGCCTCACTGTGCCCCGTGGTTAACGGTCCCGAGAGGTTTTTTGCAAAAGGAGATGAAATGTCGCTGAACATCAAGAAAGAAATTGCCGTCATGGAACGGTTGACGGTGCCGCAGTTGCGGGAGAAGTACGAAGCCACCTTCGGCGAGGCCTGCCGGTCGAATCACAAGACCTGGCTCGTCCGCCGGATCGCCTGGCGGTTGCAGGCCAACGCCGAAGGGGATCTCTCGGAACGAGCCCGCCAACGCGCCGCCGAACTGGCCAACGACGCCGATCTGCGGCTCAAAGCCCCTGCCGAAAAGAAAACGCCCGTGCTGCGCATCGCCACGGCCACGGTCGCCCAACCGCCCGACAAACGCCTGCCGCCACCGGGCTCGGTGATCACGCGGGCGTATAAAGGCCGAGACTACCGGGTCACGGTGCGGAAGAAGGGCATCGAATTCGAAGGCGAAATCTATTCGTCTCTCAGTGCCGTGGCCAAGAGAATCACAGGCACGCATACGAACGGATTTCTGTTCTTCCGGTTGAACGGAGGGCAGAAATGAGAAATTCCCGAAACAAGGATGAACCCAAAACTATCCGTTGTGCAATTTACACGCGCAAGTCGACCGAAGAAGGGCTCGAGCAGGAATTCAATTCGCTCGATGCGCAGCGGGAATCGGCCGAGGCGTATATCTGCAGCATGAAGCACGAAGGCTGGATCTGCCTCCCCACACGCTATGACGACGGCGGTTTCACCGGCGGGAACATGGAACGCCCTGCCCTGCGGCGTTTGCTGGACGATATCGCCGACGGCCGGATCGACTGCGTGATCGTCTACAAAGTCGATCGCCTCAGCCGGTCGCTGATGGATTTTTCGCGGATCATGGAGACCTTCGATAAACACCGCGTCTCATTCGTCGGCGTGACGCAGCAGTTCAATACCACCAGTTCCATGGGCCGGCTCACGCTCAATATTCTGTTGTCGTTCGCGCAGTTCGAGCGGGAAATCATCAGCGAACGGACCCGCGACAAGATGGCGGCGGCACGGCGGAAGGGGAAATATACTGGCGGAGCGCCCATTCTCGGTTACGACCTCGCTCGTCCGACCTCGAAACTGACCGTCAACGAACGCGAAGCCGAGCAGGTGCGGGCGATTTTTCGACTGTATCTCGAACACGAATCGCTGCTGGCCACGATGAACGACCTCAACGATCGGGATTGGCGGACGAAGGAATGGATTACGCACGCCGGTAAGACCAAAGGGGGCGTGGCCTTCAGCAAGAACAATTTGCACGGCCTGCTGACGAACGTAGCCTACATCGGCAAGACCTGTTATCAGGATCAACTTTACGAGGGGGAGCACGAGGCGATTGTCGATGCCGAGGTGTTTCAGCTGATGCAGAAACTCCTGCGGCTCAATAATGTGACGGGCGGCAAAGAGGTGCGGAACCAGTACGGGGCGATACTGAAGGGGCTGATCCGTTGCAGTTGCTGCGATTGCGCCATGACGCCGTCGCACAGTACGAAGGGGGCCAAACGCTACCGTTATTACGTCTGCACGGCGGCGCAGAAAACAGGCTGGAAGAATTGCCCGTCGCCATCGATTCCTGCGCCGGAAGTCGAGAAATTCGTCGTGGACCAGATTCGCACGCTGGTGCGCGACCCGGAATTGATCGTCACGGTGCTCGATGAATTACGGGAGCAGTCGCGGACGACGATCGAGGCGCTCGAAAGGGAGCAACAGTCGCTCGAACAGGATCTGCGGCACTACCACGGCGATGTGCGGTCGTTGGCTGGATCGGCCGATAGGAATGTCGATCGCCTGGCCGACCTGCAAGAGCGAATTCGCTACCGCGAACAGCGCCTGTTGGAAGTCCGCGATTCCATCGCCCGACTCGAAGGCGACCAGATCACCGAGGCCGTCGTCTCGAAAGCCCTAGTGCTGTGTCAGGCTTAAAAAGTGGGGTTGGCTTGGATTGTTGATTTGAG
>JBBECD010000221.1:0-3242 GCA_040881995.1 Planctomycetaceae bacterium
CGCCCCAAACTCGCCAGCTTAAAACCAGAAGAAAACAAAAGCTGACATGCACCCGATCGCTCCCAACGCCCATAAACGCCTGTTGAGACCGCTCGGTGGAGGTTTTATCCACGATCGTCCTTGAAAGTTGGGCAGTTTTGTATAGCCGGCGGAACGAGGCGGTCCTTTGTAAAAAAGGGATGAATTTCGGTTCCGCCGCCGCCGGGCGATCAAAAGTTGCTTGACAAAAGTCGTTAGCTGCACAGAATTTGGATAGGAATCGATCCCCAAGCCCGTCCCTTGGCGCGGGCTTAGGCCGCAGTCCCAAACTTTTACAGACGAAACCTGCTTTTCACTGGCGGCGGACGTCAGGCATTGTCCGCAGATTTTCACAGACGAACGCAGATGAAGTCAGAGGCCGGCGACTGTGCTTGCAACTGACGGGTCGAATTATTCTTATCACTTTCACACCGAAAATTTTACGCGCCGTTCGCACATGTTGTTCGTTAGTAGTATAGGGAAGTGCGTCTGAATGCGGGCAACATCTTTATGCCGGTGCCCGACTAACAGAGGAGGAAGTCATGATGGCCCGCCAAAAACCGTCAGCGAAGACAAACCGCCCCCGATCATCCCCAACCCCTTTACGAAAAAAAGCTGCGGACCAAACGTCCGCGGCCGTCAAGACGACGGCGAAGGTGAGACCGGCGGAGAGTTCGCGTAACGGCGAAGAACAATCGATCGGCGCCTATCTGATTCAACGGCTGCAGGACTACGGCATCACCGATATCTTCGGCATCCCCGGCGATTTCGTACTGCAGTTTTACGGCATGCTCGAAGAAAGCCCGATTCGCGTCATCGGCATGACGCGCGAAGATTCCGCCGGATACGCCGCCGACAGTTACGCCCGCGTCCGCGGTTTGAGCGCCGTCTGCGTCACGTATTGCGTGGGAGGGCTCAGCTTGTGCAACTCGATCGCTGGGGCGTACGCCGAGAAATCGCCGGTGATCGTCATCAGCGGCGCGCCGGGGATGGACGAACGCCGCAGCGATCCGCTGTTGCATCACAAAGTGAAAACCTTTGATACGCAGCGCGAGGTCTTCGAGAAAATCACGATTGCGAACGCGGCATTGGAAGATCCGCTGACGGCGTTTCGCGAGATCGATCGGTGCCTGGAAGCGGCGGTGCGCTATAAGCGGCCGGTGTTTCTCGAACTTCCCCGCGACCGCGTGCAGACCAAGGCGCTGATGCCGCATCGGCCGAAAGTCGAAACGCCGCAAAGCAACAAAGATGCTCTGAAAGCCGCGATCGAAGAAGCCCGGAAGCTGATCGAATCGGCACAGAAACCGGTCATCGTCGCCGGGGTGGAAATTCACCGCTTCGGCCTGCAGGAAGAAGTCCTGCAACTGGCGGAAAAGAATCAGATGGCGATCACCACGACGCTCTTGGGAAAGTCGGTCGTCAGCGAGATGCACCCGCTCAATTTAGGCGTGTATGAAGGGGCCATGGGACAGGAAGATGTCCGCAAGTTCGTCGAAGAAAGCGATTGCGTCATTCTGCTCGGCACGTTTATGACCGACATCAACCTCGGCATCTTCACGGCTCATCTCGACCCGGGGAAATGCGTTTACGTCACGAGCGAACAACTGCGCGTCCGCCATCATCATTTTCACGACGTGTTGCTCTCGGACTTCGTCAAAGGACTGGCGAAAAACAAAATGAAGGTCGCCAAACGGACGCTCCCCGTCGTCGAGCATATGCGTCACCGCGAACCGTTCGTGCCGAAACCCGATGCGCCGATGACCGTGAAACGGCTATACGATCGCCTCAACGAACAACTCGACGATCACACGTCGGTGATCGCCGACATCGGCGACTCGCTATTCGCCGCGATCGATTTAACGATTCATCAGCGGACCGATTTCATCAGCCCCGCCTATTACACGTCGATGGGATTCGCCATCCCCGCGGCGGTGGGTGTGCAGGTCGCCGATATCAAGCGGCGGCCGATCGTGCTGGTCGGGGACGGCGCTTTTCAGATGACCTGTCTCGAACTGTCGACGGCTTTGCGTTACGGGTTCAACCCGGTGGTGATCGTGCTGAACAACAAGGGTTACACGACCGAGCGGTTTCTGCAGGAGGGGCCGTTCAACGACATCCTCAACTGGAATTACCACCGTCTTCCCGATCTGCTCGGGGGAGGCTGGGGTTTCGAAATCCACACCGAGGGGGATTTAGAGAAAGCGCTGCAGGCCGCGTGGGCCAACAAAGATGCTTTCAGCCTGCTGAACGTCCACTTGCAGCCGATGGATATCAGCCCGGCACTAAAACGCCTGGCGAGCCGCCTGTCGAAAAAGCTGTGAAATCAAAGGTGATGGATGTCTTCGGTTTAGCCGCGACGCGGAGGGTCTCCGTAGCGGAGCGCTCGCTGCGCGATCGGCGAAGCGGAGCTTGGGAACGAGGACATCCTTCATCCTTCAAAGAAAAACTCCTTTCGCGAACCGACGAGTGCAAGATTCCACCTGTGGGCGGGTCTTGAATTCGTCGGCTGCGAAAGGCACGTCCCCCCTGGCGCCCGCGCGCACAGACAAAGCAACGTCTCAAAACGGCGGGCGCGCGTGAATACACGCTTCGAACGGCAATGATATGGTTTGCCCCGTACGATCGCCTGCCGACGTGGCCGAGGGAAGAAACCGTCCGCGTCAGGCGAGGGGCGAAAGGGACGTCACGGCGCTAAAGCGTCGGCTTCCCGCTGCTGCTGATAGTTCTTTATCGCCTGTTCTTCGTTGGTCAGCTTGAATTCCGGACCCGCAGGAAAGTACTGCACGTCGTCGGTGAGATAGTAGCCGGACGGAAGCGTTTGACCGCCCACGGTCGTCTGGCATCCCGTCATCGCCAAAGGAACCAGTCCCCCCACGAGCAGGGCAAACGCAAGACGTACCTGAAAGTGACTCAGCTTCATGGCCTGATCCCATCCTGAAAGTATGTTCTGAACAAAGATGATGTGAGCCACACCCTGCAGCGTTCATCTGTCGCCAGCACACAGTTCAATATCGACCGTCACAATCGGAATCTTCGGTACAATTTGCCAAAATTGCAGAGAAGACCGAATGAACGACCGGGGTTGGGAGCGTTTTGAACGGATAGGCAAAACAGCGACGGCATCATCCGCCGAATGGCTATCGTCCCACCGGAAGTTTTTGAAGATTTGAAGATGAGCGGCGGGGTTTATCCCCGCCGTGCTTTGCCACTCGGCGGGGATAAAC
>JBBECD010000221.1:3252-12789 GCA_040881995.1 Planctomycetaceae bacterium
CCCCCCCGCCGCTCATTTGCGTGTCGAGTTCTATCCGTTCTTGAAGACCCGCTGCAACTCTTCCAGCGACGTCTTCCCTTCCATGACGAGACGCAAACCGTCCCGTTGCAGCGAAAGCATCTTTTCCTTGCGGGCCTGGGCGCGGATTGCGTCGGCTTTGCCCCCCCCGGCGATGACTTGCTGCATGTCGGGGGTGATGTCGATGTACTCGAACATCGCCACGCGTCCCCAATACGAAGCCCCGTGGCAGACCGAGCAGACCGGCGGCTCCTCTCCGGCGACGAGATCGTCTTCATCGGGGGGAGAAGGAGGCCGGTACAGTTTCTTGACCGTCTCGGGCAGACCGAGTTTTTCCAGCAGCCGGACGTTCGGTTTGTACGCCTCGCGGCACTTTTCGCAGAGCTTGCGAATCAGCTTCTGACTCAACACGCCTTTGAGACGCTCCGCCACCAACTGCGGATTTTCCGTCCACCCGACGAGAATTTCGATCGCATGCGCGGCATCCTTGGCGGTCATTTCCGACATAAAGCCGACGCGGCCGGCCCTGTCCAGAACCAATCTCGCCATCTCCGCGTCTTTCAGCGGATCGATAAAGATGTCGTCGCATTCCATGCGGATCACGCGATCGACGGTCGTCTCCAGATCGTCGTTGGGGAGCGGATTGAATACGCTCAAATACTTCAGATCGCGGCCCGTGGCATCCGCGATCGAGTAAAAACTGTAGAGATACGAGTCGACGCAGCGGATCGCCGCATACATCGTCGTCGTCGTCCCCGAACGAGGGGGTCCGGCGGCGAGCCACAAGCCTTCTTTGTTGGTGCCGAAGTCTCTGATCTTGGCGCAGAGTTCTTTGGGCATGCCGAGATCTTCAGGACTATAGAGTTTATCCTTGAGGTTGCGTAATTTGATCAGCAGCCGTTCGCTGCCGTCCGGCAGGGGCGTGGTTTCGAGGCGGATTTCGTAGGGAATCTCCTCGTATTTGGCCAGCATTCCGCCGGATTGCGGCTTGGTTCGCTCGCGAATATCCATCCCGCCGAGCAGTTTCAACATTTGAATGACGGCGAGCCCTTTTTGCTTGGCCATTTTCTCGCCGGCCACCGGCATGCCGTCGACCGACATGACCACGAGCGCGGCGTTTCCCTTCAAATCGATCCTCACAAATTCCGCCCGCTGGGCCACGCCCTCCGAGACGACTTCTTTGGCCGGGATCAACGCCGCCTGCACGAGACGGGCGTTGGTTTCGAGATCGATTTCCTGCTTGTTGAGCGGTCCTTCGAAGCTGACGAGAATTTGCGGCTCTTCGTCTTCGAGTTCGTCATCGTCGTCGTCATCGTCGTCGCGTTTTTTACCGAAACCAAAAATCACGCTGATTCTCTCCTCATGCCAAATCGTGCGAACGGTGTTGCCGGAAGGAACTCACGGCAAACGCCCTATTATATACGCCACCTTCATCGTTGTGTGGGGAGTCCATACGATGCAAGTGTTTTTGCCAGACTTTTGAGCTGATTCTCGTCGAGCGCGGTCATCGGCAGGCGCAATTCGCCGTTGCCCCGGCCGAGAAGCATCATCGCCGCCTTAATCGGGATCGGATTGGTCGAGAGTCCCAGCATGTCGCGGCAGAGCGGAAACATCTTGTAATGCCATTGTTGAGCGGCGGCGACGTCCCCCTTTTGGAATGCCGACACCATCGCTTTAACGTCCCGCGGAATGATGTTCCCCACGACCGAAACGACGCCGCTGCCGCCGAGCGCCATCAGCGGCAGCGTGAGGCTGTCGTCTCCCGAGAGAATGGTGAGCTGACTATTCGCCAGGATGTGCGAGGACTGATCCATTGAGCCGGTCGATTCTTTCACCGCGACGATGTTCTTGAGTTCGCCCAGTTTGACGATCGTTTCTGGTTCCATGTTCTTCGCGGTGCGGCCGGGAATGTTGTACACCACGATCGGCAGATCGACCGCTTCGGCGATCGCTTTGAAGTGTTCGTAAAACCCCTGCTGCGTCGGCTTGTTGTAATACGGGGCGACCGACAGCGAAGCCGTCGCGCCGGCGGCCTTCGCGAATTTGGTGAGGCGAATCGCTTCGCGGGTGCTGTTTGAACCGGTGCCGGGCATGACTTTGATCCGTCCCGCCGCCTGTTCGCAGACGATGCGGATCACGCGTTCGTGCTCATCGTGCGAGAGGGTGGGGCTTTCGCCCGTGGTCCCGACGGGGCTGACGCAGTCGGTCCCCTGTTCGACATGCTCGTCGACGAGTTGTCTCAGCGCGGGCTCGTCGATTTCGCCATCGCGAAACGGCGTCACGACGGCGACCGTCAAACCGGCAAACAGTTCACCTTTGCGAGTCATGGGACCAATTCCTCAAAGTTGGATTTCAGGCTCTCGCCTGCACAGTTTATTAAATGAAGAGTTCACCACGAGACTGAAAATGACGAATGACGAAATCCGAATGTCGAATCAATGACGAAGCACGAATGACGAATGACCCAAAATGGTTTCGTGCTTCGTCATTCGGATTTGATTCGTCATTTGTGCTTCGTCATTCGTCATTTTCAGTTTCTGTGACCTCTGCGCCTCCGTGGTTAAATTTTTAGATCTTCTTCCGGCGCTTCGCTACCGATTCTTCCAATCCACATTCGCCAGTTTCGCCAGCGCCAATTGCAGCGCATGCGTGCCGTCGCGGCCGTGGCCCTGCGCCTGCAGCGCCACATACAATTGATGCGAAAGCGCCAAGCCCGGCAGGGCGAGTTTCATCCGTTTCGCCTCGGCCAAAGCGATTCCCATATCCTTGATAAAGTGCTCGACGAAGAAACCGGGGTCGAAATTGTTGTTCATGATCCGCGGGCCGAGATTCGACAGCGACCAGCTTCCCGCCGCACCGCTGCCGACCGATTGCAGCACGGTCGGCAGATCGAGTCCCGCCTTGTAACCGTAGAGCAACGCCTCGCAGACGCCGATCATGTTCGAGGCGATGAGAATCTGATTGACCATCTTCGTATGCTGTCCCGAACCGGCGGGCCCTTGATGCACGATCGTTTTCCCCATCGCCTGCCAGCAGGGATTGAGCGCTTCGACGACGTCTTTCTCGCCGCCGATCATAATCGAGAGCGCGGCGTTTTTCGCTCCGACGTCCCCTCCGGAGACCGGGGCATCGACGCTGTGCACCCCTTTTTCTTTGGCTTTCTCGGCGACTTCGACCGCCAGCGTCGGGTCGCTGGTCGTCATGTCGACGAGAATGTTGCCCGCTTTCGAACCGGCCAATGCCCCGTCAGACCCGAGCAACACGTCGCGGACATCCTCGGGAAAACCGACAATCGAAAAAACGACGTCCGAATTCTCGGCCACCCCCTTCGGCGTGTCAGCCCATTTGGCCCCTTGTGCGAGAAGCCCTTCCGCCTTGGATTTCGTGCGATTGTAGGCCGTCAGAGCGAAACCGGCTTTCAGCAGATGGCCGGCCATGCTCGAGCCCATGACGCCAGTTCCAATCCAGCCGAGTCGGGTTGTTCCGGGTGCAATCGTCGGTATCGTCATGCCTGTTTCTTACCTCCTCACGGGTGTCCGACAGAATTTCTCTGAAGATGTTCGATGGGCATCGTTCTTTATCGCCCCGCAGTATAGCCGGTCGTTTCCGCGAAGTCATCCGAAGGGGTGGATTCCCCGGTCGAACGGGGTCCCAAATGAGCGACGGGGTTTATCCCCGCCGTCTTTTGCCACACGGCGGGGATAAACCCCGTCGCTCATTTGAAGATTTATGACATTATTAACCTGTGACTCGATAATAGCTGCAACCCCTGCCGGGGTTGAGCCGCGCGTGCTACCAACCCGTCGCCGCAAAAGTTACACTTAACCAATCATGACTCACACATTCACAGACGATTCCCCCACCCGAGGAAACCATGACGGAGCCTATTGCGTATCTTAAAGGAAAAATCGTCCCCTATTCCGAGGCGAAGGTGCCGGTCGCCGATTTGGGACTGGTGCTCGGGACGTCCGTCACCGAAATGATCCGCACGTTTCGGCATCAGCCGTTTCATCTCGATCGGCATCTCGAACGGATGATGCGTTCGCTCACCGGCATCGGCATTCCGCTCCCCGTCACCAAACACGAACTCGTGGAGATCATCGGACAGATCGTCTCGCATAATGCCGGGCTCATTCCGCCGAAGCACGACTTGGGCATCGTGATCTTCGTCTCGCCGGGCGAAAACCTGACATACCACGGCCTGGCTAAGGCCGAATACTGCAAGCAGCCGACGCTCGGCGTGCACACGTTTGCGCTGCCGTTCGAGATGTGGGCCGAGAAATTCACGACGGGACAGCATCTCATCACCCCCAGCGTACGGCATATCCCCGCGGTCTCGGTCGACCCCAAGCTGAAACAGCGCAGCCGGCTGCACTGGTATCTCGCCGATCAGCAAGCCCGGCTCGGCGACCCCAAAGCGTCGGCGCTGGTGCTCGATCAACAGGGGAACGTCACCGAAACAAGCACGGCGAATTTCTTTCTCGTCAGCCAAGGGACGGTCTATGCGCCGCGGCCCGATCACATTCTCGGGGGCGTGAGCCAGATGATCGTCGTCGAGTTGCTCGAAAAGCTCGGCATTCCCTACCGGACGGGCGACATGCAGACATATGATGTCTTCAACGCCGACGAGGCGTTTACCTCCTCGACGCCGTATTGTCTGCTCCCCGTGACGAAGTTCAACGGCCGCCCACTCGGCGACGGGAAAGTCGGCCCGATTTACGAGCGATTGATCGCCGCCTGGAGCGAAAAAGTCGGCTTCGATATCGTCGAACAGATGCAAACCGGCGCGAAGGAACGATTTCCCAAGCATTGATGGTCATTTCTTCGTTTAGCCGCGACGCGAAGGGTTTCCGTAGCGGAGCGCTTCCTCAATCGCTTTTTCAGGTTCCCACCGTGAGCTATCCCCTCGAATTCTTTCGCCAATTCCGCAAGCAGTTTCACACCACCGGCTCGATCGCCCCGAGCAGCCGCTGGTTGGCGCGGGCGTTGGCGCGGCATTTCAAGCAGCGGAACGGCGATCGGCCCGTCCGTCTTTTGGAAATCGGTCCCGGCACCGGAGCCGTCACGCGGGAACTCGTGCTGCATCTGAAATCGGGCGACGTTTTCGATCTGGTGGAACTCAACGACTCGTTCGTCGACGTGCTGCATTGCCGCTTCGAGAAGGAACGTCATTTCCAGGCGGTGAAACACCAGTCGAATATCTTCCACGGCATGTTGCAGGACTTTCACGCCGCGGCGCCGTACGACTTTATCGTTTCCGGCTTGCCGCTCAACAATTTTTCGCCCGACCTGGTGAAACAGATTTTCGACAAATATTTCGAACTGCTCGCTCCCGGCGGAGTGCTCTCGTACTTCGAATACATGTACGTGCGGCCTCTTCGCAAACGGATTTCCCGCGGCAGCGAACGGCAACGCATTCACAATCTCGACGCCGTCATTGCACCGCACCTCGAACGACACGGCATTCGCCGGGACAACGTCCTGATGAATTTCCCTCCGGCGTGGGTGCAACACCTGCGGCCGGCGGGCGACGCCGGCGCCGCGGTCCCTTCGCGATAATCGGCACATTCCCGTTTCGCGGCATCACGCGTCCCTTACGGCCGCGCGTACCGCGTCCTCAAAATCTCGAAAGCCGGCAATTCGACGCGAACGAGGTTGTCCGGCGCGAGCGCGAGTCATCAGAATAGAGGGTCGCAGAAACATCGGAGTACAAAAATCTGCACTCCGTCGCCAGACCACCGTCCGCAAGGAATCGATTCTTTGGAGTCACATCCGATTCGCTTTCTGAGAAACCTCGGCCGCAGCCGGGAAATTGCCACGGTTCTGCTGAATCATGGATTCGGCGATCTCGTCGACCGTTTGAACCTGCGCCGGTATCTGCAATGGGGACGCCGGCTCTTTCGGCGAAAGGCCAATCACGAGCTGCCGCGGCAGACGCGGGCCGAGCGATTTCGTCACGCCCTCGAAGATCTCGGTCCCACGTATGTGAAATTCGGGCAGATCATCAGCACCCGTCCCGATCTGCTGCCGCCCGACGTCATCGAAGAGTTCACGAAACTGCAGGAGCAAGTTCTTCCGTTTCCCTCGGCGGTGGCGGTACAAATCCTCGAACACGAATTCGAGCGCCCGCTCCAACAGCTCTTCGGCCATTTCGAACTCGAACCGCTCGCCGCCGGTTCGCTGGCGCAGGTGCATCGCGCGACCTTGAGCGACGGCACGCCGGTCGCGGTGAAAATCCGCCGCCCGAACGTCGTCCGCGACGTCGAACGCGATCTGTCGCTGATGATGGAATTGGCGATCATGGTCAATCGCCACATTCCCGAGGCGGCGATTTTCGACCCGGTCGGCCTCGTCAATTATTTCGCCCGCACGATTCGCCGCGAGCTCAACTTCAATCGCGAAGCCCGCACGCTGGAAGATTTCGCCCACAATTTCAGCGACGATGCCTCGCTGAAAGTCCCCGCCGTCCATTGGAGCCGCTGCTCGGAATCGGTGCTGACGATGGAATTCATCGACGGTTACCGCATCGACGACTCCGAATTTATCGAGACGCTGTCGATCACTCCCACGCAACTCGCCGCGAACGGTTCGCACATCTTTATGAAAATGGCGTTCGAAATCGGCGTGTTTCACGGCGACCCGCATCCCGGCAACATCCGCATTTTGCCCGACGGGACGATCTGCCTGATCGATTACGGGATGATCGGCGTGTTCGAACAGGACATGCGCGAGAACCTCATCGATCTGTTCGTCGCCGTGACGAAACACAATGTGCCGCTCGCCGTCGAGTCGGTTTTAAAGCTCGGGCAGCCGTTCCATGAGATCGATTCGCTTCGTCTGCGGACCGACGTGCGCGAGTTTGTCGACAACTATTACGGCTACCCGCTCGAACGAATGAACGTCGGCAAAATGCTGACCGATTTCATCACGATTCTGTCGCAACATGCGATCCGCTGCCCCCCCGATTTGATGTTGCTGATCCGCGCCTTGATTACGCTGGAAGGGGTCGCCCGGCAACTCGATCCGAATTTCAACATCTCGTCCGAACTCGCTCCGTTCGTCCGCGGCATGGTCAGAGACCGTTACAACCCGCAAAGGATCGCCCAGCGCGTCGCCGAGGAAGTCCGGCTGTTCGCGCAACTGGCTCACGACGCGCCGCTGCATTTCGGCAAGACGCTGGAAAAACTGAGCAAGGACGACCTGAAAATTCAGCTCGATCACCGCGGGCTCGAACACCTGATTACCGAACTCGACCGTTCGAGCAACCGCATCGTCGTCAGCCTGGTGATGTCGTCGCTAATCGTCGCCTCGGCCTTGCTGATGCGCGCCGGGTCGAGCAGCATGTGGATCACCTTGCCGATTTTTCTGCTCTCGAGCCTGCTCGGCATCTGGCTGATCTACGGCGTCTTTCGCAGCGGCCGGCTGTGAAAGAAAAGGATGAAGGACGCTCGCCGAAGTCACTCCCCCGTCGCCGAGTGCACGATTTCGCGGATCGCATCGACTACTGACGTGACCGGCGTCCCCAACTCCAGCCACGAGACGGCGAACATTTGACGAAGCGTTTCGTACGCCTCGGCATCCCCCTCCGCCGGTCCCAAGCCGATGCTGATCGTCGGTTCGCAGCCGGGATTGACGTCGGACGACCACTGAATCTCGGGCAAAGCCAATTTTAGGGTGCGTAACAATTCGTCCCGACGTTCGCGCACTCCGCCGACGAGCGTTATCGACATCGGCCGCACGAGCAGCCGGTCGCGAAGCGCGCCGATCGTCAAGCGTTTCACCGGATGCACGACGTCCACACCGATTTCCACCCAGGGGTCGAGTACGAAGCGGCGATACCAGCACGCGGGGTGGGGGACGTGCAGACGGGGATGGTCGATCACCTCTTCGCCGAACATCAACAGATCGAGATCGAGCGTCCGCGGCCCCCAGCGGACCCACCGCACGCGGCCCAGTTGAGTTTCGATGCTCTGCAAACGGTCGAGCAATTCGAGCGGTTCGAGCGTCGACGAAAGGCGAGCGACGGCGTTGACGAAGGAATCACCGGCGTGTGCTCCCACGGGAGACGTGCGATACACGGGGCTTACTTGCAGCACGTCGATCTCCGGGGTGCGATCGAGCAGAGACAAGGCGTTCGCAAAGGTGGCGTCGACGTCGCCGAGATTTCCGCCGAGCGCGATCCAGACGATGTGAGGAGTTGGTGAAGGGGACACCGTTTGCCGATCTGTTTCAGGAGTTGCGTCGGGCCGTTCGGCCGAGGGACTCCCGACAGTTTACCCGCCGAAGCCGGCGGCGTTCAACTGGGTGTCGACGTTGCCCCACATGCCTCCCGACCCGGAACCAACGGCGGAGACGGCCGTAATCACGCTCATGAGAATCAGGGCTAACATGACGGCATATTCCACCGCAGTGGGACCAGATTCGTCGATGAGCAGTTTTCGCCAGAATGACATACGTCACCTCACCCGTTTTTTCCCCGATGTTCGTCGATCGCACGGTGATGACCTTTGAAGGTCCATTGCAAGCTTAGGATGCGTAATCGGGCAGTCAAATGTGGTGGTGCGGAAATTGACGGTTTTTTTGAAGAAACTCCACGCTTGACCTGTCATCGGGGGAACGATAGCCTATGAAACAGGCGAATCCCTGCCTCACCCGCCGCGCCCCACCACAGCGACGGCGAGGCAAAACAATCCCATCGCCACCCCGCGGGTGTAGCTCAGTTGGTAGAGCGTCAGCTTCCCAAGCTGAATGTCGAGAGTTCGAGTCTCTTCACCCGCTCTGATGAAGCCTTATCGATTTCTCCCGTCGATAAGGCTTTTTTGCTTGTTTTCATGCTGATAGCAATGCGATTGGTATTGTTGATGCGAAACCCGAAGGGCACACGCTCACCGGGCGTACGAACTCTTCGGCGATCAGCTTGATATCATGCTGAGAGAACTCAATGACGCCTTGGCCGCGTGAAGGAGGAATCATGAAAACACACAAAGGAATCATCCACGGCAACATCATCGAGCTTTCCGATAACCCCGGACTGCCTGACGGCGAGAACGTCGAAATTATCGTGACGGTGGTCAAACCGCATCGCCCGGCGGGGGAAGGTCTTCGCCGTTGTGCCGGAGCGTTGGCCGACAGTTGGACGGGCGACGACGATCGCATTCTCGACGAACTTCAGCGGGACCGGCAAAACGCCCTGCATCGAGAGTTGCCCGAATGAGATACCTGCTCGACACGAATATCTGTTCCGCCTATTTGAAACAACCGGGCGGACGAACGGCAATGGTAGAATAAGTAAAGGGAAGGGGGCTTCCCGAAAGCGGCGGCGGAAATCAAAGAGCGTGCAATGACCACTGTTCCGGCAAATCCCAAGATTTATCACATTACGCACATCGACAACTTGTCAAAAATTGTCGCCGATGGGAAACTGTGGTCGGACGCGAAGCGGCTGGAAAAGTCGCTCGATTGCAAGCTAGTGCTGTGTCAGGCTTAAAAAGTGGGGTTGGCTTGGATTGTTGATTTGAG
>JBBECD010000222.1:0-12709 GCA_040881995.1 Planctomycetaceae bacterium
ACCGGCCGATTCGAGGGCCATCGTCGCCTTGGGCGATAATGATCGACGAGCAGAACCGGTGAAGAATCGCACGTTCTTCATCCACGTCGCCGAGGGGGAGTTGACCGACCGCAGGCGTTATGCGGAAGTCCATGCCGGGCTGGTGAAAAGCACGCCGCGGTTGCTGATTTACTGGGACCGGCAATTGTCGTTCGATGAGCGGTATCAACACCTCGTCGACGACGTCGCCGCGCAGCTTGAAGACGAAGTGATACCGGAAATCTCACGCCGGCTCGGCACCGTCTTCGACAGCGACGGCGACGGGCGGTTCACGATTCTGTTCACGCCCTGGCTCGATCGGCTGGAAGGGGGGAAGACGTCGCTGCGCGGCATGGTGCGCGGGACCGATTTTCGCGACGACGTGCCGCCGCCGTTTGGGCATCGGTGCGATATGCTGTATCTCAATCCGCTCGCGTCGCCGGCGGTATCGTGGCGGGACATTCTGCTGCACGAATACACGCACGCCGTCTGTTGCAGTTGGCGGATGCGGCGGGGCTCGTCGGGGAAACCGCTGCCGATTGAAGACGACTGGATTCAGGAAGGCATCGCCCATACGCTCGAACCGCTGGGAGCGAATCAGTCGCATCGGATCGCGGAGTTTCTCGCGTCGCCGCAGGAATTTCCGCTGGTGATTTCCGACTATTATCACGCCGGCTTGTGGAGAAACGACGGTTGCCGCGGAGCGACGTCGTTGTTTCACCGCTGGTTGACGGAGCAATACGGCGATGAATGGTTGCGAGCGATGATGACGGCCCCTTCGCGAGGGACCGCGAACATCGAAGCGGTCTGCGGTTGCCGTTTTGAAGATCTGTTTCGTGCGTGGACGATTGATTTGATGGATTCGACGGCGGCAACGCCGTGGAATGTCGATCGCTATGCGCCATCGATCGAACTGCGCGGCACGGCGGCATCGTTTTGGGTGTTGAGCGCGGAGAGTTCATTGCATCGTCAGATTCGAATCACGGGCGAACCGGGGTGCCGATTGCAGGTGACGGTGATCCGGTTGCCGGATGAAAAGCGAATGGCTGATTTTCGGTGACGGCTAGCGCTCCGCTACGGAAACCCTTCGCGTCGCGGCTAAACGGAAGAGACGTCGCAGTGCCCTCTATTTCTGGCTCTTGACTCTTGTCTCTCGACTCTTGACTAAGTCAATACACCCGGCGCTGGCGCGATGACGGAATTTTCAGCGCCTTGCGATATTTCGTCACGGTGCGGCGGGCGAGCGTATAACCCTGCTTTGCCAGTTCGATGACGAGCGCGTCGTCGCTGAGCGGGTCGTTCTTGTCTTCCTTATCGACGATCTCGCGGAGTTTGAGGCGGATGATGCCCCACGCGACCTCTTCCCCCTCGGACGTCGTCGTGCCGCCCCCGAAGAAACGTTTGAGCGAGAACAGACCGCGCGGGGTTTGAATCCATTTGTCGTCGACCGCTCGCGAGACGGTGGTGACGTGAATTTTCACCACGTCGGCGATCTGCTGCATTTTGAGCGGGACGATGAACTCTTCGCCATTGTCGAGGAAGTCGATTTGATGATCGACGATCGCCTGTGCGACTCGCTTGAGCGTGTTATACCGCTGTTCGATCGATTCGATCAGCCATTTCGCCGAGTCGATTTTGCGTTTGATGTATTCGCGGGTTTTCTGGTCGATTTCCCCGCGAAGAAGTTCCTGATACCGTTTGCTGATCCGCAGGCGCGGCGTGTATTCATCGAGCAGGCCGACGATGTATTTTCCTTCGTCGTTTTTTTCGACGAAGAGATCGGGCATCACTTTCTGCACCTGAATTTCGGCGAAGCCGCGTCCGGGATTCGGATTGAGGTGCGTCAGTTCTTCGATCGCCGCCTTGATCGTGTCGAGGTCGTAGCCGGTCTTTCGCTGAATGAGCGGCAAGCGGTTTTCGGCGACGTCTTCGAGATGCGACGTCACGAGCGTAATCAACACGTCGCGATACGGCGTCTCGGCGGTAATCTGCAGCAGAAAACATTCTTTGAGGTCGCGGGCTCCCACGCCGGGCGGATCGAGCTTTTGGATCAGCGAGAGCACGTGCTCGGCGTCTTCGTACGTGACCTGCCGGCCGTAAACTTGAACCATCTCGGCGAGCGACGTCTGCAAGCGGCCGCGGTGATCGAGATTCTGAATCACATATTCGGCGAAATCGCGCAGTTGCGGCGGGCTGTCGAAGTAATGGTATTGGTCGATCAGATATTCGTGCAGCGACTGCGGGCGCGAAATCATGTTCGACATCACGTCGTGCTGGCGGTCCCCTTCTTCGCTGATGCGGTTCGACGAGGGCTTGCTCGCCGAGAAGACGTTGTCTTCGGGCCAGTCGGCCGATTCGTTGAGCAGGCGTTCGAAATCGGCCTCGTTGTTGTGTTCGTTGTCGACGACGAGTTCCTGCCGATCGAGCTGGTTGCCCTCGGAATCGTCGCGCGATTCGTCCCTGCCGTTCTGCAGTTCGGTTTCCGGGACCGAGTCGTCGGTGTCGCTGACGGCGTTTTCGAGCATTTCGTTTTCGGAGAGTTCCTGATCGATGCGTTCCTGCAAGGCCATAATCGGCAACTGCAGGATCTCCATCGACTGGATCATGCGCGGAGCCAGCTTCATCTGCTGGCTCATCTTCATCTGCTGCGAGAGATTCAGTTGCATGAGGTCACGTCGTTTATGTTGGTTTCCCGAGGGCGTGGCATATTCGCATCGAGAGATTTTTCACGTCGGTGATTCAAATTCAAAAGTGTTGCCGGCCTTTGAGAGCATCGGCCAGCATCGCTTTGTTAGCAAACTCTAGCACACTCCCGGTGGCAATACCGCGTGCCAGGCGCGTGATTTTTACGGAATCGTCGGCGAGACAGTTGGAAATGAAGAGCGACGTCCCATCCCCTTCGAGCGTGGGGTTGGTGGCCATCACCAGTTCGCGGACGTGGTCCTGTCTGATCCGCCGCAAAAGCGGTGCGATCGTCAAATCGTCCGGCCCAATCCCTTCCAGCGGCGATATCCGGCCCAGGAGAACGTGATACACCCCCTGAAACGCGCCGCTGGCTTCGAGCGAAAGCAAATCCTTCGGCTGCTCGACGACGCAAATCAACTGCTTGTCGCGCGTGTGATCGTTGCAGATGGAACAGGTCTCTTCTTCGGTCCAATTGTAACAGATCGAACAGGGCCGGACCGACGTCTTCACGCGGCGGATCGCCTCCGCGAGTTTCAACGCCTCTTCACTTGCCTCGGTCACGACGTGATAGGCAAGCCGCTCCGCCGATTTGCTTCCGATGCCGGGGAGGGCGGAGAATTGTTCGATCAATTCGGTGACGGCCGGTCCGTAGGGATGCGGTCGAAATTTGGGTTCACGTAGCGCCATAATCGGGACGAACTCGACGAGAAAAAGGGTTGCTGGGAATTCACGGCGAGAAGGAAATTCAGAAAACGGTGACGCCGTTTCGGTCAACTCGCGGATGGTCCTCCCATCCCGAGTTTCGACATCGCATCGGTCAGCCCGGGGAGATTGAGTCCTCCGGTCAGTTTTCCCATTTCCTCCGCGGACATCTGCTTGGCCTTCTCCAGTGCCTGATTGACGGCGGAGACGAGCAGGTCTTCGAGCATCTCCTGATCGTTGCTTTGCAGCAGGATCGGGTCGATCTCGCAGTTCAGGACTTTCATCAAGCCGCTGACTTCGACGCTGACCATTCCGCCCCCCGCTTCGCCGCGGAGTTTCATCTGGGCGAGGTTTTCCTGAATTTCGGCCATGCGGCCTTGCATTTCCTGAGCTTGCTTCAGCATCGAGGCGATATTTCCAATGCTCTTAAACATGCTCGACTTCCTGTTCGGGGTTGACGTTGACAGGGGCTCGTTCGATCGATTTCACTTCGACCAGCGTGGCTCCGAAAGTGTTCTGGACCGATTTCACAAAATCGTCCAGCGGCAAATCATTTAAATTCCGCGTGTTTCTTCCGGAGGCCTTCGGTGCGTTTTTTGCGGCGTGAGTTGTCGCCGGTCCGGTATCCACCTGAGCAAATCGAATGTGAGCCGGTGCTCCTATTAGCCGCGAGAGTATTTTTTCGAGTTGCGAGACGGTTTCGGTCCGTTCGCAATATTGCTTGCTCAAAGTATAGCTTTTAGGAAAGCGAATTTCCAGAGCGTTTGGTCCAATAATTGCTGTTAACACGGCTCGCTGAAGATGTGTGCGGACCATATCTCCTGATCCTGCCAATATTTCCGCAAAAATCTCGGCTTCCATTCCAGTTTGCAAGGAGGGGAAAGTTCTCGTCGGTGATCCTCCCCCTTCGTCCAATTCTCCTTGTTTTGACTTTCCTGGCGTAGGGATTGGGATTGATGCGGGGGATGAATCATCCTCTGGTGATCGGCGTGATGACAATCGTGTCTGATCTCCCAACAGTCCAGAGGGATTTTCCGCTTTCTCGGCTCCGGAAGGAACCGAACTTGTAGCGACACCGGTTGGTGCCGGTGCGGACATCGATTTTGGCGGCGATGATGTTCGCCCCGGCCGAAGTTCTAGCGGTTTTTTGGCGGATGACGCCGGGGCTGAGGTTCGCGGTCGCTCCGCCGGACCCGCTCCGCCGTTCCCTTGTCCGGCGGAGGGATTGAGCAGGAGCTGCGTGAGTTGACCGAGATCGTCCAACTCATCGAGTAACGCCAGCCGGACGATCGCGAGGTCGAGCAGGCTTCGCCCCGAGAGGACGCGGGCGAACTTGAGCTGCGTCTCGGTCAAAATCTGCAACGCCGCGAGAACCGTGTGCAGCCCCCAGCTCTTCGCCTGTTGTTCGAGCGTCTCGCGGCGGGAATCCGACACGCTCCCCAACTGCAAGTCGTGAGCCCCGGCGGCGAGAACCATCAAGTCGCGGACGTAATCGACGAGCTGATTCAAGAATTCGCCGATCTGCGTCCCTTCGCTGAGAACCTTGTTTGTCAGCGCGAGCGCTTGTGCCGGCTGGCGGCTGACGAGGGATTCTCCCAATTCGATCAGCCGTTCGTCCGGTGCGGTTCCCAACAACTGATGCACGTCGGCGGCGGAGATTTCCTTCTGACCATACGCCAGCAGTTGATCGAACAGCGACTGACTGTCGCGCAGCGACCCCCGCGCCCGCCGGGCCACGAGTTCGATCGCATCGGGGGCGACAACGACTCCCTCCTGCTCGGCGATCCATGTCAGCCGCTGCGAAATTTGCATCGTTTCGATCGTGCCGAAATCGAACCGCTGGCAGCGAGAAAGAATCGTATCGGGAAGTTTGTTCGGCTCGGTTGTGCAAAAAACAAATTTCACGAACGGCGGCGGCTCTTCGAGCGTTTTCAACAGCGCGTTGAACGCATCTTTGGTCAGCATGTGAACTTCATCGATGATGTACATTTTGTACTTCGAACGCATCGATTTGACCGTCACGTTTTGACGCAATTGGCGAATATCGTCGATGCCGCGGTTCGAGGCCCCGTCGATTTCGAGGATGTCGACGTCCTGTCCCGACGAAATCGCCTCACAGACTTCGCATCGATTGCACGGCTCGGCGTCAACGGCGTTCGGGCAATTGAGCGCCTTGGCGAGAATCCGGGCCATCGACGTTTTGCCGACGCCGCGGGCGCCCGTGAAAAGATAGGCGTGAGCGACCCGCCCGCTCTGAATCGCGTTTCTCAGCGCTTGTGCGACCGACTGCTGGCCGACGACGTCGCGAAATTGTTGCGGCCGATAACGCCGGGCCATGACGGTATAATTGGATCTCGTGGCATCCATAATTGCATCTCGGGAAATGAATTTTCGAAACGTCGCGGATATAATCAGTCGACTCGCGCCGACTGATCTCGCGCCAACTGATACTGACAGCCGGGCGGGAATGTTGGTACAACTACGATTGGCACGTCGCGAGTCACTTTAGCAGATCAAAGTCGTCTCTGTCATTCAAAGAGGTATCATTCGTGGAATTAAGGCGCAATCCCACCCGTGCGGTTCGCATCGGCACAATCACGATCGGCGACGACAACCCGGTTGCGGTGCAGAGCATGACGGCGACGAAGACTCAGGACGTCGACGCCACGGTCGCTCAAATTCAGGACTTGGCGAGCGCCGGGGCCGATATCGTGCGCGTCGCCGTCGACAGCAAGCGCGACGCCGAGGCCCTCGCGGAGATTCGCCGGCAGACAAAGGCCAACATCTCGGTCGACCTGCAGGAAAATTACCGCATGGCGGAAATCGTCGCGCCGTATGTCGACAAAATCCGCTACAACCCCGGTCATTTGTATCATCACGAGCGCGAGAAGAAATGGCAGGAAAAAGTCCGCTATCTCGCGGGCGTCGCGGTCGAACACGACTGCGCTCTCCGCGTGGGAGTCAATTGCGGCTCGGTCGATCCCGATAAACTCTCGCTCGCCGACGAGGACGATTCGATCGCGCCGATGCTCGACAGCGCGTGGGAGCATTGCGACTTTCTCGACGAACTCGGTTTTCATCGCTATTGCGTCTCGCTCAAGGATTCGGATCCCAATAAGGTGATTGAAATCAACCGCCGCTTCGCCCAGCGCCGGCCCGACGTGCCGCTGCATCTCGGCGTGACCGAAGCGGGCATGCCGCCGGATGGAATCATCAAGACCCGCATCGCATTCGAGCAGCTTATCAGCCGCGGCATCGGCGATACGATCCGCGTGTCGCTGACGGTTCCCAACCCGCGCAAGCGGGAAGAGATCGAAGCGGGCCGCAACATTCTCGCCGACATCGCCGCTGGCCGCGTGCGGTCGGTTGTCGATTACGGTTTGTCGTCGCTGAATATCATCAGTTGCCCGAGTTGTTCGCGCGTCGAGAACGAAGCGTTCGTCGATCTCGCGGCGAAGGTCAAGGAAATGACGGCGTACGCGAAGGATTACGCGATCACGATCGCCGTCATGGGTTGCCGGGTGAACGGGCCGGGCGAAACCGACGATGCCGATCTCGGTTTGTGGTGCGCACCGAATTTCGTGAACCTGAAACGCGGGGGGATCGAACTCGGTGCGTTTCCGTACGATGAGATTCTCGCGAAGCTGAAAACCGAACTCGACGCGCTGATCGAACAGCATACCCGAACGGCCTCAGCCGTCGGGCAACGATGAATACGATCGCTCCGGGGAGTATAATAACGACATTCCCGAGAGCGGGCATGAGGCACAGGAAATCTCAATGAATCTTTCCGACCCCGCAACCGCGCCCTCGACGTACGCCCTTCGCAAGGACGATCCGTCCTCCCCCTCGAACGCCGCGCACGATCTGACGAAACAGCGTCTTGTCTCGCTGGATGCCTATCGCGGGCTGATCATGATTTCTCTCGGCTTCGTCGGGTTCGGACTGGCGGGGACGGCGGCGAATCAGTTGAAATATACACCGGAATCGCCGTTCTGGCAGACCGTTCGATATCAGTTTTCTCACGTGGAATGGGTCGGCTGCGGTTACTGGGATCTCATTCAGCCGTCGTTCATGTTCATGGTCGGCGTGTCGATGGCCTATTCGTACGCCTCGCGCCAGAAAAAAGGGGAATCGTACGGCCGGATGTTTCTGCACGCCGTCATTCGGTCGCTCATTCTGATCTTCCTCGGCATCTTCCTGATTTCAAATTTTCAGGATCACACCGAGTGGTCGCTGATGAACGTGCTCACGCAGATCGGCCTCGGTTACACGTTTTTATTCCTGCTCTGGAACCGCCATTGGAGCATTCAACTCGCGGCTTTGGCGCTCATTCTCGGCGGAACGTATTTTGCGTACATGGCGTACTCGGGGCCGGGGATGGACCCGCATCTGGGCGATCCCGCTCGCGGCGTGACCGCTGAATGGGCCGAGCAGCATCTCGCCGGGATTCATCCCGCGTGGTTCAAGAATTCGAACACGGGGCACGCCGTCGACCTGGTGATTCTGAATAAACTGCCGCGCAAGGAAGAGTTCACATTCAACGGCGGGGGTTATCAATCGATCAATTTCATTCCGTCGCTGGCGACGATGTTGATCGGCCTGATGTGCGGCGAACTGCTCCGCCGCGACATGTCGGGGACGAAAAAGTGGCTCATCCTTGTGATCGCCGGCGGCGTCTGCCTCGAGCTCGGCTGGTTCTGGGCGAATTACGGCAATTGCCCGCTCGTCAAACGGATCTGGACGCCGTCGTGGGCGTTGTTTTCGAGCGGCTGGTGCTGCCTGATTCTGGCGGCATTTTACGGCATCGTTGACGTACTCGGTTTTAAACGTTGGACGTTTCCGCTGGTGGTCGTCGGCATGAATTCGATCGCCATGTATTGTATGAGCCAACTCCTTAAACCGTGGACCGCCAACACGTTGAAAACTCACATCGGACCGGACGTTTTTGACACGTTCGGCGAAGTCTACGAGCCCATGATGCAAGCCAATCTCGTCGGGCTCGTCTTCTGGCTGATCTGTCTCTGGATGTACAAGCAGCGGATTTTCGTTCGGATTTAATGGAGGATACCGTCCCTGGTGTGATGAAAAAATCTAACCACAGAGGCACGGCGGTTTTGCCCGCAACCCAAGCTTCTGCGGACGAAACCAGCCTTTCATCGGATACAGACATCAGGCATGTACGCAGATTTTCGCCGATCGACATCGGTGCCTATGTGGTGACTTTCATCTTCCCCATCCTGGCTCTGGACTCTCGTCTCTCGACGTTTCCAACCTCGGGTTGACCTCGATCGCTGAATCGGGGTATACCTTCGCGGGGTCGAACTCTATTCCGAGGTTACCGGTGCTCTATCTCCGCTCGAATCGCCGACATTTCGCAGAATCGTCAGCGTTTATACCGCCGATGTTCAACAGCTTGCGTCCGTTGTTGACTGCCTTCGTGTGCGTCGTGATTCTCACCCCGTCATTATCACACGCCGCCGACAAATGGATCACCGTCGGGCACACGGGGCCGTTCACGCTCAAGAGCGAATACAAAGACGATGCACACGCCGGTCTGCTCGAAGAGTTGGCCGATCTGCAGCTCGATCTGTCGGCGACGCTGAAGCTGGAAATCACCAAGAAGCCGATTCAGATTTTTCTGTTTCGCCACAAACGCAATTATCAGAGTTATCTTTCGCAGCGGGTTCCCGAAGGGGCGTCGCGGCAGGCTTTGTTCGTGAAGGGGGACAAGTTCAGCCAGGTGTATGCCTACGCGCATTGGGGGTACGACACCGATATTCGTCACGAAGGAACGCACGCCGTGCTGCACAACGCGCTTCCCTATTTGCCGTTGTGGCTCGACGAAGGGCTCGCCGAATATTTTGAAGAGACCGCGCTCAACCGGGCGTCGGATCACCCGCATTTGAAAGCGCTGCGGTGGTCGACGCGGCTGGGTTCCGCCCCCTCGTTGACGGACCTCGAAACAAAAAGCAAGTTGAGCGAATTCGGCGCGAGCGATTATCGCGAAGCGTGGGCTTACGTGCATTTTTTCCTGCACGGCGGCGACGAGGCGCGCCAGGTGCTGGTCGCTTATCTCGCGGAAATTCAGGCCGGCCGCCCGCCGGGCAAGATGAGCCAGTTCGCGGCGGAGCGGATTCCCGATCTCGATCGCCGGGTCGTCAATCATCTGAGTAGCTGGAAATAAACCTCGGCGTTACAATGACGCCGTCGCAGCTTTCGAGCGGTTCGCCGGTCGAATGGCGCGGAGGAAAAGCGGCTCGCAGCGACGTGTTCCGCTGCGGGGCGGGGTCGTTCAACGAATCGAGGAACATCCGGTGGTTTCTTTTCCCAGTCTGGTCGTCGGCGCATTCGTCGCCCTGTTAGGGGGCGCGCTGTTGGTCAGTCATCAGCAGTCGTTCGCGCGTCGAAAGCTGAACGGGGCGCTCGAAGAATTCGAGCACCAGTTTCACGTTCGGCAGTATCGCCGGCGGATGCAGACGTCGGGCATGCTGGTGCTGATCGGCGTGCTGATTATCGGCGGCGACGCGATTGTGGACTGGAATGCGCCGAACAGGGCCCTCGCCCTTTCGTGGGTGGCGCTGCTGTTGCTGTTGTCGCTGTGGGTGATGCTGCTCGCGTTGGGAGACTGGTTTTCTTCGCGGATGCACCATCAGACGTTGATGGCTCACAACGTGCGGATGCAGGAATTGCATAAAAAGCTGCTGGAAACCGCCTCGAAACAGGAAAACGGGCAGGCTTCGCCGACGGACGGCGCTCCGAAAAACGACGTCCCTTCATGACGTCGATGCCGCCTCGTTCCCGTCATGCCGTCTTCCGCTCGCGCCGCCGCTCAGGCGGTGAACCGCTTAACCGAAGTGTGGGCGTCGGCCCCCAACTTCTTCTCTTCCGTCGAGGCGGCCTGATTCATGGGAATCGCATCGGATTCGCAGTCGTCCTCGTCGGCAAACCCGCTCTCGTAGCCGAAGCGTTTGAAGAACGGCTTGAGCGCCTCGTAGACCCGCCGCTTGACCTCGTCCGAATAGCGGAATTCATTCTTCTTATATTCCCGGACCTCCGTCATCGTCGGCCTTAACTTCGCTTCGAGTTTGTCGAAGTCGGGAAGATCGAGCGATTCGTAGATTTTCTTCAACTCGCCGAGGGGATCGACGGCGAATTCTTCATAACGGACCTCGCAGATGCGGCTGGGATCGATGAGATGCCGGTCGCGTTCGTAGGCGTCGAGGCATTTTTTGAAGACATCCAGCGTCAACTCTTCGAGACCATCCTCACGGAATGGTGCGAGCCCGTTTTCATCGAACAGCGTTCGTCTGAGATGGAGTGAGGACTGAAATACGGCGTACGGGTCGCGCGAAATGAAAATGAACTTCGCGTCGGGAAACATTTCCAGCAGCAGCGGTATCCGATACGTGTGCGTCGGCGATTTCAGCAAGGCGCGACGGTTGGGATACCGGTAGCTGAGTTTTTTGAGGAAGTGGAGAAACGTCGCTTTCCACCGGGCCCGCTCTTCCGGGCTGGCGGTCTTGAAATCGTAAAACCGTTCGAAGACTTCGGGGGTCGCATAATGGGTCAATAGCAGGTACGGCGAGAGTAGGGGCGTGCTCAGCAGCAGGGCCGTCTCGTCTTCCTGGGGGAGCGTCCAGTTGAGCGGCATGTTGTCCATCGGACGCGTTTTGGGGAGAAACGGAGCGGTCAGTTTCGTCACCAGCGATTCCGTGAGCAGAAAATGATCGGGATAGAGGATCTCATAAAGGTTGCAACTCATCATGTGATCGTCGGAGAACATCAGGTTGTGAAGCAGCGTCGTGCCGCTGCGCCAATGCCCGAGGATGAATATCGGAGGTTCGTTGAGCTTTGTGTTCGCGACGCGGCGACCGTAGATCAGCGCTTCGATCCGGTTCATGACCGAATTATATACGCTGGTAAAACCGAACGATGCGATTTTCAACCAGCGCGACCGATGGATCGGCGGCTTCAGGCGCATAAACTGATACAGCCCGGAGACCGACAATCCGTGCCATGCGCACAGCGGCCCCTGCGGGGTTCGTTTTCCTTCGGTTTTTTTCGGTCCGGTTCGAATGGTCCCAGATTCACGTTGTTCCGACGGAGCAGTCTTCTCGCTCATCCCAGCCTGTCCTCACCAATAAAGCCGGATTGATACCTTCGGAATCCGACGATGTTCGTCCACTCCGCATCGACGGGGCAGAATCTCCCCATCGATGCCGCGAGACGGTCGTCGCCATCGGATTCCCAGCCTCAGCAGTTAACCAGCCGCACGTCCCTCGCAAAAATCGATGCCGTCCTCCCCGGGGGAAAGAACGAGCACGCGACAAGCGATCGCTGACATGTGCGCGACTTCTAAGGTTAACATCGGCAATGAGGCGGATGGGGAAACGTACGGGTTGATTAATCCCCGACATGAAAATGTGACCCACACAATTCTTCGGGAAAAAACTACCCGCACACCCCATGTTTACAGCGAGAATATTATCGCAAGTTTCCGGCGATTTGTCATTTCGAATTCGGAGTTTGTGCCGGTTTTGTCTCAGAATTTTCGGGTTCCGGTTTCTCTTTCGTCGATTTGGTCTGGGCTTTCAATTTCGACAACTGGTCGGCCGTCAGCACCCCTTCCATGTCTTCAAGTTGTTTTGTTTTCACATCTTCGATCTGTTTTTCCAGTTCCTCGATCTCCACCTTGTATTTGCCCTGAATCTCATAAATGTTCTTCTTCTGTTCCGGACTTAAGCCCAATTTGCCCCATCCATTGGGAATACGCCCCGCCGGGGGCTTCCTCGTTTTTGGTTTTGGTTTTGGCTCCGCCTGCGCCAGAAGCGTCGCCTCCGCCGACGTCGAAGCCGATATTCTCAGCGTCTGATCCTGGGCCCGAGTTTGATCTTTGATCAACGCCCAGCTCGTCAATGCAAACACCACGGCGAGAAGAGAAATTGAGCGTGCCATTTCGAAAGGTTCCTTTCTTTGAACGATTCATCGACCCTGAGACAAGAAAGTGGAGACACGTTAATGTGAAAGCTCCATCCAGACCAAAGCCGGGCCACAATCATCCTTTTAAAGGCAAGTCTTGAATCGGCAATGCGGTCACTTGTGGCCCGTGTCGCACTAACACTTGTGAACACCACATCACATACCCATCGTACAAAAATGAGATGTTATGTCCAGCAGCATGTACGATATTTTTAGAAATTCGTACAATTTTTTTGGGCCGACAAAATCTGCATGAGCCAGCGATTGCTCTCAGAGGCTATCCGGAAAGTTGGCTCGGACACAATTCGTGGTATCGAGGCGG
>JBBECD010000223.1:0-12578 GCA_040881995.1 Planctomycetaceae bacterium
ACGCCTAAAACTGAAGCGACTCTACCCCAAGATTAAAGCCTGACAGAGCACTAGCTCAGCAGCCCGTGGATCGGGTCGCCGTAGTAGATGTGGTGCGGGCGGTCGACGTCGTCGTACCAGGCGGCGGTGTCCGGCAGGCCGAGGCAGTGATACAGCGTCGCCGCCATATTCTCCGGCTTCTGCGGATCGGACGCCGGATAGCCGCCGATCTTGTCGGTGCTGCCGATGACTCGGCCACCCTGCACGCCGCCGCCGGCGAACCAGACCGTCTGCACCGCTCCCCAGTGATCGCGTCCCGGCAACTTGTAGTGCTGCGGCAGATGACTGATTTTCGGCGTGCGGCCGAATTCACCCGCCATCACGATAAACGTGCTGTCGAGCAGGCCGCTTTCATTCAGATCGTCGAGCAGTGCGGAAATGGCTCTGTCGGTCGGCGGAAAGAGTTTGTCCTTCAGGTGCGGATACATCTCGCCATGCGTGTCCCACGTTTCGTTGTTTCCGAGATTGACTTGCACGAGGTTCACGCCCGCTTCGACCAGCCGGCGGGCCATCAGCAGCGACCACCCGAACGAGTTGCGTCCGTAACGGTCTTGAATGGCGTCCTCGGCTTTGGTCACGTCGATCGCCTGTTGCACTTTCGAATCGGTCAGCAACGACATGGCGGTCTGGCGGTATCCGTCGAATGATTCGATATTGGCGAAACGATCGAGTTGCCGCCGTTGCTCTTCGACCACGGAGAGCAGACTGCTCCGCCGCCCCAGCCGATCGTGCGTCAAACCTTCCGGCAGCACGAGGCTGGGAGCCTGAAACGTCCGTTTCATCCAATCCGATTCCGGACGATCCTGATGATCGAAGCCGAACTGAGGATACGCCCCGTACGACAGCGAATCGTACGACGAGGCTTCGATAAACCAAGGATCGTGTTGCGCCCCCATCATCCCGCCGAACTGGCCGGGCAGCACGCGGCCGCTGTAATGTACCAGCCGATCGGGCAGTATCGCCGCCGGGGGAAGATTGTTTCGCGGCGGAACGGTCTTGCCGATGATCGACGCGAGGCTCGGCCAATCGGTCGGTTTGGGCATGCTGCCGTTAAAGCCGGGCGGCATCATCGTCCGGCCGGTCAGCATCATGTGATGACCTTCCGAGTGCCCGTTCGTCGGATGCGACAACGAGCGCACGATCGACCACATCTCGCTGCGTTTCGCCAGTTCCGGCAGATGTTCGCAGATTTCCAATCCTGGAGTGCTGGTCTGAATCGGATGAAAGTCGCCGCGGATTTCGGCGGGGGCATTCGGCTTGGGATCAAAACTCTCGTGCTGCGACAACCCGCCCGAGAGGAAAATATAGATCGCCGCTTTCGCCGTGGCAGGCATGCGGTTCGCGGTCGTCTCGGCCCGCAGGGCGTGGAGATGGTTCATCCCCAAGCCCACGAGCCCCAGCGCCCCGGCTTGCAGAGCGGTGCGACGAGGCACGACCGGATGCGAACAAGGAAGAGTATTTGGCATCATGATACGTCTCATCCTGAAAGAGCCACACAAATCCCGCCCGTTTTCGGCCGGGACGCTCGCTATTCAGTTTAGCTCAGTATTAGATCGACATCAATTCATACGTGAGTTTACCATTCCAGGGATCAGTTCGCAAGATGCGACCTGTGTGGAAGTTATGTGATCTTCAATGGGTAGCGATTTAAAAGACATCGTCTTGACATGTGTCGACTGTTTGCGTCTAATATCTTGGAGATATGCGCAGACGGTTTTGCTCAGGAGGAAAAGTGAATGACTCAATTACTCGATAAAGCACTCGCCGAGGTGCAGAAACTGCCAACATCCGATCAAGACGCAATTGCGGCGATCATCCTGAATGAAATCGCGGACGAGCGTCAGTGGGACGAAGCGTTTGCGCAATCGCAAGACCAACTCGGGCGATTGGCCGAACATGTGCGTCAGCAGATCGCGTCGGGTAAATTTCGCACGATGGGGATCGACGAACTTTGAATTCGCGTGTCACTGAGGAATTTCTGGCGTTCTTTGCCGGGCTACCCGAATCCGTCAAAGTCCAAGCGTGGAGAGCCTATCAGATGTGGCGTCAGAATCCATCACATCCGGGACTGCGGTTCAAAAAGGTGCATCCACGAGAACCAATCTACTCGGCTCGAGTCGGTGTCGGGTGGCGAGTTCTCGGCCTGATGGAAGGAGTCACATTAAATTTTGCCAACGCTCTCCGATTCAACAGAGATAATAAAAGCATGAAAACCACGAATAGCAATAAAAAGAAGCTGTCACCGGCACAACGTGAAGAACTCCTCGAAGCATTGAAAGCCCGTTTCGAGAAAAACATGAACCGTCATAAAGGACTTGAATGGGCTAAGGTACAAGCCAGGCTCGATGCGAATCCTGACAATTTGTGGTCGCTCAACGAAATGGAAAAAAGCGGCGGTGAGCCGGATGTCGTCGGTCACGACAAAAAGGGAGACGAATACATTTTTATGGATTGCTCAGCAGAAAGTCCGAATGGCCGACGAAGCGTTTGTTACGACCGTGAAGGTCTTGAATCGAGAAAAGAACACAAACCGGAAAACAACGCGATCGACATGGCCGCCGCCATGGGCATTGAGCTTTTAACGGAAGAACAATATCGAGAGCTGCAGAAACTTGGAGATTTCGATACGAAGACGTCGAGCTGGGTGAAAACACCTGCCGAGATTCGAGAACTCGGCGGCGCACTCTTTTGTGATCGCCGCTTCGACCATGTCTTCGTGTATCACAACGGTGCGGAATCTTACTATGCCGCCAGGGGGTTCCGTGGCTCGCTGAGGGTCTAGGTTTTGCACAGACAGCTAAATTTGAATCGAGAACGGCGGGTGCACTCTCCGCCAGTGTGCCTTTTGGGATTGTCTTGCCGAGTTGATGGAAGAAGCGACGTTTATTTCCTCTTCCTAATCCGCAGGATCTGAAACGCCCCGTGTCCAAATTCTTTCTGACGTTCTCCCCGTTCGTCGATCACTTGCGTGTCAAGGCCATGCTCTCGGGCCAGCGCGACGAAGGGAAGAGATTTCTCCCTCCCCGGGTCGCCGATCCAGCAGGTTCCGGTTTCCGTCAGCATTTGTTTCAAGAAATCGACGATCGGCTGGTGATGACGCTGCTCGTAGAGGACTTCACACGCCACGATTCGCTCGCATTGAAACGGCGGGGGCTCGCGCCAGTCGTGGACGAGGCCGCGGCACGCATCGAAACCGTTGCTGCGGGCGTTGTGCATGGCGACCTGCACCGGTTCCGCGCGGTAATCGCTGAAGATCACTTCGCCTCCCGCCGCGAGCACACCGAGTCCCACCAGTCCCACGCCGCAGCCGAATTCGAGCACGGGCGTTCGCACGGCGACGTTGTTGACCTCTTGCTGGTAGGCGAACTCGGCCATTTTGAGCGACGCCGGCCAGAGATAGGCCCAGTACGGCATGTAATCGTCCAGCCGGTTTTCTTCGAGGACGCGGCGATCATCGAGAAACGCATCGGGGAGAGCGGGCAACGTGAGTTGCAGCTTTCGCGGACCGACGGCGATCTCCTGCGCCCCCCATCCGCCGGGAATGTCGGGGAGTCCCGCGCACGCCGGCAACCAGGGTTGATGTTCGTCGAGGAGAAAAATGGTCATTGATGATTCCGTCTTCGGGAAGTTGTTAACGCGGATTATTCATGACCTCATACTAGCCCGAAGCGCAAGCGAGGGACAGCACACGAGTGACCCTCGCTTGCGCTTTGAAGTTGCGCCATTTTTTCATCGCCCATCTTTTTTGCAGCGGGCGCCGCCGGCTCACCCCAATGGAGGTTGCATGTCGATCTCATCCGTCAGCGGTCGCCCCGATCGCGGGCGCAGCCAGTTGGCTTTGTGAGCGCTGATCAAGAAACCGATGATGAGCGCCGCGATGCTCCACGAAAATGCCATCACCGCGGGCCGGCTTAACGATGCCGACGCCGCGTGAAACATCCAGGCCGCTCCGCCGTAGGCGCCGAACAGCGAAATCACCGAAAACGCGGCGAGATACCACCAGTCGCGCCAAAAGCGGGCGATGATCAACGATAACGTCGCCATCCCTCCGACATACGAGATGCGCCACGACATGGGTATGTCCGCCGCCGTTGCGGCGTTAAACGCCGCCATCGCCGCGAAGGGAATCAGAATCGCAGCGACGGCTCGCAATACGCGGGCGAATTCGTCGCGAAACGCGAGACCGATCGCCAGCCATGCCAGCCACAGCGAATGATAACTGAGCAAATTGCGATAGGCGAAGAGCGGCGTCATCGGCAGGAAATACCATAACCCGATCGCCCCCGCCAGGGCTCCCATGCTGCACCACAACGACGATCGTTGCATGAGGCCGCGCATCACGAGGACGAGACCGACCACGCCGAACGGCCACGGTTGCGGCGCGGTCAGCGATCGCGAGTCGATGGTTTCGGGACCGACGATCGACAGTAACAGCACCAGCGCCGTCAAACCGAGCCCTGCGAACGGCAGGCGTCGCGTCCACGCCAACGCGTAAAAACCGATCAAGGCGCACGCCGTCAACCAGAGCGGCGAACCGATCGTCTCCGTGACGGCGAACAGAAATCGCCGTTGCACCATCCCGTGGCTTTGCAACAACGAGAGCAACAACAACGCCGGTGCGGCGATCATAATGCCGCGGAGCAACCGTTTGCTGCCGGTCGCAACACCGACTTCCTTCAGCAGCATCAGGCACGCGAGTCCCAACGGCACCAGAAAATAGGGCGCCCAGATCGTATCGAAGTTGATCGATTTTCCGCTGAGCTCGTATCGCCAGATCGGTCCGGTGGGGCCGAACGTCATGCACAGCGCATACGAGCGAAATGCGACGACCGCCGCGATCACGCCGAACCCGATGCCGGGAAACCAGGGCCAGGGCCACGGCGTGCCGTTCGCGGAGTTGTAAGCGGCGCCGCCGCGGACAGCGGGAATCAGACACAGAAACAGGACTGCCGAGATCACCGGAAACGCCAGCAGCGACCATTCGAGAATCGCCGAATCGCGCGGATGAATCTCCGGTGCATACCACCACGGGGCGACGTAGAACAGCGCGAGCATCAAGTGATACGGCAGACGGTAGCCCCACGCCAACCGGATGCGCGTCCCCAGGAACACCAGCTCGGAGACGATCGCCGAGAACAGGAAACCGCCGGCCAACAGCGCCGTCCCCGCCGAGTACGATGACGTCGTGTTAAACAGATCGTCGGCACTCACGGAGACGGCCAGAAACAGGAGCAGCAGGATCACGAAAATCGACCGCGCGTCTTCCCAGACTTTTCCCTTGCGCACAATCAATACGACGATTCCCGCGAGCACGAGCGTGTACGCCGCCAGCACCCCCATCATCAACCAGGTGTTGATGCTGCCGATTTCGAGCGTGCCGTAACCGGACCGGACGGCGTAGATCATCAAGAACGCACTGATGACATAAAACGGATTGTGATTATAAATGTACCGCAAAAACGACGGGTTCGGGTTTGATGCGGATGCGGGTGCGGGTGCGGAATGGTCGGGGAGCGGAGCATCGGACGTATTCGCGGACGTCGACATGTCGGTCTCCTGGAAGTGAGGTGTCGGAGACATTCCCGGAATCGGGAGTTGAAAAGAACGGCTGTGTCTTGTTACGACATCCGTTGATGCGTCGTTGGAAAAATCCTGAGATTCGCAAAACCCGAGCCGTCGCCGGTCCGTCGGAGTACAGGCTTCAAGCTGCGACGTTCATTTCCCCGGCTTCTCCACGAACCGCTGCATCGCGCGCAGCGTTTCTTCGCTGACGTGGTGCTCGATCCCCTCGGCGTCGATGTTCGCCGTCTGCTCGCGGATGCCGAGTGTAATCAGGAATCTCAGCACGATTTCATGCCGTTGCCGCGACGCCCGGGCGAGCATCCGTCCCGCTTCGGTCAGTTCCACCGGGCCGTACGGTTGCGTCGTCACCCAGCCGTCTCGTTTCAGCCGGGCGACCGTGCGGTTGACGGTGACGTGACTGACGGCGAATCGGGCCGCCAGATCGGTCACGCGGCAAATTTCTTGCGCTTGCAGCAGTTCGTCGATCGCCTCGACGTAATCCTCGGCGAGTTCTGTCGCATGGTCGCGGCGCGTGCGAACGTGCCGATTCGTGCTGATCTTTTTGACGCCGGTTTTCGCCGTCGGTTTCGATTTGGTCATGCGAACTCCTGCCGGCGTCGGGGCGGGGGAGGGGACGATGCAAACGAGCCCCCGACGGTCCGGAAGGAGGATTATTCCAAAATCGCCGGCGAGATGCCATAAATCCCCTTGATCAAAAATGTAGCCTATGCTACATTTCTTCTGTTGTAGCATAGGCTACATTTCCGTCGACCACGAGAAGAGGACGCCGCCGATGAACGATTTCCCCCGAAAAACAGCGTCTCGCCGCGGTTTCACGCTCATCGAACTGCTGGTGGTGATCGCGATTATCGCGATTTTAATCGCGTTGTTGTTGCCGGCGGTGCAGCAGGCGCGCGAGGCCGCGCGGCGGACGCAGTGCAAGAATAACCTCAGGCAGATTGGACTGGGATTGCACAATTATCTCGACGCGTTTGCCAGGTTTCCTCCCAGTTATTGCGCCGTTCCGGGCATGACGACGACCGTCGGCGGACAATGGTCGTATCGCGCCCGAATACTTCCTTATATGGAGCAGGCCAACCTTCAGAATCTGATCAACTGGAATCTCGCTTATTCCGCCCAACTCAACGTGGCCATCGCGCGAGTTCCCACGTTTCTTTGTCCGAGCGAAGTGAATGACATGGTGCGGGTATTTACGTCGGGGCCGAGCAGCAGGCAGCCGCGAGACTATCCGGCCAGCTACGCCGTGAATTTTGGCACATGGAAGATTTGGGATCCGACGAACGGCAGCGTCGGCGACGGCGCATTTCATCCCAATAGTAAATTCGATACTGCGTCCTTCACGGACGGCACAAGCAACACGCTTTGCGCCGCTGAAGTCAAGGCCTTTACGCCTTATGTCCGAAACACATCGGCCGATCCCGGACCAATCCCCCCGATGAACGCCGGATTCGCGACAAGTTTAACGGGAGACGGCTGTTGTATCGGCTCCACCACGCAAGACAATACCGGACATACGGAGTGGGCGGACGGCCTGTGTCAGCAAAGCGGTTTTACAACAACGTTCACTCCCAACACGAAAATTCCTTACGATGTCTCCGGGATCATCTACGACATCGACCTGGTTTCGTGGCGCGAAGGAACGGATGCTTCTCGCGTGACTTACGCATCACTCGTTGCCCGTAGTTATCACGAAGGCATGGTTCACGTCCTCCTGATGGATGGTTCCGCCCGTTCGGTGGGTGAAAACATTGATATCAACGTCTGGCGATCGCTCGGTACGCGATCCGGCGCAGAAGTTATCGGAGATTTCTAAGAACTCCTGGCAAAACCTCTGTGCGTACGCATTTTCCGCAGGGTTTGAACGATTTTCAAGCAAGCACAACCGGTTTTGTCAGGGACTCTAAACATGCTCGCGGCGATTCGATTCAACAGGAGTGGACCCCATGAAACGACGAACCAGAGGAATGAATGGCTTCAAACGAGGTTTCACGCTGATCGAACTGCTGGTCGTAATTGCAATTATCGCCGTGCTCATGTCGCTGCTCCTGCCCGCGGTGCAGCAGGCCCGCGAAGCGGCCCGGCGGTCGCAGTGCAAAATCGGGAATAGCGAAGAGGTCTTCAACACCATCGACGCGCAATACACCGCCGTCACTGCGAAACGAGTCGATCTGCTCGATCAATGTTACGCGCGGCTCGAAGAGATGCACCGCAAACGAGAGTTATCGCCGGCGGCGTTTGAGGAGCTTAAAGCCATCTGCAACACGGCTCGAAACGACGAATGCATCGACGAGAGCCTTCGACAACCCAGAAAAATACACGTACCAAAATCAGTCGAAAGTAATTTTTTTGGATATCAAAAGTTTTAATTTTTGGAATACGGAATTTCTGATTAAGTCAGCAGGCGTGTCCCGTCGATGTTAAATTGACAGAGTCATTGCGCCCCCGCTTCGACGTTGTACGCAGCGGGTTACAAAAGGAGTTGTTATGGCTGCGATTCGACACGTCTCTGCGCTGATGGTAGCGGCGTTGATAAGTTGGCAGACCGCGAGTGTTTCTCATTCCGGGGAACGGCCATTGACCCCCAGTCGCGGAGAGATCCGTGGGACGGGATCGTCGCCACCTCAACACACGCAGCCCGACATTCATTTGATGTCGACGGAGACGACCGGCGATCTATCGCTCACGCCGCTTTCCTCCGCCGCCGTCGAACCATCGGCGTGCGAACCGTCGCTTCATAAGACGCTGTTTGATTGGGCGATCGGTGAAGCACCGGATGATGAACCGGAAGAAGGTGAAGACGACGACGAGCCGATCACCACCGATCGTCCGGATTTCACGGAAGCCAGCAGCACGGTGGGCCTGGGAGTCCTGCAGATCGAAATGGGTTACACATTCACTCAGGACAAAGACGCCGGCGTGCGTACCAAGGGACATTCATGGGGCGAATCGTTGTTTCGATATGGGATTCTGGACGACTGGCTGGAATTCCGGTTCGCGGTCCTTCCCGCGTCGGAGCACATCACGCACTTAACCATCGGTGGGGCAAGAAATACAACCTCCGAGTCGAAGGAAATCTATGTGGGATTCAAGTTGGCGCTGACCGAGCAGCGCGGCTGGCTACCGGAAATGGCCCTGGTGCCGCAGTTGACGGTCCCCACCGGCAGCAATGGATTCACCACCAACGAAACGCTCCCCGGCATGAACTGGCTGTACGGCTGGGATATCAACGACACGCTGTCAACCGGAGGCAGCACGCAATTCAACCGCGCGATCGACGACAGCGGCGAGGCATACATCGAGTTCGCCCAGTCGTGGACGGTCGGCTATGGCCTGACGGATGAATTGGGAGCCTACACCGAATGGTTCGCCTTCTTTCCGAACGGGGCCGATACGGCGCGCGTCGAGCATTACGCCAACGCAGGGTTCACCTACCTCATCACCAACGACATCCAATGGGATATTCGAGCCGGCGTCGGTCTGAACGACGCCGCGGCCGACTTTTTCGCCGGCACCGGTGTGTCGGTGCGGTTTCGCTGAGCGCCCGAGCGTCCGCAGTCAATGAAAAACGCTCGGAGCGTTCAACGACGGACGGCGATCTCTTCGAACACTTCCCGCGAGGCGGCGATCGTTTTCTCGATATCCTCCGTCGTGTGCCGCGCCGAGACGAAATTCGCTTCGTACTGGCTGCACGGCAGATAAATTCCTCGATTGAGCATCCCCTGAAAATAATGGGCGAAGAGTTTGGTGTCGCTCTTCGTCGCGATCGTGTAGTTCGTCACCGGGTCGGGATTGAAGAACAGCGTGAACATGCTGCCGGCGTGCGGAATCGTGTGCGCGATCCCCGCCGCTGTCGCCGCGGCGGAAAGACCTTCGCATAACGTCGCCGCAGCCGTTTCGAGCTGCGGATACGGATCCTCTTGTTGCAACGTCTTCAGCGTCGCGATGCCGCAGGCCATTGCCAGCGGGTTGCCCGAAAGCGTCCCGGCCTGATACACCGGCCCCAGCGGAGAAATCTTCGCCATGATGTCGGCTCGGCCGCCGTACGCTCCCACGGGCATGCCACCGCCCAGAATTTTTCCCAACGTCGTCAAGTCGGGGGTGATGCCGAATCGCTCTTGAGCGCCGCCGAACGCCACGCGGAATCCGGTCATCACCTCGTCGAAAATCAGCACCGCGCCGTGATGCATCGTCAGTTGACGAAGCGACGACAGAAATTCCGGCGTGGGAATCACGACCCCCATGTTGCCGACGACCGGTTCCAAAACGACGGCTGCGATTTTATCGCCGCGCTCGACAAACGTTTGTTCGAGTTGTTCGACCGCGTTGTATTCGAGGCTGATCGTGTCGGCCGTGCAGCCCGCGGGGACGCCGGGACTCGACGGCACGCCGTGCGTCAGCGCTCCGCTCCCCGCCTGGACGAGCAGACTGTCGACGTGCCCGTGATAACAGCCGGCGAATTTGACGATCACATCCCGGCCCGTAAATCCGCGGGCCAGCCGGACGGCGGACATCGTCGCCTCGGTCCCCGAGTTGACCATCCGCACCATTTCGATCGAGGGCATCGCCTTGATCACCATCTCGGCGAGTTCGGTCTCGGCGACGGTGGGGGCTCCGAAACTCGTCCCCAGCGACAACGCCTTCTCCAAAGCCGCCTGTACGGCATGATGCCGATGCCCGAGAATATGCGGCCCCCACGAGCCGACGTAATCGAGCAGTTGGTTGCCGTCGATGTCGTATAAATACTGGGCGTCGCCTCGATCGATGATCAGCGGATCGCCCCCCACGGCGCCGAAGGCCCGCGCCGGGCTGTTCACGCCCCCGGGAATCGACCGGCAGGCTCTAGCGAAATGTTCCCGGCTATTGGTGCGATGAAGTTGCGGCGACATGACAGGCGTGCTCCAGGTGAGTTGAATGACTAAGGCCTAAATCCTAATGACTAAGGAATGACCAAAATCCCAATGACAAACGATGAATATGGGCGACATTGGTCATTGGCAATTCGGAATTGGGATTTCGTTAGGCATTAGTCATTCGTCATTAGGCATTCTACCGCCGATGGTAAGCGGATGCCCGAAAAGGTACAAGCAACCGCAATCGCGCTTGCCGGGTGAGCATTCCGTACGGTAGAATAAATCAAGCGAAGTTGATCTGAATCGAGCGACCGTGCATAAATCGTTCAGGAAACCCGCCTGCCGGTTCGATAGAACAAACAGCCCTCCACGCCGCGCCCGCCGAGACATTATGAATACCGAAAAACACCGATCTCGACCGTCGATCTCCGCCGGTCGCCGCGAATTCCTCAAGGCAAGCTGGACCGGGTTCACCACGCTCAGCCTGGCGAATTTGTATCGTCTGAAGGCCGCACAAGCTGCCGCGACCGGCGATAACGGCTCGAAAGAGCGAACCGCCGTCATTCTGGTCTGGTTCCGCGGCGGTTGCAGCCATCTCGACACGTGGGATCCCAAGCCGGACAGCCCGTCGGAATATCGCAGTCCCTTTCAGCCGATTGCGACGAACGTCCCGGGGATCAACATCACCGAACTTCTGCCGCGGATGTCGCAGATCGCCGACCGGTATTCGATTTTGCGGTCGGTCACTCATACCGGCGGCGGGCATCCGGCGGGATCGTTGCAAGTCCTCGCGGGAGATCCCGACCCCGCCGACAAGATCGTGCCAAAAATTCCCGATTGGATGTCGATCGCGCATTTTCTGCGGTCCGATCAGCGCAAGAGGCTGCCGAATTACATCGCCGTTAATCCGGTCGATCGCTACGACGGTTTCACCATCGCCGGCCCGACGACGCTCGGGGCTTCGTACGAACCGTTCAAAATCTTCGGCGACCCGAGCAGTCCCGATTTTCAGATTCCGAATCTCGGCCTCGATACGTCGCAGACGGCCGGACGGTTTGACAGCCGCTTGCGTCTCAAACAGGCATTCGATCGCATGACGAGCGAGATCGATCAATCGGGGATGATGAGCGCGATCGATCATTTCGAAGGGCAGGCGCTCTCGCTGCTCACCAGCCCCGAGGCCCGCGAGGCATTCGACCTGACGCGAGAGCCGACCGAAGTCCGCGAACGGTACGGCATGCATCAGTGGGGACAGCAATGTCTGCTCGCCCGCCGGCTGGTCGAAGCCGGTGTCGAAATCATCACGACCGAATTCGACGGCCCGCTGTGCGGCCGCGTGCAGAACTGGGACGACCACGCCGTCAATCAACATGTCTTCGACGCTCTGAAGTTTCGCGTGCCGACCGTGGATCAGGCTCTCTCGGCGCTGATCGAAGACATGTACAATCGCGGACTCGATAAGCGCGTGTTGGTCATCGCCACCGGCGAATTCGGCCGCACGCCGCGAATTTCGCACGTCGCCAGCAGCGGCGGCGGCGTCGCGAGTGCGGAAGCGGGAGTGGTGCAGCCGGGCCGCGACCACTGGCCGGCCGCGAACTCGATGATCTTCGCCGGCGGCGGCATCGAGACCGGTAAGGTGATCGGCGCAACGAACGCAAAGGGAGAATACCCCGCCGACCGCGCCGTCGGCCCGCGCGATTTTCTCGCGACGATCTACCGGCACCTCGGCATCGACTATGCCAACACCACAATCACCGACTTCGCCGGCCGCCCCAGGTACATCCTGGAACACGGCGAAGCGATCCCGGAATTGATTCGACACGGGTTTGCCTGATTTCCCTTCTCCCCCTGGGAGAAGGTGGCCGAAGGCCGGATGAGGGTGCCTTTGAAGAAAGGCGGAAGGCGGAAGGATGAGTCAGAAAGGCGAGAGCAGCATCGAGTGCTTTCTGCCTCTCCCGAACTTTCAAGCGAAGGTCTCTGCGATTGATCGAACGAGCATCTTTCGTCAGCACTTATCGCAGGCTTTCAATCCCGGAGGGATTGCAGCCATTAGCCCAACTTCCCCAACCGTCGACGTAAGTTCTTTCGCCATAAGGAACGGTGAGT
>JBBECD010000224.1:0-12542 GCA_040881995.1 Planctomycetaceae bacterium
TGCAATGGGCACAACATCTCGTAGGACTGCCAACATTTCCGGATAGATTCTTAAATGTATCCGACCGAACTAACCGCCGCATTTTTGCCGCTGCTTGACCGGTCGAGATTGGTTGTCGATCCGGCCGTCGGTTACGAATCTTTTTTGCGCTTCGAATTCGGGCGGACGGACGTGGTACGCGGTCGTTTTGCCTGAAACGTTACCGTGTCGGTTTCTGCGGCAGGATCTGTACTTTCGGGAACTGGGACGGCGGTAAAAATTTCGCCGCACTTCTTGCAGCGGATTTTTTGCCCTTCAAATTCATCTTTCATGTTATATGAACAGTTGCAATGTGGGCATTTGACGAGGATCGCCATTATGGTTCCGCTCCGGACGATTCACGAGAATTCGAGCATCCAAAAATTGACACGCTTGCTCGCCAACTTCAGATTTTATAACGGTTTAAAGACGGCCCGAATTAACTTTTGGAAGCCCAGAGCAATCATGCCATGCGCCAATGACCGAGTCAAGCGAAGACTTGCGGAAATTTTTTGCGCTCACTAATCGATAAAATCGATTTCCGCTCCCGGAGCGGAAAACCGGGCGGGCCATCCCAACGGGCATCGGCAAACTCCAGTGAACCGGCATGGCGGATTTCCTGATCGTCACAGCCGATCAGCCGATTGATCGAGCGAAGTCAAACCTTTACTCGAGGGATGAGGGATGAGCGATGAGTCAGAAAAAGACAGGACGAATCGTTTGACTCATCCCTCATCCTTTCCTTCAGTCTCCCGTATCGACCACTGGGGCCGATTCACCGTGGGTGACCGTGCACTCCGGATGTTGCTTTTGAAACTCGGCGATGGCTGTTTGCGTCGTCGGTGTGCTGACGATTTGTAGCAATCGCAGATTTTCGAGCGTGGAGAAGGCCGTTAATGACGCGTCGCTGATTTTCGCCCCGGTGAGATTCAAACTGCGGAGATTTTTCAGTTCCGTCAGGCGCATCACGCCGGCGTCGGTCAGCATCGGGCCGGCGAAGCCGTCGTTATACAAAACTTCCAGGTGCTCAAGCTCGGTCAGCGCTTGCAGATGCTCCAAGCCCACGTCGGTGAAACCCATCAGGCTGAGGTTCAGTGTGCGCAGCCGGGGCATCTCCTTGAGCATCGCCAACCCGGCGTCGGTGAGGCCGTTGGCGTAGAGATCGAGCCATTCGAGGTGCTTGAGTCCCGCGAGTTGAGCGAGCCCGGCGTCGGTCACCTTTGTTGGTTCGAAACCCGTCTTCTTCAGGCGGAGGGCTTTGAGTTGCAACAGCGCTCCGAGCGCGGGGCAGCTTTCGTCGTCGACCCGTTCGCACGCTTCGAGATCGAGCGCCACGAGCCGAGGCAGACTCTGGAGATGCGACAAACCCTCGCCGCCGATCGATGTGCCGGTGAGAATCAGGACGCGCAGTTCGTTGCATTTTGCAACGTGGGACAACGTCGCGTCATTGACTTGAGCACACGATTCGAGATTGAGACCGCGAAGCGTTTCGATCGACGCGAGTTGCTGCAAACCGGCGTCGCCGATCTTCGTCCCCGCGAGACTGACAATCAGCGGCGCGGCGGCGTTCTGCAATGCCGCCAACATCTCTGTGTCGATCTGCCCGTCTTGCGCGACGTGCTGAGACGTCAGCACGACGATGAGCACCGGCGACTCGGCGTCGCTTTCATCCGCTGTGTAGCGATACATTTTCTGCAACGTGTCGATCCGTGCGGCGGAATCCTCGGTCGAGAGCACCGATACCGCCGCTTGCAGTGAGCGGAGTTTCTTCACGGCGTCGCGCAGCATTTCGGGGATGTCGTCGTCATCCGCGGCGATGCGAGTTTCGCTTTCCTTCCGCAAATCGTAGACCCAGAGGTGATCTTTCTCGCGAAGGTAGAGCAAACCGTCGGCGAGCGCCGGGTGAGCCCAACTGTCGCCGCCGGCTCCGGGGATTTGCAGCGTGCCGGTGATGCGAAATCCGTCCGGCCCCGCTTCGAGATTCGCGACAAGGCCGTCTTGATAGCGGAAGAAAAGATGCCCGTCGGCGGCGATGACGGCGGCGGAACCGACCCCCGGGCCGCGGCGTTTCCAGAGGATTTTCCCCGTTTCGAGTTCGAGGCAGGTCGGAAAGCCGTTGTTGCTGCCGTGCCCGCCGTAAATGTGATCGCCGATAAGCAGGACGCCGCCGTGGTGATTTTGAAACTCGTTTCCGGAATGGCGATAGACTTCTTGCGCCGTAAAGGTCGGCCGGCCGTCGGGATCTTTTGATGTTTCGTCGGGGACAATCCGCAGCAGCACGCTGCCGGCGTTGTAACCGTTCGCCGAGAAGACGAGATCGCCCTTGACGACCGGCGAAGGGATGTTGACGACGTCGGCGCTGATGTCGTTGTAGCCCCACAAGAATCGGCCGTCGTCCGCCGCGATGCCGATCACGCCGCGGCCGACGAGTTGCACGTACTGCCGCACTCCGGCGACTTCGGCGACCATCATCGAAGCGAAGCCGTGCGAGTCTTTCCCCTTGGGACCGAGCGGGGGGATCGCCGCTTTCCAGATCGTCTCGCCGGTGAACTTGTCGACGGCGACCATCATCGCCTCCGGACCGCCGGGTGTGCAGATGAGGCGGTCGCCGTCGATGAGCGGGGTTTCGCCGTAACCGCGGCCCGACATCATCACGCCGGCAAAGTCGCCCCAAAAACTGATCTGCCACAGCGGCTTGCCGGTCGCGAGTTCCATCGCGACAAGTTCGCCGTCGGGATCGAGGATGTAAAGCCGGTCGTTATCGATCACCGGCGTCGACGACGGCATGCGCGACGTGCTGCCGATGACCTGCGTCCACCGAAGTTTTCCGGTGACGGCATCGAGTGCGGTCGCGACGAGATCCTGTCCATGAGAACCTTGCGTGACGACCAGACCGTCGCTGATGACCACGCCGGCGTACGCCTTACCGAGCCCCTGCACATGCCAGGCGAGCGGCGGTCCGTGCGAGCCCCATTCGTGCTGGAGCCCCGTCTCGAGCGAAACGGCATCCCGCCGCGGCCCGCGCCACTGCGGCCAGTCGTCGGCGCGGATGAGGGACGGCATCGCCGTACAAAACAGAAACGCAAGGAGGGCGAGACATCGCGGCCGGCCGGAAAAATGTTGCATGGGTTGCGTAACCTGTTGAATGGAAGCTGTGGTTTTCGTCGGAGTACAGGCTTCAGCCTGATGCCTTTTGTATTAAGTGTAAGTAAAGACTGAAGAGGCAGGCTAAAGCCTGTACTCCGACAATTGTGCTGCAGACGTTTTAAATCCGATGCGGCAAATTTCGCTTATTCAACGTTTTCTCTGCCAACTGAACGGATACAATCGGCGTAACACCTTTGGTGAGGTATCACGTCGCGAAATCAATCTAACCGGAATCGAATTCTAACGCCATTCCACTGGCGGATGTCGGGGTTCAGTGGTATACATTAAGGGGCAGGCAGGATGCGTCCGTCTGCGAACCTGAGAGCACGTCGTTCCGACAGGAGAGCCGGTCATGTCTAAAGCCGATGTCTGGATCGAGCGGTATCGCCGACGGCTGGCCTGGGGCCAGTTTTTGCAGCGGGCGGCGGAAATCACGGCGATTTATCTGCTCGTCGCCGGGGCCGTCGTGCTGCTGATGAAACTCGGCGGCCCGCGGTATTGGCAGTATTCACCCTGGCTGCTCGTCGGTGTGCTGCCGATGCTGGGGATCGCCGCCTGGTGGTCGGAGCAGGACATCGTCCCCTCCCGCGAATCGATCGCGCTGCTCGATCGGCAGATTCAAGCCGACGGTCTGCTGATGACGCTCAGCGAAATGACGGACGACGAGTGGAACGAGAAACTTCCGCAGGCCGACTGGTTCTGGAAGAGCCAGATTCCGAAATTCCGTTTCGGACGATTGTTGCGGCCCTGCCGGCTGCCGGCGTTATTCGTTATCGGGGCTTGTTTTCTGCCGCTCCGGCCCGAAGCGGAGACGAAAATTCTCGCGGGGACCGTCGGCGAGGAGGCGACGCAGGATCTCGACGAGATGCTCGAAGTCGTGCAGGAGATCGCGCCGCTTGAGGAACAGGAAGAACAGGAAATTCAACAAGCGATCGAAGAGCTGCGCGACGAGACCGAGCATCAACCGCTCACCCACGAGAAATGGGAAACGATCGATTCGCTCAGCGATCGGCTGCGAATGAAGATCGAAGCGCAGGCGGCGTCGGTCTCGAAAGCCCAAAGCGCCCTGCAGACGCTCGGCGGCAGCGAGGGGGGCGTGACGCTCGCAAAACTCGACAACAAGCAAAAGATGGATCTCGAAAACGCCGCGCTCGAAACGCTGCAGAAAGCGGGTGCCGCCAACAGCATCGCCGGCAAAGCGGGAAGTCTCTCGGCGGCGACGCAAAAACAATTGCAGCGGCTGCTGAAGGACGGCAAGTTTTCCAGCGATCCGGGCGAACGGCAAGCGCAGCTCGATGCTCTCGACGATTTCCTCAAAAGCGAAAACGAAAAACTCGCCCAGGCCCGCGAAAAATGCAAAGCGTGTAAGGGGGGGAAGTGTTCGACGTGCCGGAGCGGTCAGTGCAGCGGCAATGGAAACTGCAACAAGCCGGGACGCGGCGGTATCACGCGCGGCCGAGGCGACGCCGAGATCGCGTTCGGCGACGAATCGGACGAGCAGGGCTCGAAGTTCAAAGAGATTGCGTTACCTCCCGGTTATCTCGATGAGAAGAGCGACCAGATTTCCAAGATCACGTTAGCGGCCCCGAACGAGACCCCCGCCGAATCGGCATCGCGCGGCGCGGCCCGTTCGTTCTCAGCCGAATCGGGGCAGGAGGTCTGGAAGCGCCCGCTCAGCCCCCGCCATCGGCAGGTGGTGAAGGGGTATTTTGGTAAGTAGGGTCGAGCGATAATAGCGAATAGCGAGACCCCCCTCGTTCCCAAGCTCCTGCTTGGGAACGCATTTCCGCGAAGCTCCTGCTTCGTCAGTCGCCACAGGACGAACATGACGCGAACCCGCTATAAGATCGTCGAAAATGAATATCCCTACTTCGTGACCGGAACGATTGTCGGTTGGCTCCCGGTATTTACCAACTCCGAGCCGGCAGAAATTCTTTTCAATGCGTGGCGGCATCAGCAAGAGCATCGAGACCTCAAAATTTTCGCCTATGTGATTCTCGAAATCCATTTTCATATGATCGCGTCAGCGCCCGACCTTGCAGATGTGCTTCAGCGATTCAAGTCGTTTACCGCACGCAAAATCGTCGAACTGCTCGAGCAACGGGGGGCGAGAATGCTGCTTCAACAACTCGAATGGTTGAAACGCGAATATAAAGAGGAGAGCGATTATCAGGTGTGGCAGGAAGGCAGCCACCCGAAACAGATCCCGAACGACGAGATGATGTGGCAAAAGATCGAGTACATTCATATGAATCCGGTGAAACGCGGATTCATTGACGACCCGCTGCATTGGCGATGGTCGAGTGCACGAAATTACGCGGGGCAACCGGGATTGATCGAGGTCATTATCGATTGGCGTTAATGCTCGCTCGGCGAAGCGGGAGCTTCGCAGGAATGCGTTCCCAAGCGGGAGCTTGGGAACGAGGGGATACCAAAAAGGAACGACCCTTGTCTCAATCTGTTGATCGAGAAGTCATCCCGGCCGTCAAAGCCGGCGAACCTCTGCTGACTCCTCACGAAGTCGAATCGAGCCAACGGCAGCTTTATGCGTTGCTCGAAGGGCTCGAACAGGCGATTATCGGGCAGCGGCAACTGCTCGACCTCGTCGTCATCTGCCTGCTGGCCCGCGGGCACATGTTGCTCGAAGGCTTGCCGGGGCTTGGCAAGACCGAGCTTGTCAAATCGCTCTCGGCGCTGTTGGGACTGCAATTCCGCCGCGTGCAGTTCACCCCCGATTTGCTTCCCAGCGACATCGTCGGCGCGCCGATTCTCGAAGACCAGGGAGGCGGACGCCGGCTCGTATTTCATCGCGGACCGATCTTCGCCAACCTGCTGCTCGCGGATGAAATCAACCGCGCAACGCCCAAAACGCAATCGGCGCTGCTCGAAGCGATGCAGGAACGCCGGGCCACGGTGCTCGGCGAGACGCATGTGCTCCCCGATCCGTTTTTCGTGTTGGCGACGCAGAACCCGATCGAACTCGAAGGCACTTATCCCCTTCCCGAAGCGCAGCTCGATCGGTTCACCTTCAAGATTCAGGTCGAGGGAGTTTCCAGCGACACGCTCGAAGCGATTATCAGCACGCGGCAGCACGGCAGGCCGCCGGTGTTGCACGAAGTTCTCTCGGCCGATCAACTCTCGAAATTGTTCACCGAGTGCGATCGCGTGCATCTCCCCTCGGCGGTGGCCAATTACATCGCCCGGCTGGTGACGGCGACCCATCCGCAGCAGGCGTCGTCTCCCGACGAAGTGAAACGGTTCGTGCGGTTCGGCGCCTCGCCGCGTGCGGCGATCGCGCTGGCGGGAACGGCCCGTGCGTCGGCGTTGCTCTCGGGCAAGCCGAACGTCGGCTTCTCGGACGTGAAGCGCGTCGCACCAAGCGTGCTGAGTCATCGTTTGATACTCGACTATTCGGCCCGGCTCGAAGGCTGGACGCAGCGTACGATGGTCGACCGTTTGTTAGCCGTCGTCCCCGACGTCGGGCGGCCGCTTCCCGAAGCCCTGACCAACTGAAGCCGAACGGCGCTGGCAATCATTATGAGAAATTTCGCCGCTGGAAAAAAAAGCATCGCCCGGCTGTCGCTGATCCTCATCGCCCTCTTTGCGATCGCGCCCCGCGGCGTTCGCGGTGAAGGTTCGGAGACCTCGAGCCGCGGGGACGACTTCGAACTGAACGTCGATTCTCGCTGGACCGGATGCGAATACGGCGGTTATCTGCCGCTGCGCATGCGGATCGTCAATCACGGCGTCACGCGGAATGTTCGCATCGTGATGACGAGCGAAGATTACAATCAAAATTTGGCCGTCGAACGCGAAGTGAGCGCTCCGCAGAACGCCGTCGTCCGTACGACGCTGTCGGTTCCGATGGTGGGGGGAGGAACGTACGCCACGATCAAAGTCTTCGGTCCCGAAGGCGAAATCAAAGCGTTGCGGCAGTCGGTGACGATGCCGCGGACGACCGGATTGCAGGACTTCAGTCCGGCGCTATTGGCGGTCTCGTCGGCGCCGGTCGATTTCACGCCGTGGCGCGAATGCATGTACCGGTTTCTGTCGACGTCGGGAACGCATACCTCCTATGGCCATTATGGTTCGTATACGACGATCGGTGAAATCAACAATCAGGAAGTCGTCCCCGCGTCGAGTTTGCCCGACAACTGGATCGACTATACCGGGCTCGACGTCGTCTGTGTGTCGATGGACGACTTCGCCTCGCTGAGCAACGAACAACGGGGGGCGATTCGCAAGTGGGTGCACTCGGGGGGCAATTTATTTCTCACCGGCGTGGGAAAGTGGGACGACAATCGGGCTCAGGCGGAACGCTTATTGGAAAGCAATCTGGTGTTGAACGCTTCGCCGGACTGGACTCCCGCCGAACTCGGGACGCGCGAGTCGATTCAGTCGGGTTTAAGGCCGGTCGCGCAAATCGAGTTGGAACGAGCGGCATCGATGGGGCGGGGTATGCCGATGACCGGTGCTGGTCCTGCCGGTGGTGCGGCTCCGGTCGCGGCCTCTCCCGAATACAAATGGTCGACCGAGGGGGGCGTGTTTCGATCGCGGCGGCTGATGCTCGGGACGGTTTACGCCTTTCAGGACGATCCGTTTCCCGGTTCCGATGCCGACTGGTCGTGGTGGCGCAGCCATTATCCGAACGAAGAAGCATGGATTCAACGTCAGGGATTTTCGTCGCGTCAGGGGAACGAAGAGTTTCTCGATTTTCTCATTCCGGGGATTCAGCGGTTTCCCGTCACCGCTTTTATCGTGCTGATCACGTTGTTCTCCGTCGTGATCGGACCGGTCAACTACTTTTACTTTCTCCGCAAAAAGCAACTGGCGATCATCGTCATCACCATTCCCGCGATCGCGTTTCTGACGAGCGTTTCGCTGTTCTCGTTCTCGGCGTTGTCTCACGGGTTTTCCATCAAGTCGCGGATGCGGAGCATGACGCTTGTCGATCAGCGGGCGCAGACCGCGATCACCTTCAGCCGGAATTCTCTGTACGCCGGGTTTGCGCCCTCCGAAGGGCTGGCGTTCCGTCCCGACACGGCGGTTTATCCGCTGTGGAACGTCGGACAGGCGTTTCAGAACGGACGGATCGATATGACCGACGGTCAGCGGTTTTACTCCGGCTGGTTTCCCTCGCGGACGCGCACGCAGTTTGTCACGGCGACCTACGAAGATCAGCGGTCGCGGGGGGGGGGGGCGCGGGGGACGCGCCGAAAGGGGAACGCGTGGTCGTCAAGAATGGTTTTCCATACGGCTTCAAGGCGCTGGGCGTTTATGGAACCGACGGTCAATACTACGTCGGCTACGACATCCCCGCCGGCGCCTCGGCCGAGCTTCCGCGGGCGATCACCGGAAACACGCAGAAGTTCGTCGAGCTGGCCGGCGAGAATAAACCGGCGATGCCTCCAGAAATGGTTGAAACGGGAGCCTATTACGGCCCCTACGGATATGGCTCGCGAGCGTACTACAACTCGTATAACGTCACCACTCATTTTTCCAAGAACGAAATCTCCGCATTGTTCGACGGTTGCAAACGGTTCGCCGAGACGCCGAATCCCAAGCCGGTTCTCGACGGCAAGCCGTTTTATGTCGGAATTCTCGAGGAAAACCCGGGCGTCGATCTGGGAATCGAGGACGCAAAAGAATTCGCCCCAGCCCATTTTATTATTGGATTTTACGAGTGATATAGTTTAGCCGCGACGCGGAGCTTCGAAGACTTGCGTTCCCAAGCGGAGCATGGGAACGAGGTGAACTACTTAAACAACGAGCACGACATGGATATCGGAACCCCTCTGCAAAGCCCCGAACGCAACACGACGCCGCGGCCTGCCGCGTCGAACGGGGCGGCGTCGCGCCGCGGTGAAGAACCGACGCTCGAAGTCCGCAATCTGCACCGCTTCTTCAAACGGCTGAAAGCGGTCAACGACGTCTCGTTCAAAGCCTATGCCGGACAGGTGATGGGCTTCATCGGACCGAACGGCGCCGGCAAAACGACGACCATGCGCATTCTTGCGACGCTCGACATCCCTACGGCGGGGGACGCCTTCATCTGCGGGAAATCGGTCATCGACGACCCCGAAAAAGTCCGGCAGATGCTCGGCTTCATGCCCGACAGTTTCGGCCGGTATCCCAACATGACGGTCGTCGAGTATCTCGATTTTTTCGCGCGGGCTTACGGATTCAAAGGAGCCCGACGCCGCGACTCGATCGAGCACGTGCTCGTCTTCACCGAACTCCGCAAACTCGCCGACAAGCAAATCACCGAGCTCTCGAAAGGGATGGGACAGCGGCTGTGCTTAGGGCGCACGCTGATCCACAACCCGCAAGTGCTGGTGCTCGACGAACCGGCGGCGGGTCTCGATCCGCGGGCCCGCATCGAACTCCGCGAATTGATCAAACTGCTCGCCACGGACATGAAAAAAACCGTGCTCATCAGTTCGCACATTCTCACCGAACTCGGCGAAATCTGCGATTCCGCCGCCATCATCGAAGCGGGCGGCATTCTCGCCTACGGCACGATCGAAGAGATTCAGAATCAGGAAAAGCAGCTCGAAGAGCGGCAGTCGCAGACGGTCCGGCTGATGGTCCGCGTGATCGATCGGTCTGAAGAACTGCAGAAGTTTCTGCTCGAACAGCCGTTCGTCGGCGACGTCGCCGTCGCGGGGCTGCTGGTGTCGTTCGATTATCCCAACGACGAGCAAATCCAGCATCAATTGCTCAAGGAAATGATCCATCGGGGATTTTTCGTGGTCGAATACCGCGGCAAGTCGCGGACGCTGGAAGACGCTTTCATGTCGATCACTAAGGGAGTTGTGCAATGAGTCGCCTCGCTAGCGTCGCGAACATGATGGAGAAATACAGCGACTGGCTGAATCCGATTCTCGTGAAGGAAAACCGCCAGTCGCTGAAAAGCCGGCAATTCGTCGTCACGTTTATGCTGCTGCTGTTGGTCTCGTGGATCATCACGGTCTCAGTGACGGCGTACAATTACAACAGCATGGAATACGGCCGGGTCGGCCCCATGTTTGTGACCGCCTATTACTGGGTGCTCGGCGTGGCGGTGTTCATCGTCGTCCCCTACGGGGCGTATCGCAGCTTGATGTCCGAGCGCGACGAAAACACGTCGGAACTATTGATGATCACCACCCTCTCGCCGTCGCGGATCGTGTGGGGGAAGCTGTTCAGCGCGTTGCTGCAGCTCTTCATTTATTATTCGGCAATCTCGCCGTTTATCGCGTTTACGTCGCTGCTCGAAGGGTTCGAGCAGTTTCCAGTGATGTTTACGCTGGTCTGGTCGATGGTGCTGTCGCTGTTGCTCTCGACGTTCATGATGATGCTCAGCCTCAACTCGCGGCAACGGCATTGGCAGGCGCTTTCGACGCTGTTCGCGTTCGGTCTGCTATTGTTCGCGTTCTTTTCGATTACCGGAATGTTCACCGGAATCATCAACTCGGCGATCCCCTTCGATACGTTCGAATTCTGGATGTGGAATGTGTTCTTGCTGATCGGCTGCCTCTCGTATGCGGTGTTGTTTCAGCAGATCACCGCGGCCCAGTTGACGCACGAATCGGGAAACCGCAGCACCAAAATTCGCTTCGTCGCGAGCATGCAGTTCTTACTCATCTGGGTGACGATCGCCGCGATCGTCGCGTTCACCCCGTCGGGGGCGGGTGGCGCGGAGCTGTTTGTCACGCTGTTTATGGTGCTGTTCGTGCACTGGGGCGTCGTCACGTTGTTCGTTTGCACCGAGCACGATTACCTCTCGCGGCGCATCCGCCGCGATCTGCCCCGGCGGCGTTTGTGGCGGACGTTGATGATTCCGTTTCTGCCCGGCGGCGCGTTCGGTTTGTTATACAGCGCGATTCACGTCACGGCGCTGTTGGCGCTGGTGATGTTCGCGGCGGCGAACTATTCGTACGGGTCGGTGATCAGGGTCAATCCCGAAGCGTTTGTCGGCCTGGCCTGTTACTTCGTCATCTTCGCTTCCGTGGGGACGTTTTTGATTCGCACCGGCCATTCGCTCTCGGGCGAATTTCGGCCCGCGCACGCCCGCATCATCACCGTGCTGTTCGTATTGTTCTGCATCATCGCCCCGCTGATCCCGCGCGTCTTTTCGCAGTATACGCGCTACAGCCAGTACGAAGTTTACGACATCATCAACCCCGTCTTTACGGTGAACTATCTCGCAGGAATCGGATATTACAACGCCGCCATCGACCGCGATACGGCGCTGTTCGTTCTCGTCGCCGCGGCGGTGTTGGGCGTGCTTTGCAACCTCCCGGCGTTCCGCCGTGCGACGAAGATTGTGTTTCACGCCGAGGAAACGCTGCCCGAATTCCTCGATCCCAACAATGTCTTCGAGATGGCGGACGACGAACCCGAGACGAGTGCACCGCTCAATCCGTCACCGCAGCAGATATGATGCTTCTACATATAACCGAGGCCCGCGTGCAGAACGATCCCGAAGTTCAACAGATCGTCAAGACCTATCAACTCGGCGTGCCGCGCATGCCGGTTTCGGGGCGGTCGGGCGAACTTCTCGGCCGCGGCACCGGCAGCTCGCTCGAGTTTCAGGAATACCGCGAATACTTTCCCGGCGACGACATCCGCCATCTCGACTGGGCGGCGTACGCGCGGTCTGACGTGCTGATGGTCCGGCTGTATCGCGACGAAATCAGTCCCCGCACCGAAATCCTGCTCGACGCCAGCCGCTCAATGACGACCGGCGGAACGATCAAACCGCTCGTCGCCCGGCAGCTCACCGCGGCACTCGCGCTACTCTCCGCCCGGCTCGGCGGCAAACCGCAGATCATTCCGCTCGACGACTCGCGGCCGCTGAAAGTCATGACGCAGGCTGATCTCACCTGGTTGACCGATTATCCGTTCGAAGGCATTGCTTCGCCGGTCGAAATTCTCGACGGGCATTTGCTGCCGTCGTCGAGAAAATCGCTGCGGATCGTCATCAGCGATTTTCTGTTTCCGCACGACCCGGCGCAGTTGATCCGCCGGCTCGCTGCCGACACCGGCACGTTGTGGGTCGTCCAACTGCTCAACGCCTGGGAAGCCGATCCGACGGCGCTCGGAGGCCGGCGGCTGATCGACGCCGAGACGCGTTCCGAATGCAACCTGCTGATCGATCGCCGCCGCATCGCCGCTTACCGCGACCGTCTCGCCGCGTTACAATCGGAACTGGCCCGCGAATGCCGCCGGGCTCACGCGACCTTCACCACCTTAATCGCCGACCGCGGCCTGAGCCGCCTCTGCCGCGAAGAATTAAGTTACGCCGGAATTGTGCGTACGGATTAAAAAGTCGGAGTACAGGCTTTAGCCTGCCTTTTCTGTCTTTACATAATACAAAAGGCAGCAGGCTAAAG
>JBBECD010000225.1:0-12453 GCA_040881995.1 Planctomycetaceae bacterium
AAAAACCTTCTTCTCGGCCCAACGGGCCAACAGTTTGTTGAACGATGTCGTCGCGCTTGAACTGCCGGCCCTTCAGACCTCCGGCATCTTCGGGAACCGTCCCCAGGGGCTTCGCCCCTGGCTAGACGAACTGCTGGCCCTTTGGGCCGGAAGACAAGAGCCAGTTCGCCATACCGAGAGGTTTCACATTAAAATCTGAGAATCAATAAAAGGCGTCACTTACCTGCGAGGAACTCGTCGAGTTGCTCGAACGTTCCGGTCCAGCCTTGCGTCATCGAATCGAAGCCGGCGAGGAAGGTGGCCCGTTCGGCATCCGTGGCATTCAGCGCCGACGACTTAACGGTAACAACTGTCCCTTTGCCGAAACCGGCGTGTTCTTCGAACGTGACGGTCAACAGCATTTCGAGCGGCCAGTCTTGATGGGACGCTTCGCGTGCCAGATGACCCGCTTCGTCGGAAAACGACGACACGAACACGAGTTTCTCGGGCGCGACGATCTCGCGGAACACCCAGCGGCCCCACATCACGTAGCCGTTGGGGAATTGCATCGCATAATGAAATATTCCGTCGGGACGCAGGTCGAGCGAACAGGTAGGCATCGTCGTCCCCTTCGGTCCGAACCATTGCATGAGCTGTTCCCGCTCGGTCCACGCGCGAAAGACAATGTCCAGCGAGGCTTTGACGACGCGGATAATGACGAACGGCGGTGACATCGATTCGGCGGACGAATCGCCGCGGGCCAGCATCTCGTCGAGATATTCGCCGAGGCGGGTCAGGTGTTGCTTGCCTCCTTCAAGGGCGTTGTATTCGCGGATGACGAAGTCCTTGTTCTTCGCCGATGGGAAGACCATTCTCGAGGTGACTCGCGTCTGTTTGCCGTCGGCACCCGCCGGTTCGAAATTGACCGTGACCTGAAAATTGACCGGTTCGGCCTCTACCGCGCCGCCATGCTTATACGCGAGGCGGGCCGGCTCGTCGACTTCGAGATACGTGATCAGGTTTTCGTAATCGCGGCCGTCGGGGCCGTGCATCGTGTAGCTCCACTTGCCGCCGACTTTGACGTCCATCGATTTGGTGGTATTCGTAAATCCTCGCGGACCCCACCAGTTGACGACGTGTGCGGGGTCGGTCCAGACTTTCCAGACCAGTTCTCGCGGGGCATCGAAGACGCGAGATAACACGATTTCTTTGTCGCGGGAGTCATCAACGGTGACTTCGGAATGTCGGCTTTGGGGTTGGATCATCGGTAATCTCCTCTCGTAGGGTTGGATTCTTAAGTTCTTGTTCGATGTGATGGCTACGGTTGTGGATGCCGCGTCAGGAGGTCTCGTCGACATCGTCTTTCTCCTTTCGCTGAATGTCTCGCAGGTAGTCGTCCAGGCGGTCGAAACTCTCTTCCCAAAACCGGCGATAATGTTCGATCCAGCCGGCGGCTTCCTGCAACGGTTGGGCTTTGAGTTTGCACGGCCGCCATTGGGCCTCGCGGCTGCGTTCGATCAACCCGGCCCGTTCGAGCACTTTGAGATGCTTGGAAATCCCCGGCAGGCTCATTTTGAAGGGCTGAGCGAGTTCGGAGACCGACGTCTCCCCCTGAGACAGCCGGGCCAAAATCGCCCGCCGCGTCGGATCCGCCAGGGCGGAGAACGTCGTACTGAGAGGATCGCTGGTCATTTTATATTTTACCATATGGTTAATTAACTGATAGGTAAAATAATCGAGGGGAGATGATTCGTCAAGTGGAGTTCGGAAAATTTCTATCGCCGCTTGAGAACGAGGCGGGTTCCTCGGCGTTCGGCATGGATCGCACCGGGGAGAGTGAGGGGCGGATGAGTCGGATTGAAAATCATCCGCTCGATTTCACGCCATTCGTAAGCTCCCATCTGCTGGCGAGGCCAATTTTGTCGATCCCACAGGCGGATCAGACCTTCCCGCACAATCAACGGCGGGATTTCCGCACATGCTTCGCAATCGATGCGGCATGAATCGGACGTCGCCGCTTCGATCGCCGGTTCGAACCAACGTTCCGCCAGAATTGCGAGCGTGTCATGCACTTCCTCGGCCTGTTCTCCCAGCCGGTTCAAAGCCGCTTTGACCTCGCGGTTAAAGTCTTGCTCCAACAACGGCAACAACGACAGGCGAATGCGGTTGCGGGTCATGCCGGTGTCGGCGTTTGATTCATCCGTTCGAAAATCCTGTCCCAGCGCATCGAGAAAAGAGAGAATCTCCCGCCGCGTGAAGATTTTTAAAGGCCGGGCGAGCGTCAGGTTCTCTGAGAGCACGTTGGCGCTGGGAATGCCCTTGAGACCTCCCATCCCCGTACCGCGGAGGATGTGATGCAAAATCGTTTCCGCCTGATCGTCCGCCGTGTGGGCGGTGAGAAGAAATCGGCTGCCGCCGTGGACGGCGACGACTTTTAAATATCCATAGCGAATCGCGCGAGCGGTTTCTTCGATGCCCCTCCTGGCCGCGGCCGAGGCCGCGGCGACATCGATTCTCGCCGCGAAAAAGCGGATATTGAGAGATTCGGAGAGTGCGTTGACCCATGCTTCGTCGGCATCGGATGCTTCGCCACGGAGCAGATGATTCACGTGCGCGACGAAGATGTCCATCTTCAGTTCGTCACGGAGCAGGGCACAGCCACGGAGCAATGCCGTGCTGTCGGCTCCACCGGAGACAGCGAGCACGACCCGGCAGTCGCGAATGGATAGACGAACCAGTTCCTGTCCGAGCCGATCGACAAATTCGGCCACGAAGGGATCGGCATCGTCAGCGTCGCGAATGTCGAGATTCATTGTTGGTACGGAAAAATCGCTTCCGTTGATTGGAGGGGAACAGAATGGAAGGCGTCTCAGTTGAGACATATCGTGACCGAAGCGGGTTCGATTGCAAACCTCGAAATGGGCCGCTCCCAAATTTTTCGCGTAAGTCGTTCAAAACGCCTTCAAAACGGCGGAGTCGAGATTGACGCAAAATAGGGAATGTGAACAATGCCAGCCTCGGGTCAGTACCGCTGTTATTTTCCGATTCTGGGCCGGAAAATAACTCTGTCGAGAGGATGGTGACCGCCATGCGTTCTGTGCTTATTTATGAAAAATCATCGGGGCGGACAGTCGACGAGATTGCATCCGCCGTCACACGCGCCTGGCCGGATCTGTCGGTCATCGCTCTGCCCGAAGAAGACGCGGATTGCCTGGACGGCCAAAGGCTGGTCGTCTTGCCCGGTTACGATATCGTATTAACGATCGGAATCGACGCCACGCAGCGATGCGCCGCCGATTGGCAGGCCACGCAGATTTGCTATTTGCTCGACGATCCTCTGCATCCCGCGGAGCGTACTGCCGATTTCCGCGAGAAACATGCCGGAGATCGCTCCGCCGCCGAACCGAATACGTCGAGCCAAAACGAACCGAAGAGTCAGATTCGTCTCGTCCGGGAAAAGGACCACCAGCCGATTCGCTGGGATCGCTTCGATCCGATGACGTATCACATCGCGGCCTCGCCCGAGCTTTGGAACAAACTTCCTGCGCGCAGCATTCGCCGGGTGAACCAGGTGCTTCCGCCTCCCATCGACACCGATTTTTTCCAGCCGAGTCAAATCGTACGGGACGAAGTCTATTTTTGCATTTACGACGAGAGTCTCGATGGAACCGCGACCATTGTTGAGGCGTGCCAACGGGCGTTCCGCAAGGTTGTTGTCGCCACATTTGGGTCGGCGGACTTAATTCCGGACGCCATCGCCGATCGGGAACACGTCGAAGTCTGCGAACTTCACAGCGTGAGCGGCCTGCGCGATCACTTCTGGCAGCGGCGGGCGCTGCTGATGACGCATTCCGGGTGGTCGCAGACGGTGTTGGAAGCGCAAGCCTGCGGCATGCCGGTGATTCTCGCCGATGGAAAACCGCATGCCGACGATCCCCGGACGCATCGTCTGGAAGAGAGCCTGCTCATCGATATGGAAGCGACGGAACCGGGCAGCGGCATCTGCTGCGACGAACATTCGCCCGAGAACATGTACTCGGCGATTCGCGAACTGGAGCGTCGTCCGCAACGGTTTTCCCCTTCGCTGGCATGGGCTCACGCCGCCCGCCATTCCCCCCACTGTTTCGGACGCAGTCTGAAACACCTCGCCGAGCAGGCCCGGCAGGACGATCTGCAATCGTCGTCGTTCGTCCGGCAGCACTGGAAGCGCGCGGGTTGATTGTTCGATTTTTTGAGGTTACGAACAGCGGAACGTCGTTTCCCGGTCGCGATGAGCGTCGCGTCCAGTCGCCTTTTTCCCGATTCCCCGGCGAACGTGCTTCGATTGGCCGGACGACAGACGTTCATTTTTTCCACATCTTTTGTTGCTGTCTCCCCCTCCGTCCGATATAAATATAAATGGAGTTGCATGTGTAACTTCGTTTTATTGCTCGACACCGGCTGGTGACCGCCAGTCGACCCGAATCGCATTCACCGCTGGGGTTGATATCATGCCTTCACGTGCAGGATGTCCTGAATTTCTCGAATCGTTGCGAACCTCCCGGCGAGGTTTTCTCAAAGCGGGATTATTGGGGACGTCGGCTCTGGGGCTGAGCGATCTCTTGCGGTTCGAGGCTCAGTCGGCGAACACCAACGCGCGAAACAACACCGTCATCATTCTCTGGATGCGCGGCGGACCGGCGCATCAGGATACCTGGGATCCCAAACCCGACGCTCCGGTTGAGTTTCGAGGTGAATTCGGCGTCAGTTCGACCAATGTTCCCGGCATCCAGCTCTGCGACATGTTGCCGATGACAGGCAAGATGATGGATAAATGGTCGATCGTCCGCAGTCTGCATCACCACGACGCCGGCCATTCGACCGGCGATCAGATTTGTTTCACGGGTTACAACGCCGGGCCGAGTCCCGATCAGAACATTCATCCGAGTTGCGGATCGATCGTCTCGGAACAATTGGGCCGGCTCAATCCCGAACTCCCCACCTACGTGATGATTCCCAGGATGGATCCGGGAACGGGCTCCGCCTATTTGGGAGTCGCCCACAAACCGTTCGAAACTTTCGCCGACCCGGCGAATTCGGCACCCTTTAAAATTCCCAATTTTCAATTGGCCGAGGGTTTGACGTTGAACCGGCTCGGCTCGCGGCAGGATTTGCTCAAGGGGTTCGATCGCATCCGTTCGCAACTCGATCTGTCGGGGAGCATGGACGCGATGGATCGCTTTCAGCAGAAAGCCTTGGAGATACTCACCTCCGACAAAGCCCGCGATGCGTTCGATCTCGAAGCCGAACCGCAAGCGCTGCGCGAGCGATACGGCTTTATGCCGGCGTTCGATCCGGGCGCCGCCGACCGTTGCGGCGCGCCGAACTGGAGTCAGCGCATGCTGCTGGCGCGACGGCTGGTCGAAGCGGGAGTCCGTATCGTGACCGTCGACCTCCGCTGGTGGGACACGCACGTGCTCGGCTTCGATTCGCTGCGGCGCGGATTTCTGCCGCGCTGGGATCGGGCGTATTCCGCCTTGATTGAAGACCTCGATCGGCGCGGCTTGCTCGATACGACGTTGGTTGTCGCGTGGGGTGAATTCGGCCGCACGCCGCGGGTCAACGCCAACGCGGGGCGGGACCATTATCCCAACGTCTTCAGTGCCGCGTTTGCGGGGGGGCCGGTGCAGGGAGGGCGCGTGGTCGGTTCGTCCGATTCCAAAGCCGCGTTTCCGCTGGAGAACCCGAAGACGCCGCAAGACGTGTTGGCGACGATCTACCGTCATTTGGGGATCGACGCGCAGAAGCATTATCTCGACGGCGGCGGCCGGCCGATCGTCGTGCTTCCCTCGGGGACGCCGATTCAGGAACTTTGCTGATCGCGTCCGGTCGTTTCGCAAAGTAAGAGTGACGGGCATCCGTCAAACGGTGGTGCTCTTGTTTCGGCCTTCTTTCGGGTGGCACGCTCGGAGTCTTCGACGGGCGTGGTTTTCCTCACTTCGCCACGCCCTTCGCACGGTTTTACATACGAACAGCCGCTCAGGGACGTGCCACCCAAATCTGCTTCACCGACGCAGATTTTCCCACGCGTTCTTCCGAGACAATCGTTGCGATCGTCACTCCCATTATTATCGGCGCTGTCGTTGACTTCGGTATCTCCCGCGAAGGTCGGCAGGGACCACGATTTTCTCGTGAATCGCGAGAGAACATCCGGCCTGGGCAAGGGTTTTAGCTTAAGGTTGAATGCGAATCGTACGCTCGGCATAAGAGATATGAAATTCCGTTTTGCCACGGCGTCGGCGACGTCACACGCTGGTTTTTTCGAACCTCGGGGTCGACTCGCGATGCTCAAGACGGCTTGTTGTAGAGATATCAGGCTCATCCCATGGCAGAATCCACGACGCTCAATCGGGAACAGACTTCCTCGTACACCACGATCAAGCTTTCGGGATTACGCGTCGGTACCAGACTGCGCGCTCCGATCTATGAAGGGAACGACGGCGATCGCAACGTGCTGTTGCTCGCCTCGGGAACGGTGATCTCCGCGAGCGTCCTCGAGAAATTAAAACAACGCGGCATCAGCGAAATCCGCGTCCTCAAGAGCGAAGTGCATCGGCTGACGTCAGGCTCGAGTAACTCATTCCCCGCCGTCGCGAAGCCGTCGACGTTGGTCGTGCCGGGACTCGAAGACGCCAACTTCGGGACCGGCCAATGGGGAGCCAAACCCGATTCCTTCATCCACAAGCTGAAAACGCACGAAGGGAGCACCTACAGCAAAGACACGTCGAAGGCGTTTTCCTCCAGTTATACCTCATCGGCTGAGCACACCAAGTCATTCTTCGATAATCTTTCCTCCGGAACGACGATCGACGGCGGGGCAATCGTCGATCTTTCCGCGAACGCTCTCGACCAGCTCACCGACGATCTCGATCTGTTCGTCTCGCTCGGCATTCGCGACAAAGCGCATGAATACCCTTATAAACACGGCCTGCAATCCTCGCGGCTCGCGATGGCCGTCGGGACGGTGATGGGGCTGAAGAAAGACGAATTGTACGATCTGGGAATCGGCTGCCTCGTGCACGACGTCGGCATGCTCAAAATCGACCGCAATCTCTACGAAGCGCCTCGCCGGCTCTCCGAACTGGAATTCCTGGAAATCAGCAAGCACCCCTCGATCACGTTCGATCTCATCAAGGATATTAAAGAACTCCGCATGGGTTCGCGGATGGTCGCTTACCAGATGCACGAACGCTTTAACGGGACCGGTTACCCGCGCAAGCGGGCGGGCCGGCAAATCCATCATCTCGCGAGAATCGCCGCCGTCGCCGATGCTTTCGTCGCCTTGATCTCGCCGCGTCCGTATCGGCCGGCGATGCTGCCGTATTATGCGATCGAACAGATCGTGCGCGGCTGTCAGGACGGGCTGTTCGATGCCGACGTCGTGCGCGGGCTGTTATATACGACGTCGTTGTTTCCGATCGGCTCGTTTATCGAACTCAGCGATGGACGCGTCGGCAAGGTCGTGCGGTCGAACCGCATCGAATACACCCGACCGGTTGTCGAACTCTGGCTGCCCGACAAACTCGAGCTTCCGCCAAACGTCGTCGATTTGAAGGGGGAGAAAGAACTGTTCGTCGAGCGCCCCTTGAGCGAAATCCCAACACCGGACTTCTTGTACGATCATTTTGAATGAGGCATATGGTGAGGGATGACAAGGAGACTTTCACCTCTTCGTTTAGCCGCGACGCGAAGGCTTTGCGCAGCGGAGCGCTTCTCCCCATCTCCCAGTCGGACTATCACAACAGCGGGGGGAAGAAGCGCCAGAAGAGATACGCGCACGGGCCGGCGAAGATCAGGCTGTCCATCAGGTCGAGCACGCCGCCGAAACCGGGGATCGTGTTTCCCGAATCCTTCCGACCGGCGTCGCGTTTGATCAGCGATTCGCATAAATCGCCGACGACCCCCGCCGCTCCCATCACAAGTCCGTAAATGATGATCCGCGTCCATTGCGGCTGTGCGGCGTCGGCTCCGAACCACGTCACCGCGACCCAGCCGAGCCAAAAGGCGCTGGCGAGCACCGCGCTGACCATCGCCCCGCCGACCCCCGCCCACGTTTTCCCGGGACTCAAATGCGGGACGAATTTGGTGCGGCCGAACATCCGGCCGATCGTGTATGCTCCCACGTCCCCCAGTTTGACCGCGAGAATCATGGACCCCAAAACTAGATAACCGCGCTCGGCCCCGGCGACCCAGCGCAAGTTCGCCATGAGACCGATGCCGACGCCGACGTAGAGGAGCGTGAAGCTCTCGGCGGTAAGCGTGAGGACATTTTGCCGCTCGGCCCGAAAGGCGAACACCGCACGCGTCAACAATACCAGCCAAGCCGTCGCTGTCGCGATCATTAAATAGACGAGCGGATCGCCGCCGACAATCGCATCGGTACGATTGAGTGTTTCGAGAAGAGGTGCAACCCAAGCCGAGAGGAGGATCCAGCCACCGGCGAGAAGCAGACGTATTCGCTGCACTTCACCGAAGCGGAACTTGAGCATTCCGACAAGCTCGACGACGCATCCCGCCAGAATCAACTGCGTGAGAACCAGAAACACCGGCGCGACGGCGCCGAGTTTGTGATCCCACACGAACAACAGAAAAAGAAGAGGAATCAGCGTCGCCGAAACCGCCAGCCGCCACCGCAGCATGATGAAAGTTATCCTTCGTAAAGTTTTTTCCGCTCGTTCCCAAGCGCTGCTTGGGAACGCAAGTCTTCGAAGCTCCGCTTCGCTTTTCGTTTTTTAGCCCCCGGTCAATGACCGGGGGTGACCTTGCCATGAAACGTACCCCCGGCGACTCGCCGGGGGCTAAAAGAAAGCGCTTCGCTGCGGAAACCCTCCGCGTCGCGGCTAACCACTTCTCGACGCTCAATTCGTCAGTCCTGATCCTTGAGCCCGCCGAAGCGGCGATCGCGTGAGGCAAAATCTTTGAACGCCTGCAACAGATCGGGCGTGCGAAACTCGGGCCAGCATTTTTCGGTAATCCACAGTTCCGCATAACTGATCTGCCATAACAAATAATTGCTGACGCGCATCTCGCCGGCGGTCCGTATCACCAAATCGGGATCGGGCATCCCCGCCGTATATAACGCCGACGAAATCGTCTCCTCGTTGATGTCGTCCGGTGTCAAATTGTTCGCGGCGACCTGCTTTGCAATCGCTCTTACGGCGTCGACGATTTCGGCCCGGCTGCCGTAATTGATCGCCAGGCAAAGCATGGTCCCCGTGTTGCCGCGACTGCAATCGATCGTTTTTTCAACTTCGCGGAGCACGCTCGCACCGAGCCCTTCGCGCTGGCCGATAATGCTGAACCGCAGATTCTGGCGGGCGATCTCCGAGCGCTCTTCGATCACGAATTGTTCGAGCAGACAGAGCAGCAGATCGAGTTCTTTTTTGGGCCGTTTCCAGTTCTCGCTGCTCAAACAGTACAGCGTCAACTGTTCGATCTTGAGTTCCGAACACGCTTCGACGATCGTGCGAACCGACTCGACGCCGCGGCGATGACCTTCGATCCGCGGCAGGCCGCGAGATTGCGCCCAGCGTCCGTTGCCGTCCATAATCACGGCGACGTGCCGGGGGAGATCGGCCGGCCTCAAACCCAATGATGACAGGTCATCGTACAGGGAGGACACGTCGATCAACTTTCCACGTTCGAGGAAACGTTTCGCTTATTGAACCAGGAGTTCGGAGGTTTCCGCCGCGCCGCAATAGACGGTTTGCTCCCAGTAGGGAGGATCGTTTTGCGGATCGGAAACCGAGACGAGGACGTGATCGCCGTCGATTTCCAAGACCGTGACGACGATGTGACCCCCGATGACAAAACTTTCATTCACGCCGCAAGTGACATGGAGCATTCCACGACCTCGTACTGGAAAGATGGAACTCGAATGTGAATGTGACGGCCGATGGCGTTAGCTCACAGCGCGTCGTCGATCGGCTCACTCGTCTTCATCGTCCTGATGCGCCGTTATCGTCCTGATGGCGCACATTCTGACTCAGACGTCACGCGGAGGCAAGTCGTTTCGATAATCAATTTTCATGTTTCCGAAATGGAGCGATAAGCCCTTGACAGCGATGGCTGGATCAGTCAAGAGTCAAGGGGCGAGAGACGAGAGTCAAGAGACGAGAGCCGGAATAACGCTTTGGGAAGGACGACATGAAGCTTCTCATCTATCCCGCGATTGATAACGTTCGATACACCGTGCTCCGTGACGTCGATTCGCGTCTCGACGTCGTCAACGCCGCCGATGCGTCGCAGGCCGAACGGGAAATCGTCGACGCTGACGGATTCTTCGGCAAGATGACTCCCGAGTTGCTGTCGCGGGCCAAGTCGCTGCGCTGGATTCAGTCGCCGACGGCGAGTCTCGAACATTATCTGTTTCCGGAATTGATCGAGCATCCGTGCGCGTTGAGCAACATGCGGGGACTGTTCTCCGACGTCATCGCCGATCATGTGATGGGGTATGTTATCTGTTTCGCCCGGCGGTTTCCGCTTTATTTTCGTCAGCAGCAACAGGCGAAATGGGAACCGGCCGGCGGAGAATACGCTCGCACCAACAACGTTTTCGGTCCCGGGATGGTCACCGACATGGACCGCGCCCACCGGCATCTCGCCGACGAGACGATGGGCATCGTCGGCGTCGGTGAAATCGGCGCCGAGATCGCCCGCCGGGCTCATGCGTTCGGTATCAAGCTCATCGGCATCGACCCGGTGCGGCGTTCGCTGCCGGGGATCATCAATGACGTCTGGCCGGTATCGAAGTTGCCGGATTTACTTGCTGCCAGCGATTACGTGGTGATCGCCGCGCCGCATACGCCGGAGACGTTTAAGATGTTCCGCCGCGAACAATTCGAAAAGATGAAGTCGTCGGCGTATCTGATCAACATCGGCCGCGGCGTGATTGTCGATCTGGCCGATTTGACAGAGGCGTTACAGCAAAAGCAGATCGCCGGCGCGGGGCTGGACGTGTTCGAAGTCGAACCGCTGCCGGCTGATCATCCGTTATGGAAGATGGAGAACGTGATCATCACGCCGCACGTCGCGGCAGCTTCGCCGCGAATCGCCGAGCGTCATTTTGCCGTCGTGAAAGAAAACGTCCGCCGCTTTGCCGCGGGGGAGCCGTTGACGAATCTCGTCGATAAACGCAGATGGTTTTAAAGAGTCCAGAGCCAGAAAAGAAAGTTTAGCCGCGACGCGAAGGCTTTGCGCAGCGGAGCGCTTCGTTTCGGGTGGCACTGGCGGCTTGTCCGCCAGTGAGTCTTTTATCATCGAAGAACACGGGCGGACAACCCGCCCGTGCCACCATGCGAAGCGGAAGCTTCGAAGACCTTGCGAACGAGCAGAAGGAATTAAGAAATCATTCCCGCAGCTTAGGCCCCTGAATTGAGAATTGTCCCTGATACCCCTTCTCGGGAGTTCCATCAACAATCTCAAAGATGAGCTGGCAAATCGACATTCCGGCGACCAATTTGACGTTGAGGGGACCGGCATTCCACATTTCTAACTGAAGTGGGCTGCCTTGGAAATTATCATCGCCTGGGCGATATCCAAATCCGGAATGAATTGTCGGAGCCGTTATGTGAACGCCGATGCCAAGCCTGGCAAGACTGCTTTTCCCCTCGACGCGCGCTGCAATACGAGATCGGTGCGGCAGTTGTATTTTTTCGATTGTCCATCCCAAGAGGAAGGTCTGTGGCTTAAATACGTATCCGTCAGCAGCGATTTCGAGGTTTTTGCTATACTGCTCCCTCACTGCGTCGAAATTGTAATCCGGATGGGATGGACTTATCACCGATTCGACGCCATGTTGTTGCGGTAAATTCCACACCACAAGTTCTTTTGCCAATGTCAAATCAATCGCGGTGGATGTCCACGCCTCGGGTTGTGGAATCGGCGAGATATTAATCGATCGGCGTCCAATTGCGGCCCGGATTTCTCGATCAGATAGGATCATGCCATCGCCTCAATTGATGCCTCATCCAGTTGGCTATTACTGACCCACAATCGATTGGCTCCCGTTTCTGCTTCCTGCGGCAATTCGATAAGAATGAGATCGGTTTCTCGGTCTATGCCAACGATAGCCACGGGAAGGAAATATGACCCGTTATCGAAGTACAAAAAATCCTTCTCAACGCGCAAGAAGTGCTTTCGTCCGCTGTAATCGTCAAATTTCGCAACAACTTCCGACGCACGCAAACCAGTCGAAATTTCGCATCTCAGTTTAGCCATTTTAATCCTCCTCTGTGGAATGGACTGGCGGCAACTTCAAGTTATCTGAACCGCTCTGTAATTCAATTTTACGAATTTGGTACAAAAAAGAGTTGGCGTTTTTTTATAAAGCAAAGTCGAACGCAACTCAAGGGCAAGCCCCCCGAGCACATGGGAACATGGGGGGTGTAGTCGCCGATTTCGGTAATCAGGTGGCGAGGGTGTTCCAGTAGGCTT
>JBBECD010000226.1:0-12449 GCA_040881995.1 Planctomycetaceae bacterium
AACCACCAGGATAACGCATCTAACCCAATCGCGCAATCGAAGAAAACTACACCCAACATGGGAAATAAAACAGCCCCCGGCGATTGACCGGGGGCTAAAAGACGAAGAGCGAAGCGGAGCTTCGAAGACCTTGCGTTCCCAAGCAGAGCATGGGAACGAGAACCGACGACGAGATGCCTCCGGCGTGTTACGCGAACTCCGGCCTGCGGCGGCGGAGTTGGTCTTTTAAGCGGTTGACGATGCTCGAATGCATCTGGCTGACGCGCGATTCGGAGAGGCCGAGCGTGTTGCCGATTTCTTTCATCGTCAGTTCTTCGTAATAGTACAGAATGATAATCAGCCGCTCGTTGCGATTCAGACCTTTGGTCACGAGCTTCATCAGGTCGCGCTTCTGGATGCTGTTGGTCGGATCTTCCCCTTTGTTGTCTTCGAGGATGTCGACTTCGCGGACGTCTTTATAGCTGTCGGTCTCGTACCACTTTTTGTTCAAACTGACGAGGTTGACGGCGCTCGCTTCCGCTTTGAGCTTCTCGAACTCTTCCGTCGGGATTTCCATCTTCCGGGCGATCTCGGCGTCGGAAGGGGGCCGTCCGAATTCGGCCTCGGCCTGTTTCCGCGCCGCTTCGACCTTGCTCGCCTTGCTGCGGACGAGACGAGGCACCCAGTCCATCGTCCGCAATTCGTCGAGCATGGCGCCGCGAATACGCGGAACGCAATACGTCTCGAATTTCACGCCGCGATTGATGTCGAAAGCGTCGATCGCGTCCATCAGACCGAAGACCCCGGCGGAGATCAGATCGTTGAGATCGACTCCGTCCGGAAGTTTCTGCCAGACGCGCTCGGCGTTGTAGCGAACCAGAGGCAAAAACCGTTCGATGAGCGCGTTCCGCAAATCCTGAGTCGGTTCGGTGCGATACTCGATCCAGATCTCTGCGATGTCGCGATCTCGCAGCGATTTGCCCGTTACCCGTCCCTCCATGGTGATTCCTCATTCGATTTATGATGATGTGATGTCTTGATAGGGTGGTGAAATCATTCTGAACCGGCGGACGTTATCGATCCGCGGGCGGAGTTACCTGCTGAGCTGCCAGTTGTTGCACTTCGCCGGCCGCCATTTCCTGAACGATGCGTTTTGCCATCTCGCCGCAGGCGAATCCGACGACGAGAAAAATTCCGGCGGACGCGAAGGCCCCGTACATGGCGCCGCGAAAATCGGCGCCACAGACCAGGCCGTCCAACAGCATCGCCGAGAAGGCCAAGAGCGATAAACGTGTTGCGAACTGTTTAGCCACGGAATCGTTCGCTCACGAAGTGTAGGGAGAGAAGATAAGGGCAGTGTCCCGCTGTCGTGAAATAAACGACCTGCGACACAGAACTGCCGACGTTTCATAACTATCGGCGGTCCCGCCCGAAAACTTGACGCAGGTCTTACAATCCGCAAAGTCGGAGGGAGATCGACGCCGCTGATCACCGGCGCATCGGCAGGAATCGCCGAAGCGGGCAGAGCGTCGCGCAGAAATTGAGTGTTGAGCGTGCGAGTGTGCTGCATGAAATTGACGACGAGAGAGGGATGGATTGAGACGTAATCTGAATGGAGGGAGAGAGAGGGTGATCGCGGTTTGAGAGTGGAGTGCTTGGGGAATGAGAAAATGCGAAGGGAGCGAACATCATGACGAACGGTTGAGCAGGCGGTTCCACATCCGCTCGAAAAAGTGCGGGCGGCGGGGCTGGCCATGTTTCAGCGTCAGCATGCGGCGGGCCAGTTGCGTCAGCGCCTGAGCGGCCGGACTCTGGGGCGAGTCCACCATCAATGGCTTCCGCCGTAACACCGTGCTTACCATCACGGGATCGTAGGGGATCGAACCGGCGGCGGCGACGGTTTTGTGCAGAAACATTTTTGCCGTCTGTGCGATGCGGTCGCTGATGCGATGGGCATAGTCGGCATCGCATTGATTCACGAGCACTTCCAGTCGCGAATAGTCGTCGTCTTGTATCGCCTTAATCGTGGCGTACGCATCGGCGATGGCCGTCGGTTCCGGCGTGGTGACGACGAGCACCAGGTCCGCCGCCGCGACAAACTTTCGCACGGCGGTATGAATGCCGGTCCCGGTATCGAGTATCAGAAAATCGTAATCCTCTTCCAGCCGTTTCATCTGCCGCAACAGCGATTGCTGCGCGGCGGGAGGGCAATCGGCGAGGTCGGCCAACCCGCTGGCGCCGGGAATCAGGTCGATCCCTCCCGGCCCGGCGAGAATGATGTCCGATAAATCGCGCGAACCGATCACCACGTGCGAAAGATTCCAATAGCCGTTCAGCCCGCAGAGCAGGTCGATATTTCCCAATCCCAGATTGGCATCGATGAGACAGACGCGTGCTCCTTGCCGGGCGATCGCCAGGGCGAGGTTCAGCGAGATCAGACTCTTGCCGACGCCTCCTTTCCCGGAAGTGACGGCGATGGTGTAGGCCCGATCGACGTGTTGTTCGTCTTCGTCTTCCGCCGCGGGGTGGAAGTGTTGTTCGATCAATCCGCGCAGGATGTCGGCCTGATCGGTTTGAGGACGATCGCTCGTTCGCCCGGCGAATTGTGCAGCCCGCGAAAACTGCGAGCGCGGGAATTGCGGCGATTTGCTTTCCACGAGGTTGGACGGTTTGAGCGCCCGCCCGGCGTCGGGCTGATCCGGTGAATGGGACGCGGCAAAATCGAAAGAAGGCAGCATGGAAATGAGCGAGATCAGCCGCTCCTCGGCAGAGTGTGATCCAGACGAGTTTTGGGCCTCCGCATCGGTTTGGATTTTGCCTGGCGTCATATGTGTGATCCGAGGTGGGGCCCGCGAATGGACGTGATTGAGAGACTCTAACACAACCGGTTGTGCTTGTTGTTTATGTCGCAATCTGGCAGAAAATCGTTACGCACAGAGGTTGTGTTAGAACTATTTTGTATGTGGTAGGAGTACAGCCGGTCGATCTGAAGGGTGGAAAATTGTGCTTTTCTCTTCTTTCACCTTCTCCCGGAGGGAGAAGGACGAATGCGAGTTACGGCGTTAGTCGATCTTGACCGAGAATCAAGCGGGCCAGTCGGTCGGGGTGTGCGGGTTCGATGTCGTCGGGGACGTCCTGTCCCGTGGTGACATAGCTGATCGGCCAGGGAAATTTTCGCGACAGCGACAAAATCGTTCCCAGGCTGGGGGCTTCGTCGAGTTTACTGAGCAGCAGCGAACCGACATTCACCGGACGGAAAAGTTCCACCGTCGATTCGAGGCTGCGCAAGCTCGCATTCAGGCCGAGCACGAGGTGCACTTCGTCGACCTCGGCTTCGCTGAGGAGGTTTTTGAGTTCCTGAATTTTCATTTCATCGCGCGGGCTGCGTCCTCCGGTATCGATGAGTACCAGTTCGAGGCCGCTCAATTCATCGAGAGCCCGTCGCATTTCGGAAGGGCTGGTGACGACCTTCATCGGCAGATCGATAATCTCGGCGTACGTGCGTAACTGTTCGACGGCGGCGATGCGGTAGGTGTCGACGGTCACCAGACCCATGCGGACGTTGTCGCGAAGACGAAAATTCGCCGCGAGTTTTGCGATGGTCGTCGTCTTGCCGACTCCCGTCGGGCCGACCAACGCGACGACTTTGCGGCGACTGCGATCGGGCGCGATCACCGAACCGCAGTGAATTTCGGAAGAGACCATCGCGGTTAACAAGGCTTTGGCGGCATTCAAGTCGGCGGGTGTCGAGCGGTCGTGATGCGGCAGGCGGAAGATCAGTTCCTTGGCGAGTTCGTCTTCGACGTCGGCGTCGATGAGCTGCGTGTAGAGATGAAACATTTCCGCGGGGATTTCGGCGGAGGCCCGTTTGCGCGAAGACCTTGCCAAGTCCTCGATCATTTTTTGCAGTGTGTCGAGCTTGTTCGCAAAAACCGCGTTGGGGTCGGAGGGGGGCGTCACATTCGGTTGGCCCGCGACGTGGTCCTCAGCCGAGGGAAGCGCCGCTGGGGACGATTTTAGCGTGGCCGCTTTCTCCGATACCGGTTTCGCCGCCGGAGCGGTCGCCATTTTGGGTTTCGCCGCCGGGGCGTTCATGCGGACCGCCGCTTTCGACTGCGCCGACGAGGCGGAGTTGTCAGACGGTCTGCCCGTCGAATGCCCGAGTCCGCCGGGCGTCGTGGGCGATGTGGCGGGGAGTTCCATCCGCGGCGTCCCCGCGCGAATTCCCGCTGGGCGATTCGGCGTCACGGCGCGGCTCGGCGCGATGGTCTTGTTCTGTAATCCGGTTTTTGTCTGCATTGCCGCCGACATCGCAAACGCCGGTATGCGAGCGGCCGATTCTTCGGCATCGATTGACCGTTGTCGAGCGCTGTCAATCGACGCGCGAATGGGGACACCCAAACCGGCGGTGATTTCGACTTCCTCTTTCTGCTTGCCCCAGGGCAACAGGCGACGAATAGGGATCTGGCGGGTATGCAGAATGACGGCATCGCCCCCCATTTCCTCTCGAACCAGTTCCAACGCCGACTGCATATTCGGTGCGCGAAATGTTCTGACTTCGTTCATCAAGAATGTCCTCAATCTTTACGGGGATGCACAAAACGGGTAAGGACGAATTTTCGATCGAAATTCGAATGACGCTGCCGTTTCTTTTTCGTAACCCGAAGCGTCAGCGAGAGAGCACATTCGGCCCGAGTCTCCCGATTTCAAATTCCCTCGCTGATGCTTCGCGTTACCATTGCACGCTTTCAATTCATAACTCATGAAACTAAACCTTCACGGGCGTCTTACGCAGCGTTGGAATTTCGACTTGTCCCAGCGACTCCACATCGGTGTCGCGCGTGATTTCATTCAGACTGATGACGGCGAGTTTCGGTAACGCCGCCGCGGTGATTTGCTTCAGACCGGCGCGCACTTGCGGATTGCACAACACGACCGGCGGATATCCCGAAGAAACGAGCCGTTCGAGCTGCTGCGTCAGCGAATGCGTGATGCTTTCGGCGGTCTGCGGGCTGAGTTTGATTGTCAAGCCCCGTTCGCCGAATTCGATCCCCGCGGCAAGGATGTCCTCGACCGCCGGGTCGAGCGTGACGACGCGGAGCACGCGGTTTCGATCGCGGTATTGCTGACAGATGCTGCGAGCCAGGTTGTTCCGCACGTATTCGGTGAGGATGGTGAGATCTTTGGTGCGGTCGGCGAAGTCGCCGAGCGTCTGCAGAATCGTTTCGAGGTCGCGGATGGGAACCCGTTCGCGCAGCAGATTGTTGAGAATCTGATGCACCTGCGAGGTCTTGAGCAGATCGGGAATCAATTCATCGACGACTTTGGGAGACGTCTGCTTGAGATTGTCGAGCAGTTGATGCACCTGCTGACGAGTGAAGAGCTGGCTGCTGTTTTCGCGAATGACTTCCGTGAGATGCGTAATGATGACAGCGGAGGGTTCGACGATGCTGTAGCCGAACATCGCCGCCCGGTCCTTCTGAGCCGGTTCGATCCAGCGTGCCGGACGTTGGAACGCCGGTTCGACGGTTTCGAGTCCGGGGACTTTGCCCGTCGTCGCGCCGGTGTCGATCGCGAGCAACGCATCGGGATACGCTTCCCCCCAGGCGACGGCGACGTCGCGAATTTTGATCTGATATTGCCGCGGCTCGATTCGCATGCTGTCGCGCAGTCGCACTTTGGGCAGGATGATGCCGAGTTCTTGCGCGATTTTATGACGCACGCGCGTGATGCGTTCGAGCAAATCGCCCCCGGAGTTCGGGTCGGCAAGCCGCAACAAACCGACTCCGAGTTCGAGTTCCATCGGGTCGACGTGCAGATTGTCTTCGGGCTTCGGTTCCGGCGGTTTCGGAATCTGTTGCTGTTCGTGCTGTTTGGCGATGACCCGCTGCTGCTGATGTTTGTTCTTCACCGAAAAGCCGATCACCGCACAAGCGGTCGCCAGCGTAAGCATGGGGAGCATCGGCAAACCGGTCAGCGACAACGCCATCAGAAACGCCGACGACACGAACATCGCCTCGGAGTGCCGGAACATCTGGCTGACCATATCGCGCGAAAGCTGGCTTTCGGCCGACGAACGTGTGACGATCATGCCCGCCGCGATCGAAATCAGAAACGCCGGAACTTGCGTCACCAGTCCGTCGCCGATCGTCAGCTTGGTAAACAACGCGGCGGCTTCGGCGATTTCAAGTCCATTCTGAAAGACCCCGATAAACAGCCCGCCAAAAATATTAACGAGCATGATGATGATGCCGGCGATCGCATCGCCGCGCACGAATTTACTGGCACCGTCCATCGCTCCGTAGAAATCGGCTTGCTGCGTGACCTCTTGCCGGCGCAGCTTGGCTTGCTCTTGATTGATCGTCCCGGCGTTGAGATCGGCGTCGATCGCCATCTGCTTGCCGGGCATGCCGTCCAATGCGAATCGGGCCGCGACTTCGCTGATTCGCGTGGCCCCTTTGGTGATCACCACGAACTGAATGATGACGAGAATGCTGAACAGGATGATGCCGATGACGATGTTGCCGCCCGCAACAAACTCGCCGAAGGCGGCGATCACGCCGCCGGCGGCGTTCATTTTTTCGGTCGCCCCTTCGGAGAGGATCAATCGCGTCGAAGCGACGTTCAGCACCAGCCGGGCGAGCGTCGTACCCAACAGCAGGGCAGGGAAGACGTTGAAGTCGAGAGGCCGGGCGACGTAAATCGTCGTCAGCAAAATCACGACCGCCACCGTCACGTTGGATGCCAGCAGCATATCCAACATCAAGGGGGGCAGCGGCGTGATCAGCACCATCACCGACGCCACGATCAGTACGGGGAAAATCAATCCCTGCCATCGGCCGGCGGCGTTCGGTGCGGTTAAAGATTCTCTCGGCGGCATCCATGCCTCACGAAGTCAAAGGATGAAGGATGAGGGATGAGGCAGAAACGATGAGTGATGAATGATGAGTGATGAACTGGAAGCCTACGGCTCTTATCTCTTCCCGGTCCCCGGACGTGATAAGCCTCTGGCTCTTGTCTCTTGACTCTTCAGTGGGACGTATTTGCGGAATGGAAATCGGCGGGAGATGTGATGTGTGCAGGGCCGATTAAATAATCGATCTTCAGTTTCGTGTCCAGATGAATGTTAATTCTTGCCGATGGCCGAGGCGCGCAACTTCAAGAAATCGACGAGCGATTTCCTCGGCCCGTTTTCGTGAACGGCCTCAACTTGAGGAGTTTTTCTCGCCTGCCGCCGTCATTTGTAACTCTTGCAAAGCGGCTTCGTCACGATGGCGATTCGGGGAGCGGAACCCCCGTCTTTTTCGAGACCGCTTTCAACTCGTCGATCACCGGCAGAATCAATGGAATTCCGCCGATGCGCCGGTCGCGCTCGGCGGCTCGTTCCGGGTCGCCGGGGATCAGCGGCCCCTCGGTTCCCGGTGCCGCCTTCGTCTGACGGAAGGTCCGAATCCAATCGTCGATCTGCCGTTTGAACTCGTCGACGTCGCGGAACGCATCGATCCGCATCGCACCGAAGAAGTGACCCAGACCGACGCCGACCTTTCGCGGTGGCTCGGCGTGCTGCATGGTGAACGGCGGAGTGAACGGCCCCCAGTTCGCCCCGCTCAGCGGCCCACATAAGAGGTCAACCAGTGCCGAGAGGCAATATCCTTTGTGACCGCCCCGTTCGCGTTCCGAACCGAGCGGAAGCATCGCGCCCCCTTGCACCATCTTATGGGGATCGGTCGTCTGGTATCCCTCGGCGTCGATTGCCCACCCTTCAGGAATCTCCGTCCCCTTGCGAATCGCCATCTCGATCTTGCCGAACGCCGCCGCGTTGCTCGCCATGTCGATCACGATCGGCGGTTCTTCCCAACCGGGGAAGGCAATCGCGATCGGGTTCGTCCCTAGCATCCGCTCGGCTCCCCACAACGGTGCCACAACTTTCGTCGTGCTCGTCATCGCCCAGCCGATCTGCTCCCGTTCGAGAGCCTTGAGCACGTAATAACCGGCGATGCCGTAATGATTCGAATTCCGCACCGCGACCCAACCCGTCCCGGCGCGATCGGCTTTGTCCATGGTGATGGCATACGCCTGCGGACCGATCACCAGCCCGAGGCCGTTGTCGCCGTCAACGGTCGCCGTCGACAGCGATTCGCGGACGATGCTCAACTTCGGCCGCGGATTGATCCGCCCGATCGACAGCATCTCGACATACGCCGGCAACCGGGCAATGCCATGCGAATCGATCCCCCGCAAATCGCTGAGCGAAAGAATCTCCGCCGCGGTATTCGCTTCGTTCTCGGGGACGCCGAACGAGCGAAAGACCCGCGACGCAAATTCGTGCAACGCTTCCCAGGTGAAGATTTGATACTCGATGTCGGCCATTGTTCGTCTCGTGCGTGTGTTATGCTTCGTTGAATCTACGGGAGACTACCGCACAAACCGTGTCGTCGTCTACGATAGGGAGATCGGGCGATCGGGAGACTGATGCGACATCTTACACCCCATCCCCCGATCACCCTCTCTCCCCATCCGCCACTTTGCCAACCGACGCACGAGGACAATCATGGCCGATAGCATGAAAACGTGGATGATCACAGGAGCCCTCTTCGGCGGCCTCGCCGTCGTGCTCGGGGCCTTCGCCGCACACGGGCTAGATCAAGTGATGGTCGATAAATACGCCTCGCTCCCGCCGAAAATCATCGCCGGGCATTCGGTCCCGGCGTCGTGGAAATATCTGCAAGACTTCAAGACGGGAGCCGAGTACCAGATGTACCACGCCCTCGCGCTGCTGGCGTTGGGAGTATTAACGCAGCATCGCCCCAGCCGCTGGGCCACGTGTGCCGGTTGGTCGTTCGTCGGCGGCATCGTCCTCTTTTCGGGGAGTCTCTACGCTCTCTCCGTCACCGGCGAAACCAAATGGGGCATGGTCGCCCCCATCGGCGGAATGCTGCTGATCATCGGCTGGGCCTTGTTCGCCATCGCCGCACTAAGATCGCACTGAGCGGCGGGGTTCACCCCTGCCGTACGATAAGACGGCGGGGGTGAACCCCGCCGCTCGAGAATCGCCTTCGCGCCGGTGCTCTTCCCACGCTGGCGAACGCGTAAACGTTCGCTTAGAATCGTGCGTCCCTCACGAGTTTTTCCGCCCCCATCACACCACAAGGATCCCCGCCAATGCTCATCTTCGATGCCCACCTCGACATGGCCTGGAACGCCGTCGAATGGAACCGCGACCTGATGCTCACCGTTGACGAGTTGCGAAAATTCGAACGGCAATTCCCCGGCCTCGTCCCCGGCGACTGCACCGTCACCTGGCCCGAACTTCGCAAAGGAGGCGTCGGCATCACGATCAGTACGCTGCTGCCGCGATTGCATCGCAAGGATAAACCCCTCTCGCATTACCAGTCGCGCGAAGCGGCATACGGTGCCTGTCACGGACAACTCGCCTATTACCTCGCGATGGAAAAACGCGGCGCGATTCGTGCCATCCCCGATCGCCAAACGCTCGACGCCCACGTCGCCGAGTGGGAGGCCAACCCCAACGGCAACCAGCCGATCGGTTACATCCTCAGCATGGAGGGGAGCCCGTCGATTCTGTATCCGCAGCAGATCGAAGAATGGTACAACGCCGGCCTGCGGTTGCTCGGTCCCGCTCACTACGGCCCCGGACCTTACTGCTACGGCACCGGCAGCGAGGGGGGACTCAACGCTGAAGGCCGCGAACTGATTAAAGAGATGCAGCGCGTCGGCGTGCTGCTCGACGTCACGCACCTCGCCGACCAATCGTTCTGGGAAGCGCTCGACATCTACGATGGCCCCGTGATCGCCAGCCATCACAACTGCCGGGCCATCACCCCCAATGACCGCCAGTTCGATGACGAGCAGCTCAAGGAACTGATCAAGCGCGGAGCCGTCATCGGTGCGGTGTTCGACGCCTGGATGATCGCCCCGGGTTGGACGATCGGCGTAACGAAACCCGAAGAGAGCGACGTCACGCTGGAAAAACTGGTCAACCACATCGACCACATCTGCCAACTCGCCGGCAACGCCAACCACTGCGGCATCGGCTCGGATCTGGACGGCGGGTTCGGCAAAGAGCAGTCCCCCAAAGACCTCGACACGATCGCCGATTTGTACAAAGTTGCGGAGATTCTGGAGAAGCGGGGTTATAGCCAGGCGGATATCGAGGGGATTATGTGCAAGAACTTTGTGGAGTTTTTTAGAAGGGCGTGGAAGTGAATTGGGGGTTGGGAAGCCGGGTTCTTCGTTCAGCCGCGACGCATCGCGGAGCGCGAACTGAGCCCCCAGCGAGCGGGGAGCGTAAGCTCCCTGAGACTGAGCCCTCCTCCCCAACAACCGCCCCCCGTTTCACGTGAAACAACGAGTTTGAAAATCGCGCGACGAAAATCGAGCAAAAATGCAGCGAAATGCGCATCGCAGCGCACTGTGCGCGCGTCGTAACCCCTTCTCCCCCCGGGAGAAGGTGGCCGAAGGCCGGATGAGGGTGCCTTTTGGCGCGCATTTGGGGCGCAAAAGTGACAAAATACCACCAAAAACGACAAAAATCGACGCATTGCGCGCATTTCATCGCAAAAAAGCACGCCGGAATCGCCATCCTGTCCGAAATCGAACTCCTTGCACCCTCAGCCCTTACGATCCCCTCGCCGACGACGCAAAAAGTGCGCTGCACACGCATGTCATCACGTGCATGTCAACCGGCCATTTTTGTCGATAAAGCCCCTCCCCAGCCAACAATCCAGGAAGCCGAGGCAAACCAGGCAACCCCAAATCATCCGCCGATGCCAGACACGCAAATTCCCCAACAGACCAGTCCGGAATATGGATAAACTGGTAGACATAGGATGACAAACAACCCGTCGAAAAGTTGTTTGAAATGCATTTTGCGCGTCACTGGCGCGCTCAAAACGGTCACTCGCGCGCTCAAAAGCGTCACTCGCGCGTAGGAAAGCGACATTTTGCGCGGACTTTTGCCCAACTCCGCAATTGAGTAAACAACACTTTGGGAGGATTATTCAAGCACGGACGTTTTCGGGATTCGGGGTCAGTGGTCAGTGGTCAGTGAAAAAGCGCGCCGCCCCGCTCCGCGCAACCATGCGTCTATAGAGGCGTTGATGCTTCGCATCATCGTTGGATCGATGTTGGGGAATGGGTGCCGTGTTTGGGAAATAGATCGGTGTTTGGAAAATGGATCGGTGCCGCGTGCGAACCAAGTCGCCGACATGAACTGAGTCACTTCGCAACGCCGCGTCTTCTCTTGGACGCCGGTTCCAGCACGAGCGACATGCTGTCGAAATTCCCGCGAACGCGGCGATAGCACGTCGAAGGAGCATGAGCCGCAGGGGTAAACCCTGCGGCTCTTTGAGGGGGAGGTTTTTTGAGAAGGGCTACGCCAAGCAATCGAAAAATCCACATAAAACCACACTGGCCGCAACAACCGGCTCTGCTGCCGCCGGCTTCGCGGCTCTCCTATATAGAGCGTCCCGATTCCATGGGCTTACGCCCACGGCTACATGCTCCCGCGGCTTTCGCCGCTGAAATCCTAGCATTCGACTCGTCGTAGCCGCGTGCCGCTGGTCAGCCGGATTTTCCGGGTGCGAAGGGCCGTCGATCTCTATCAACCGCACAACATGCTAATAGACTTTTCGGGGTGGCACTGGCTCGGCCAGTGTGTCTTGGTATTCTCATTTCAGAGAGACATGCCAACTGCGTATCGAGGAGATCGCCGTGGTTCACCGAAAGCTCGTCAAGCCCGTGCGCGACAGCGATTCTCGCCGCGATCGACGACATCCACGAGAACCGCGTGCGGCGGTGGTTATCGGCCCGAGCCGCTGAAGCAGCAGTTCCCAGGGTTGCCTTTCGTGCACGCGATACCGCCCGAGTTCTTGGATGGAAAGACAAGAAAACCAAAGGCACACTGGCCGAGCCAGTGGCACCCGAAGGGTTTGTTAACGTGATGTGAGGTTGAGAGAGATAGACGTCTAATTGCAATCGGAGGAGAAGCTCGCCAGTGGCACCCGGCGCCCGAGTTCTTGGATGGAAAGGCAAGAAAAACCAAAGGCACACTGGCCGAGCCAGTGGCACTCGAAGAGTCTGTTAACGTGATGTGAGGTTGAGAGAGATAGACGTCTAATTGCAATCGGAGGAGAAGCTCGCCAGTGGCACCCGGCGCCCGAGTTCTTGGATGGAAAGGCAAGAAAAACCAAAGGCACACTGGCCGAGCCAGTGGCACTCGAAGAGTCTGTTAACGTGATGTGAGGTTGAGAGAGATAGACGTCTAATTGCAATCGGAGGAGAAGCTCGCCAGTGGCACCCGGCGCGATCGACGACATCCACGAGAACCGCGTGCGGCGGTGGTTATCGGCCCGAGCCGCTGAAGCAGCAGTTCCCAGGGTTGCCTTTCGTGCACGCGATACCGCCCGAGTTCTTGGATGGAAAGACAAGAAAACCAAAGGCACACTGGC
>JBBECD010000227.1:0-12442 GCA_040881995.1 Planctomycetaceae bacterium
CGCCCCAAACTCGCCAGCTTAAAACCAGAAGAAAACAAAAGCTGACATGCACCCGTAGGGACCGCCGTTGTGGACGCACCCGCAAGGGTTTGTAGAGTCTGAAAAAAAGGCTTTTCCCGATGCGGCATGATGGACGACCGCCCATCGTTACGAACGTTGAATCTTGCCGCGTCGTGGAGCGGGAGCGAGACGTGAATTCTGATTTCGTTCATTCGGATTTCGTCGGTGTGTTGATTGCGATTGCCTTATCGCGCGGGGGGAGATTTGGCGAACCCGTGCTCTTCGCTTTCTTGCGTCATCTGTTGCCAATTGTGGACCGGCTTCCAACCCAGCAAGGACTTGAGCTTTTGACAGTCGATTAACCCCGTCCGGCCGGGTAACTCCGCGCGAATGTCCTTCACCTGCGGATAAAACCTGGCGAGAAGTTGCCGCGTCGGTGTCTCGACGCAGACATCGTCGGCGGCAACGCTGAACGCTTCAAATCCCGTCCGGTCCGACTCGATCCACGCCTGGCACGCCGTGGCCACGTCCCGGGCATCCACGTACGACCACAGGGCATCCATCGCCGCATCGTCGGACTGCGTGAAGCGGCGGAATCGCCATTCGTACGAGCCCTCGTAGACGATTCGCTGCGGCCGCAGCGCTGAGATCGCCATCCCGTGCCAGCGAACATAGTTTTGTGCAAGGGTCTCCAGGTTTTGCTTCACGGCACCGTAGATCGAATCGGGAGCCTGCGGCGTATTTTCATCGACCGGCAGATAGGGAACCGATTCGAAATGGCAGTACACTGTGGGACTGCTCGCCATGACGACGCGGGGAATTTTCAGATTCGCCGCCGCTTGCAGAACGTGATAACCGCCGAGCGCCAGATTGCGGTATGCGGTCTCCCAACTCGTCCACGAATCGGTCGGCAAGCTGCCGAAGTGGACGACGGCGTCGGCCCCGGCAAAAACATCATGGACCCCGGCGCCGTCTTCGAGATCGAGCTGATGATAGTCGGTTTCCCAGAAAGCGCACGGTTTCAAATCGACCCCGACGACGCGATACCCCGCCTCGCGCAGCACGCGGACGATCGAAATGCCCGTCCCTCCTTTGGCCCCGGTCACGACGATTTTTTTCATCGCGTCTTCTCCAGATGTCGCCATCAATGACGTCAAGACAAATTGAATTCGAAACCGTTGCAGATATCATAACACATACCAAAAGGAACGTCTTCCGACGCGAATCGTCGCGACGGCTTTTTTCGTCGCTCGGTTTTTCATGGCGACACAATCCGGTACGCTATTACCAGCTCTTGCTTACGTTTCGGACGAGTAAGAACAAGGAATCGCCACATGGATATTCATTGGACCAAGTTCGCCTCGGGAATCATTTCGCCGGAGGGGCCGGCGGTCGATGCGGCGGGAAATGTGTTTCTCGTCAGCCGCTGGACGGGGAAAGTCGTCAGGGCCGATCCTGCCGGCCATGTTTCCGTCGTCGCCGAAACCTCGGGCAAACCGCAGTCGGTTGCGCTGCTGCCGACGGGAGATTTACTCGTCGCCGACGCCAATTTGCATGCGCTCTTGCGAATGACGCCGGGCGGCGAAGTGACGACGATTGCCGATACGGTCGAGGGAAAGCCGTTTCTCGGCCCGAACGATTTGGTCGTCTTCGATGAGAACGTCGTCTATATGACCGACCCCGGACTCGATATGCAGGCGCCCGGCCAATTGCTGCGGATCGAAATCGATACCGGCAACGCGACGGTCCTTGCCACGGGCTTCATGTTCCCCAATGGGATTACGATTTCCGCCGATAGCCGGTTGATCTATATGGCGGAGAGCGTAACGCATCGCGTGCTGCGATTCGAGATTCAGGATCGCGGCCGCCGCGTCGGGCCGCCGGAGGTTTTCCATCAGTTTGACGATCATCATCCCGACGGCATCGCCTTCGATAGCGCAGGGCATCTGCTGGTCACGCAATGCGGCGGAGGAACTTTAGAGGTACTCTCTTGCGAAGGAAGCGTTTTGCATTCCCTCCCGGCCGGCGGATCGAACTGCACGAACTGCGTGTTCGGCGGCGATGACTTTCAAACATTGTATCTGACCGAAGACAAGCAGGAAGCGGTCTTGACGGCGCGCTGGCCGGTTCCCGGTCAGCGCGAATACACGCGGAGCCTGTTTTCCCGTTGAATCGTTCGAATGCTTCCCTCTCCAGAATCGCTGCCACACTGCCCGTTTCGATCGCCGAGCGGTATGCTGTTGCGATCACATGTGCGAATGACCGATCGAATTCTTTTTCACCTCACAGGAAATTCAACATGGCCAAGAAACCTGCGTCGCCGGCACCGCTCTCATCGGACATCGGCTCCGCAACGGGCCGAAAACTCAAGCGTCGGCTGCGCGACGGCGACGTGTTGATCGGCGGAATTCTCACGGAATATGCTCGCCCGTCGCTGGTCAAGCTCTACCTGCAATCGGGATTCGACTTCATGTACGTCGAATACGAACACGGGTACTTCGACATGCAGGCATTAGCCGACACGGTGCTCTGCGCGCGGGACAACGGTTTGCCCGTCATCGCCAAGACGCCCGAACTCGACCGCGCCGAAGTGGCGAAGCTGCTCGAATGCGGCATCGTCGGCATACAGTTGCCGCGAACCGAATCGCGGGCGCATGTTGAAACGCTGCGGAGTTATCTCAAGTTTCCCCCGTACGGCACACGGGCGATCGCTCCGGGATATGGCAGCAGCGGCTACATCCAGCCGGCGAGCTGGAGCGATTGGATGAAGCAGCAGGATGAAGAGACGAGCCTTGTCGTGCATATCGAAACCAGGAAGGCGTACGAAAACGCCGAGGAAATCATCAGCACGCCGGGGGTCGACATGGTTTACCTCGGCCCGGGAGATTTCTCGATCGAGATGGGACATCCCGGCGATTACGATCATCCCGACGTCGCCGGACCGATGGAACAGATCCTTAAGCTCTGCAAGAAACACAACGTGCCGTTCGGCACAACGGCCTCCAGCAGCAAAGCGGCGAAACGATGGGTCAAGAAAGGGGCGCAATTTTTTGAGACCACGGATGAATTGTGCCTGATCGTCGAATCGGCGAAACGACTCGTCCGCGATTATCGGGAGTTCTGTTAATCGTCCTTGGTGAATTTCGGGTAACACTGGCGGCTTGCCCGCCAGTGTTATCGAAAGAGGATTTTCCCCCCGGCTCGTTCCCGTAAAGAGAGAGAGTAAGAGAGAAGACGAAGCGGAGCTTCGAAGACGTGCGTTCCCAAGCGGAGCTTGGGAACGAGAAATAACGAGTAGTACGAAGGAACGAAAGCACCTTCTGAGTCCGGAAGAACGCGACGATGGCCAATACAGCAGAACCTTACGGCATGGCGGGGGAAGCACGCCTGCCGGTTGTGTTGCCGGTCGCGATTATCAGTTTCTTTTATGCGGCGGTGCTCGACTATTCGTTGCCGCTTTATTTCAGCGCTCTCGGTGAGGCCGCAGCATCACAGGGTTCGACGTATCCGGCCGACATCTGGTCTCAGCTTTTAAAGTACCAGGTGACTCCCTGGATCATTGGGCCGATTCTTGCGGGGCTGTTCGCGCGCCGCTACGGAGAACGTCTGGTGTGGAGCGCATCGCTGATCGGGCAGGCATTGATCCCGCTGATGCTGACGGTCAATCCGTCGCCGCAGCTCATCCCGCTATTGGCGCTCTGGCAGGGGTTCACCGGGGCGCTGATGTGGATCGCCGGCATTTCCCTCGTGCAGATGGTGCGTCCCGAAAAAAAGGGCATGGCCAATGGGTTGATGATGGCATCGCTCGGCCTGGGGAGCGTGTTTGGTCCGCTGGTTGGCCGGTGTTTGCTCTACCGGACCGAACTGACGGCCGTGACATCGGCAACCGGCTGGCGTCCGATGCTGTCGCGGCTGGCGAGTCTGACGCCGATGACTTCAAAGCCCGTCGTCGACGATTTTCAAATTATCTTTGCGATGCTCATCGTCAGCACGCTGGTGTGCGGCGTGATGGTGGGACTGTGGGGGCAACATCCCGGCCGATTCGAACAAGGCGCTCCTCCCGACTGGAATCGCACGCTCGCCGACGTCGGCCAATTGGTGCGTCTGCCGAAGTTCTGGATGCTGGTGATTCCGCTTTGCCTGCTGGGGGGACCGGTCTTTCAGGCGTCGAATCAGTTTCTTCCGTATCGTGCCGAAGACGTCGGTCTCAAGAACGGTTCGCAGGATGACGGCTGGATTTGGCTGCAGCTCTTGAAGACGTTGATGTGGTTGCCGGGCGGCGCCGCCGTCGGTCTGCTCGCCGGCAAACGCGCGCCGGGAATCGCCGCCGCGATTATGGTAGGGACGTTCGGCGTGATGGCGCTCGGCATCGGTTTCAGCAAGACCGCTTGGCAACTTTTCGCCTGCGTCGCAGTCTTCGAATTCGTTCGCCAGTTCATGCGCTGGTCGCATGCCGGGTATCTGTCGGAGCATCTGCCGAACCATCTGCGGGCAACGGCCATCGGTTTTGCGATCACCTTTTCGGGAACCGGCAGCACGATCTTCGGCTGGATCGCCGCCGAAGCCTGGAACCCGACGGAGAATTCCACCGGTCCATTTATCGCCGCCGCCGCGCTCGGTTTCGTCGCCTGCGCCGGCTTATTTATCTGCGATCGAATCCGTCCGATCCGCGATCCTGTTCCACCGATATCGAGAAATGTTTCAGCGGATAATCCACCGAGAACGCCGAGGAACCCAGAGAAAGATTCCAAAGGAAAGTGCATCACATGAAAATCACGGCGATTGAAACTCGGGTGATGGGGATCGTCAGCCCCGGAGGGCTGGCCCCGTCGCGGAACTGGATTTTCGTCCGTGTCGAAACGGATGAAGGGCTGACCGGCATCGGCGAAGCGACGACCGAGTATCACGAGCAGGCGGTCGTCGCCATGATCGAAGAACATTTCGCACCGCTGCTCATCGGGCAAGACCCGACGCGCGTTCATTTTCTCTGGCAGCAGATGCAGCGGTTTTTCTGGTGGCGCGGCGGCATCGTCGCCTCCAGCGCCGCCAGCGGCATCGAACAGGCGCTGTGGGACGTCACCGGAAAATCGCTCGGTCTGCCGGTTTATAAACTCCTCGGAGGAATGGTGCGCGACGCCATCCGCCTCTACGCCCGCACCGATCTGGGACTTCCGACGCACGGCGACGAAGCCCGTGCCGCGATCGACGAAGGATTCGACGCCTTCAAATTCGGTCCGGGAAAATACGTCACACCCTACGATGACGAACGCCAAGTCGACATGGCAATCGCGGCGGCTCGCGAAATTAGCGAGGCGACGGGGCCGGAATGCAATCTCATGATCGACTGCGGCGGCATTTTTTCGATGCAGGCCGCTTGCCGGCTGATCGACGGACTGCGCGACGTGCGGATGCTGTTTGTCGAAGAACCGACGAATATGGATACGCCGCAAAAACTGATAGAACTGCGCCGCGCGTATCCTCACGTGCGCATTGCCGCCGGCGAGCGGCTGATGACCCGCTGGCAATTTCGCGAATGGCTCGAACAGGGAGCGGTCGACGTCATCCAGGCCGATATCGCGCACTGCGGCGGCATCGGCGAGTTGCTGCGCATCGCGGCGTATGCCGAGGTGTACGGAGTGCAAATGGCCCCGCATAATCCGTACGGTCCGGTCGCCACGGCGGCGAACTTGCACGCCGCCGCCTGCATACCGAATTTCCTGATCCTCGAACATTGCCGGCATCGTCCCTGGTTCGACGAGGTTCAGATCGCCGGCTATCAGGTGAAAAACGGGAAGTGTTTCCCCGCGGACCGACCGGGGCTGGGAGTCGAACTCGACTGGGAATTCATCCGCCGACATCCTTATCAAAAAATGCCGCTGCGGACATTCACCGGCCGCGACGGTGCGCTGCCGATGATTTGACGCGCCGTTTTGTTCGCACGCAGATCTTCTGAGCTCTTCGTGTATTTCGTGGTCAACAACATGATGAGCCACGAACGGCACGAACGGATGGATGGATGGATGGAGAACACTTCAGGTTTAACGATCGATACTGCGGAATTGTTTTGACGGACTTCTTGCTTGCTATTTTAACGTCAGTCATTGCACACGGTGAATGGGCCGCTTGCAAAAATGTGGCCTTCCCACTCGCGGCTCGATCGTCCGGGAACGCTCACAAACCGTTTGAGAGGCAATGTCTATGTCCCGAGCAAGATTCCGCACGGCGCGCCCTTCAGAATTCTTCTGCTAATTTTTGAAAAACTTTTCGGAATTCACGCAACACGCCTCGTAAATCCCGGATAACAGTATTGTGAATTCAATCGATTGAATTCGGAGCGGCGAACAAAATCACAAGTCGTTAGAACAGAGGAGAAAGATCATGCCAGCGTTTATGAAAATTTCCGGTGTTGACGGTGAAGCGACAGACAAAGCCCATAGCGGCTGGATCAAGATCGAATCGATGAGTTCATCCATTCATCGATCGATCCCGGGAGGCGCGACCGACCAGGACCGCGCACGCGGTGAAACGAGCTTGGGGGACGTCGTCGTGTCCCGCAATTTGGACAAGTCCTCCGTGCAAGTGCAACAGAAATGTGCCACCGGCACGTTTTGTGACGAAGTCGAGATTCACCTTTGCACGACGATCGGCGAAGAGCAGGTTCCCTATCTGCAATATAAGCTGAAAAACGTCGTCCTGACGAGCTACAGCTTCACCGGTTACGCCAGTTCGGATCCGAAGCCTGCCGAAATGATTACCATGAACTACGAGTCGGTCGACTGGACCTACACCACGATCGAGAACGGCCAAACCAAAGGCAATGTTCCGGCGAGTTACAACCCCGGCACAGGCAGCACCTAATGCCGCACAGGGGCCACGGTCCGGAAGAGACATCTTTTGGACCGTGGTTTTTTGTCTCTCATCATCGTCGCAAACGAACTCCGCCCGTAGCGCTCACGTGGGGTTGGGGCGGTTCGACAGCTTGATTTTCATTCTTCCGGCACGCATGATTCACGGCCTCACTTCGGCTTTCACGGCAATGCCGGCTTCATCGTCAACTCAGCAATTGGGGCGAAATCATGGCGGACTATACTCAGGACGGTCGACCCATCGCCGTCGAAACTCCATTGGGTAAAGACGTTCTGCTCCTGCGCGGGTTCAGCGGACAGGAAGAGATGTCGCGTCTTTTTCAGTTCGAACTCGATCTCCTCTCTCAAAAAGAAGGAATCAAACCGGGCGACATCGTCGGCAAGGCCGTGACGTTTCATATCGAACTCCCCTCGGGAGCCAAACGTTATTTTCACGGCTACGTGCGCAATTTTGGTTTCATCGGGAAGGGTGATCGGTTGAACGTCTACCGGGCCGAGGTCGTTCCCTGGCTGTGGATGCTGACGCGCACGTCGGATTGCCGCATCTTTCAGGACAAGACGATTCCGGAGGTCATTAAGAAGGTCTTCGACGATCTCGGGTTTTCCGGCGAATACAAGCTGCAGTTGTCGGGCAGTTACCGGAAATGGGATTACCTCGTGCAGTACCGTGAAACCGACTTTAACTTCGTTTCGCGCCTGATGGAACAAGCCGGCCTGATGTATTACTTCGAATATGCTTCGAGCAAGCATACGCTCATCATTGCCGACAATAAGAACGCTCACAAGACCGCCGACGACGGCGACGTGAAACTCCAGGACAGCTTCGGACACATTCTCGATTGGCAGCATGCATACGAATTCACCAGCGGTAAGTGGGCGCACACCGATTACAACTTCGAAAAGCCGACGAACAATCTGATGGCGAGCGCGGCCAGCCAGGTGAAACTTCCCGAGAACTCGAAATTCGAGTTTTATGATTTCCCCGGCGAATACCTCGAAAAAGCCGATGGCGAAAAAGACGTTAAAGTCCGCATGGAAGAGGAAGAGGCCGGCCACGACGTAGTTCGCGGAAAGAGCGTGTGCCGCTCCTTTGCCGCGGGATACAAATTCACGCTCTCACACCACCGCGCCGCGGCGGAACAAAAGTCGTACATTCTCACCAGCGTCAACCATCATGCCACGCTGGGGGACGCTTACATGTCGGGCAGTTCCGCTCCGGAGCGCGTTTATCAAAATTCGTTTACCTGCGTTCCGGACAGCGTCACCGTACGGCCGGCGCGCATCACGCCGAAACCGACCGTTCCCGGCATCCAGTCGGCGGTCGTCGTCGGTCCCGCAGGTGAGGAAATCCACACGGACAAATACGGCCGCATCAAGGTCCAGTTTCACTGGGACAGGGAAGGAAAAAAAGACGACGGCAGCAGTTGCTGGATGCGGGTGGCGACCATGTGGTCGGGAGCCAAGTGGGGAAGCGTGTTCGTCCCTCGAATCGGCATGGAAGTCGTGGTCGGCTTCCTTGAGGGGGATCCCGATCAGCCGCTCGTCACCGGTTGCGTTTACAACGCCGACAACATGCCGCCGTACGATTTGCCGGGCAACAAGACGCAGTCGGGGATCAAGTCGCGCAGTTCCAAAAAAGGCTCGTCCGACAATTTCAACGAACTGCGGTTTGAGGATAAAAAAGGGGAAGAAGAGATCTACATCCACGCCGAAAAGAATTTCAATCGCGTCGTGGAGAATGACGACACGCTCAAAGTCGGGTTCGAGAAAAAGGACAAGGGAGACCAGGAAATCAAGGTCTTCAACAATCAGAAACTCGAGGTGGGCTGCGCCCAGGCCAGCGACGGCAGCCAGACGATTCAGGTCTGGAAGGATCGGACCGAGACCGTGAAGACGGGCAACGAAACCATCGACATCGAAAAGGGAAATCGCAAAGTCACGCTTGGAATGGGCAACGACGAACTGAACCTCAAACTGGGGAATCAGAAAACAAAACTCGATCTCGGACAAAGCGAGACTGAGGCGATGCAGCAAATCGTCTTTAAAGTGGGGTCGAGCAGCCTCACGATCAATCAGATGGGGATCACGCTCTCCGGAATCATGATCAAAATCGAGGGAACCGCCCTGCTCAAGGCCGAAGCCCCGCTGACGCAAGTGAGCGGCAGCGGCATGCTGAAGATGTCCGGTGGAATCGTGATGATCAATTGAACCGAACGCGTCGAAATCCTGCCTCGACGAAAACTGCGATGCATTGCCACGACGGGCCGCGTTTCAAGCTCTTGTGTTTTATCAGGTTCATTCATGAATTCAACCGACCGAGGAGAGCAGCATGCCAACGATAAAGCTAAACGATCGTGGACCCGAAGTGAAACGTCTTCAACTCCTGTTGAATTCGCTCGTTCATCCACGTCCCAACTTGAAAATTGATGGTCAACTCGGCCCCCGCACGCACCAGGTAATCATGGCTTTTCAAAAGGCCAAAGGTTTAGTGGCCGATGGCTTGGTGGGACCGAAAACACTCGCGGCCTTGGGATTAATATCCACGCCGAAGCCGGCTCCCGTCATGGTGGCACCGGGAGCGCCCTGGTTGGATATCGCCGTCGCGGAGATGGGCGTGCATGAAAATTCGCTTCCCGGCCAGCACAATTCCCGTATCGTCGAGTACCATCAGACCACGACGCTGAAAGCAACAACCGATGAAACCCCCTGGTGTTCGTCGTTCGTCAATTGGGTCATGCAGCAGTCGGGCCGCACCGGCACCAGTAACGCCCTCGCCAAGAGTTGGTTGAATTGGGGAGTTCCCGTAACAAACCCGACGCGAGGCGTGGTCGTCGTGATCAAGAAAAAAACACCGGGTATGACCCAGGCCACTGGCTCGACCACCGGCTTTCACGTCGGATTCTTCATCGACCTGTCTCCCGCGCATATTCGAATTCTTGGCGGCAACCAGGGTGACCAAGTGAAGTATTCCAATTTTTATCTGTCGTCATACGACATAAAAGGGTATCGACGTCCCATTTAGCAGCATTCTCAATCGCTTTTTAATAGCGGATTGGTATTGTGATTTCGCGTTGACGCCGAAATAGCAACCCGATTGTGTTTTCAACAAAAAATTACAGGTAACATGGATTGCAGACACCAGAGGCGGGACCGATCGTATGACAGAGTTAAAAATCAAGGGACGCAGCGGATTCGCCGTCGGCATCGAGAAATCCGTCAAGGAGACGGAGCGATTGGTCGTGGGACGCACAAAACAGGCCGACGTGGCCGTCGATGATCCGCTATTGTCGGCAAGGCATTTCGAGATTCTCTTCGTACGAGACGCGTTCGATCTGGTCGATCTGGAAAGCATGAACGGAACTTTCGTCAATGGCAACAAGACGACTCGCTGCAAGCTGATCGATGGTGATTTAATCAGGGCGGGTAAATCGGAATTTGAAGTTTCCGTCACCGGCCCTGCGACGGCCGCACGCGGGTCGGATACGGCAGTGATGACGACAGGAAACCAGGCAGCGGCCGACCCATCGCGGCAGATCCGTCGCGAATCGCCAATTCCGTCGCCTCACCCGAGTGCGAATCCATCGAAGAGCGGTTTTCGAGAAACTCCGGCAGCCGACGTCGTGACGCATTTCCGCATCCAGGCATTGTTCGTCGACGCGGCTGACGTTTCGGCGGATGTACAGCCGGATGTATTCATCTCAGAACTCAAGCAACGGCACTTCACGAAAGAGGCCGTTCAATTTCTGGCCTACGCTTTACCGAAACGGGATGCGGTCTGGTGGACCTGCCTGTGCGTCCGTCATGCCAATCCCGAATTAAACGAAACAAAACGGCAAGTTCTCGACCTCGTCGAGAGATGGGTGCGGGAACCGAACGACGACCTGCGGCATGAGATCATGGCTCAAGCCTCGAAATCGGATATGCAGAGTTCATCGGATTGGGCGGGGGTGTCCGCGTTCTGGTCGGGAGGAAGCATTGCGCCGAAAGGGTCGCCGGCGGTGGAAGCCGCGGATGATCTGGCCGGGAAAGCCGTGTCGGGCGCCGTTCTAATCGCGTCCACCGAACAGACTCCCCGCCAGGTTGAATCGCTGCGTGAAGCCTTCATCGACTTGGGACTCGAAATTGCCAAAGGACAACACCTCTGGAAAGAATAGCTCATCGTCGCGGCTGTGCCTGAGAGACCCGGCGAATTGGCATCATCGATGGGAGAATTATCATGGGTCTGCCCGCCGCCCGAGTTGGGGATATGCATGTCTGCCCGATGTTCGACGGACCAAAACCTCACGTGGGGGGCCCCGTCGCACTGGGTTGCTTTACGGTATTGATCGGAGGCATGCCCGCGGCCCGCGTCGGCGACATGTGCGTTTGCGCCAGCGCTCCCGATTCTATTCTGCTGGGATCGTTTACAACGTTGATTGGCGGCCCCCCCGCCGCACGCATGGGAGACTTGACCGTTCACATGGGAACGATCGTCGTCGGCTTGCCCACGGTATTAATCGGATGATGGCTTTCCGGGCGCTGGACGATTTGTTGTAGTCGATAGGCGTTTTGACCTCCGTTCATCGCCCGACTTGGCATGAAATGTCTCTCTTTTCACACGAGGCCCCGAAATGCAAGGTTGTATTGCACCCAGTGAAATTCCCGGCATATCCTCCAGCGAGGCATCCGTTTTCGGAGCCGTTGCCGAAGAACTGATCTATGCCGATTTTTGCTCTAAGTATGCACGCGTTTCCAATGAGGTCTTTCGCGACTATAACAATCCGGACGCATATCTTTATTTTCTGGCGGTCAACAATCCGCACTTCACCGCGGCAATGCAGCGCGACTACTTCGCGCGGGCATGGGCTCAAAAGATGGCAAAAGTTCCCGACTTCCTCGTGCATAAATCCTCGGAGAAGGCGTTCTATGAGATCAAGCCCGATTCCTCTTCCGGAATGATCGCGGGCATCAACAAGGTCGGGAATCTGCAAGCCGTCTATCTATACTATCGCCTCCCTTACCGGTCCGGAACGGCCTTCACGCCGCGCGACCATAACGTGGCCTATTTCGGATCTGCGCTTCGGGTGATCCTGCGAGTTCGGCTTGCGGCCCCCGGGCTTCTAGTTTACAAGCTCTGTCTGGAATCTGAAGGCGTCCTCGAACTGGCGACGCTCGCGGTGCTGTTAAGTTACATTGTGCGGGCGGTGAACGGTCAGAGAGGCAGCGGCCATTTTCGTCCCGTCGACCTCGCCCCCGCATTTGCTTCGAACCAGCAGCTTTCCGACCTCGCCCGCACCTTGGGACTCACGCTCGCGGCTGCGGCCGCGGGGGCAGTGGGCTGGAAGTATTTCTGGAAAGCCGTTGCCAAACGGTTTGCGGTGCGAGGCGCGTCGGCGGCCGCGCTTGCTGCCGCCGATGGGCCCCTTCCGATTGGTGATCTGGTAGCAGCGGGCCTGGGGATTTGGACGGTCGTAGACATCATTCGCCTGAGCGACGAACTCTGGCGCGACGCCTCGGAAATTGCCCGCCGAGAGGCATGAGCACGTCAGGGCGATTGCACGCTAAATCACTTGCCGAACAGCACTTTCGCTAGGTAC
>JBBECD010000228.1:0-12396 GCA_040881995.1 Planctomycetaceae bacterium
TACCACAAACCAACCCGCAACGGAATACCTCATTCACTGCCGCGTGGGGTATAAATTCTTGGAACAAGGACCGATCCAGTAAATCAGTCCGGATATGGCGAGCAGTGTCAGGCATCCGAGGCAACCGGACTGATCCTTTTTCGGAGCGGGAGGTTCATAGGAAAAAACGACTCGGAGTTCGGCAACCGGTGATTGAAATCCACAGTGCGGACAGGTTCCGGCCTTGTCGCTCTTGTGCTTGCCACATTCGGGACACGTTACGAGCGCCATTCCCCACCCCTTCGCATGCGGTCGCATAACTCATCTGATGTCACTCTTGGCATAGACCCGGGAAGACTGAAACTGCGAGTCTCGACGTCTCCGCGTCCAACCCCCCTACTCGTCTTCCTCCTTGGCATGCTTCGCGGCGGCGACGACTTTGACTTGTTCGTTCGGCGGCATCGGTTCGTAATGGCTGAATTCGAAGATGAACGAACCCTGCCCGCCGGTCATGCTCGAGAGCGAACGGGAGTAGGTCATCACTTCCGACAACGGCACCTTCGCCCGGATCGTCTGATACCCGCCCCCGGCGTTGTCCATGCCTTCCACCCGGCCGCGGCGACTGTTGAGATCGCTCGTGATGTCCCCCAACTTGTCGGACGGAACGGTGATATCGATCGTCACGATCGGTTCCAAAAGCGCCGGTTTCGCCTGACTGAAGATCTCTCGAAAGCCCATGCTCCCCGCGGTCTTGAACGCCGATTCGTTACTGTCGACGGGGTGATCTTTGCCGAAGAAGAGTTCGACGGAGCAATCCTGCACCTGATAACCGGCGAGCACGCCCCGTTCCATCCGTTCTTTGACTCCCTTTTCGACCGCCGGAATAAACTGGTTGGGGACCGATCCCCCCGAAACGCGATCGATGAAGGCGTAATTGAGCACCGGATCGTAATGATAACTCCGCAGACTTAAGAAGCGTTCCTTCGTGAAATACTCTTCGGGATTGATCCCCTGCGGCAGACTCGCGACTCGCAAGTGAACTTCGGCGAACTGGCCCGACCCCCCCGACTGCTTCTTGTGCCGGTAATGTCCTTCGGCATCCCCTGAGCAGGTTTCGCGATAAGGAATTTTCGGCTGATGCGTGATGATCTCGACTTTGTCGCGGTGCGCAAGACGTCCCTGAACGATCTGCAGATGCAGTTCGCTCATGCCATGCATCACCATTTCTTTCGTCTGTACGTCGCGCGTGACGTGAAACGTCTGATCTTCTTCTTCGATCTTCTGCAGCGCTCCCGAAATCTTCTGCTGGTCGGCACGGCTTTTCGGTTCGACGGCCAGGCCGATCATCGGCGTCGGAAATGCGATCGAGTACACTCGTCTGGCATGCGCTTCATCTTTGCACAACGTATCGTCCACGTGGAGATCGTCGAGCTTGACGACCGTGACGATATCCCCCGACGACGCTTCGGTGATGTTGGCGTGCTCGGTTCCCTGCATTTCCATCAATTGGCCGATCTTCAGCGTCTTGCCGGTTTTCACGCTGTAGACCGTTTGATCTTTGTGCAGAGTCCCTGAATAAATCCGCAAAAAATTCATCTTCGAAACAAACGGATCGATGCGGGTCTTAAAGACGTACGCCACGAGCGGTTCGTCCGGCCCCGGGGGAAGATTCGCTCTTTCGCCCGCGGCGTTGGTCGCCGTCCGCGGCAGATCGATCGGCGAGAGCGCCTCGGTCGCGAGGTCTTCCATCAGCTCCTTCACGCCGACGTCGGTTTTGGCCGCGGTGCAGTAGACGGGAATAAGAGTTCCCGCGCGAATCGCTTTGGTCATGCCGCTGGCGAGTTCGGCGTCGGAGAGTTTTTCCCCTTCCAGGTAGCGTTCCATCAGCGATTCATCCGCCTCGACGATCGCGTCCAGCAGCTTTTGATTGATCGCCTTGGGATCGGTCGTGACATCGGCTGGAATCGAGTCGGGAAGATGCAGCGTATCGACAACCCCCTTGAATGATTTCCCCAAACCGACGGGAACGTTCACCGGAATACACGCCGTGCCGAACGTCTCTTGCAGATTGCTGAGAAGCGCATCGAAGTCGAGATTATCGGTATCCATTTTATTGAGGACGACCATCCGCCCGAGCCCGGCTTCGCCCGCTTTGGCGAACATGCGGCGCGTGTTGACTTCGAGGCCGGAGTGGGCGTTGACGACGACGACCGCCGTCTCCACCGCCCCCAATGCGCCGAGCGCCTGCCCGATGAAATCGGGGTATCCGGGGGTATCGATGACCTGAAAATATTTATCGGCGAAGGTGAAGTGCGCGACGGACGAGGTGATGGTGTGCTTTCGCTCCCGTTCATCCTCGTCGGTATCGAGCATGCTGGTGTGCTCGTCCACGGAGCCGTGCCGGCTCGTCGCGCCCGCTTTAAACAGCATGGCATCGATTAAAGAGGTCTTACCGGACGCTCCGTGGCCGACAAAGACAATGTTGCGGATATCTGCCAACTGATGCTTTGCCATTTTCATCCCCTTGAAAGTAGATTCCGAAAATGTTCATCGAAGTTGTTCGAGCCGATGTGATCGAGTGATCGGTTTGATGAAGTGTCAGTCTATGAAATTTGCGTGAGCTTCGCCACTGGATGGGGAATTATTCTCGTTCCTCAAGCGGCGTTTCATCGTCTTTCTCCCTCTCCCTTTGGAGAGGGCCAGGGTGAGGGTGCCTTTCAAAGGAAGGATGAATTTATTCTCGTTCCCAAGCTCCGCTTGGGAACGCAAGTCTTCGAAGCTCCTGCTTCGCATTTTAGCCCCCGGTCAATGACCGGTGGGATTTTCGTACGCTGCCCCCCGGCGACTCGCCGGTGGCTAAAAGAATCCGCGTCGCGGTTTAGCCGGAAGATTTACGATTTGCACCACTTGTCGATCAATCTCGCGGTCATTAAGCTGTGCGGCACACGAGGTTGATAAAAAAGCAGCGCCAATTTCCGGCTCTGGACACTCGACTCTGGACCCTCGACTTAACAGGAAAAAATCATGGCATTGGAACGTACGTTCGTCTTATTCAAACCCGACGCCGTCGAACGGCGTCTGTGCGGCCGTCTGCTGGCTCGATTCGAGGAACGCGGGCTGAAAATTCTCGGACTGAAAATGCTGCAGGTGACGAAAGAACTGTCGCGCGCGCATTACGCCGAGCACGTCAGCAAGCCGTTTTATCCGCTGTTGGAAGAATTCATCACCGCGGGGCCGGTGATCGCGATGGTCATCGAAGGACCGGGAGCCGTCGGCGTCGTGCGCGCCATGCTCGGTTCGACCAACGGCCGCGAGGCCCCTCCGGGGACGATCCGCGGCGACTATGGTCTCAGCCGGCAGATGAATCTCGTGCACGGCAGCGACAGCGCCGAAGCCGCCACGCGCGAAATCGGCATCTACTTCAAGCCCGAAGAGATCATCGATCGCGAAACGACCCTCGGCGGTTGGGTGTGCGCGTCGGATGAAAAATAGCGTTGCCGACGTGTTGTAACGGAAAAACTATCACCTCGTTCCCAAGCTCTGCTTGGGAACGCAAGCCTTCGAAGCTCCCGCTTCGTTTTGGGTGCCGCTTCGTTTTGGGTGCCGCTTCGTTTTGGGTGCCGCTGGCGGGCAAGCCGCCAGTGGCACCCGGAAAAGCTTCTGACTCATCCCTCCAACTTCATCCTCTGATTTCACTTGCGCTTGGGGCCCTTGCGCTTCTTCTTTTCGCCGGGAGCTTTTACCTGCGCGCTCTCGTCGCTCGTTCGCGGTTTTCGATGCGCCGGTTTGCGGTCGGAGTTCTTTTTTCCTTTCCGCTCGGCAGGGAAATCGATGGATGGAACTGGTGTGGGGGTTCCCAATCGAGGACGAGACGTCGAGGGTGCCATGGCTCCTTCGGTCGGCACAGCTTGCTCTTTGTTAATCGGAGCCACCAACTCGACTTTCATCCCTGATGGCAGGCGGACGAGTTGGAAATCGAGCTCCCGGCGGGAAAGATTGACGTCGCTCACCACCACGCGGACGCGATCTCCCAGTTGAATCTGCTGCCCCGATCGCCGGCCCATGTAACTCATGCTCGCTTCTTCATAGTAGAAATTATCTTCGCGCGGCAAACGGCTGACGTGAATCAATCCTTCCACGGGAACTTCCACCCCCTGGCAGAATATCCCGAACGGCTCCACGCCGGTGATGACGGCGTCCAGTTCTTCGCCGATGCGCTGCGACATCATCGTCAGCAGTTTGATCTTGATGAGTTCCCGCTCCGCCGTTGCGGCGCGGCGTTCGGTGCTCGAACACATCTTGCCGAGTTTCGCGAGTTCTGAATCGGGGAGAGCCGGAACTTTCGTCGACTTTTTGGCGATGGCATCGAACAATCGATGCACCGTCAAATCGGGATACCGGCGAATCGGGCTTGTGAAATGGCAATACTGTTCGACGCCGAGCGCGTAGTGCCCCGCATCGATTGCCGAATATTCCGCCTGTTTGAAACTCCGGAGCAACGCATAGTTGAGCGCGTACTCTTGAGGCTTGCCGTGCACCTTGTGAATGAGCGCCTGCATTTCCGCGCGGCTGAAAATCGGTTTCAGCGGGTACCCCAGCAGCGTGGCGAACTTCGAAAAGTTCTCGAGCTTCAATCGGTCGGGCTCGCCGTGAATCCGCCGCAAGAAGGGAATGTCTTTCGATGCGAGCAGTTCCGCGACGGCGACGTTCGCCGCCAGCATGAATTCCTCGATAATCTGATGACTCTCATCGTGTTCGACGCGATGCGCGCCGCTCACGCGCCCCTCTTTATCGAATTCGAGTTTGGTCTCGGGCAAATTCAGGTCGAGAGCCCCGCTTCCCATGCGGCGGGCCCTGAGAATCATCGCCAGTTCGTGCATGCGGTTGAGCAAAGCCCGCACCTTGGCGCTGATGCGCGTCCGATGTTTTTCGGGATCGTTGATAATCGGCATCACTTCTTCGTACGCAAACCGCTTCGTCACTTTAATCGCCGAGTTGACGAATTCGGTATGCATCGGCAAGCCGGCCGCGTCGAATTCGACGAACACGCTTTTGGTGTAACGCACCTGATTCTGTTGCAGACTCGCCAAACCGTTCGAGATCACTTCGGGAAGCATCGGCAGCACGCGGTCGGGAAGATACACGCTCGTCCCGCGCACGCGGGCTTCGACGTCGAGTGCCGAGCCCGGCTGCACGAAATGCGCGACGTCGGCGATGTGCACTCCCAGATGCCAATGCCCGTCGGTCGATTTCTCGAGCGAAATCGCATCGTCGAAATCGCGGGCGTCGACCGGATCGATCGTGATGATGATCTCGCGCGTCAAATCGCGACGATCGCCCAACTTTTCGGGATCGAACGCCTCGGCCTGTCTTCGGGCGTCGTGATGCACGTTTTCGGGAAATTCATCGGGCAAACCGAATTCGTGAATGATCGCCTCGGTATCGACCCCGGCTTTGCCGCGCGGTCCTAGCACTTTCGTGAGCACGGCTTCGCCGGTCTGATAAGGCCGGGGATACCGCAGCATCTCGACGACGACCTTGTCGCCGGGCTGTGCTCCTTTGGCGCCGGGGTCGCCGACGTGGATCAACGCATTGATCGACCGGCCGTCGATTTCGACCCACCCCTGCTCTTCTTTTTCGAGATACGTCCCCACGAACTGCGTCGATGCCCGTTCGAGCACCTCGGCGATGCGTCCGACCCGTTGTCCCCCTTTACGGCGGCGATCGAGCAATTGCACCATCGCCTCGTCGCCGGTTTGGGCATCATGCATATTTTCGACGAAAATGTAAATTTCGCCCCAGAGGGCTTTCTCGTGCGGAATCAGCACGCCGTTGCCCGAGTCGAGCCGCTTAACGATGCCCGCGATCAAGCCGGAACCAGACGTACTTTGGATTTTTCCCTCTTCATCGACTTTGATCTGATTCTTCTGCTGCAATTGGGCGAGGCATTCGCGGAAGGCGTCGTATTCCTCTCGAGGAATGCCGAGTTTTTTCGCGAGCGCTTTAGCGCTCCGCGGGCGATACCCGCCGCGAGAAATATACCCCATCACTTTTTGTTCAAGATCACTCACTCACAACTCCAATTCTTTCTGTTTTCCAAATTCGTTTTCATTTTTCACATGGTTCGTAGGCTGCGATTATATACCGAATCGCATCGCATTGCGTTCGTACTGGGCAAATTCCGAATCAATTCGTTTGTTTTTTCAGATCTCTCCGTGCGGCCGGTCGCTCGATTTTCTACAATAGAGCATTGCACCGACTGCCGTTTCTCCACAGAGGAGGTTCCTTGTGCCGCGATTTCAAAGGCTCGATACGACGACCGCTCGCCTTGTTCCGTTGCTCCGCATGGTGATCGTCATCCTCTCGTTTTGCTCACAATTGTACGGACCGGACTCCAAAGCCGATGACGCGCCGGCTGACATTCCCGAGGAGAAACAACTCGTCATTCAAAGCGTTGTCGATCGCGAAACCGAAACGTGGGACAAGGCCCTTTCGATCTGGAAATGGGCCGAACCGGGATATCAGGAGGTTCAATCCTCGAAGCTTCTCGCTGACTGGCTGGAAGCCAACGGATTTGACGTCAAGCGGGGCGTCGCCGGCATGCCCACCGCGTTTGTCGCCAGCGTGGGGGATCAACCGCCGGTGATCGGCATTCTCGGCGAGTTCGACGCCCTCCCCGGTCTCTCGCAGGCCGCGACCCCCGAACGCCAACCGATCGAAGGGCAAGAGTACGGACAGGGATGCGGCCATCATCTCTTCGGTGCCGCCTCGGCCTCCGCCGCCATCGCGATCGCCGAGCAAATCAAGTCGGGCAAATTGAAAGGAACGGTCCGTTTTTACGGATGCCCCGCCGAAGAAGGGGGCAGCGGCAAGGTCTTTATGGTGCGCGCGGGACTGTTCGAAGATTGCTCCGCCGTACTGCATTGGCACCCGAGTCATGCCAACGCCGCCGGCGACCGCTCGACGATGGCCCGCATGGCGGTCCGCTTCCGTTTTCGCGGCACGGCGGCTCATGCCTCGATGTCCCCCGATCAAGGCCGCTCGGCTCTCGATGCCGTCGAGCTGATGAACTACGCCGTGCAACTGCTGCGCGAACACGTTCCGCAATTCACGCGGATTCATTACATCATCACCGACGGCGGCAATGCCCCGAACATCGTTCCCGAGCGGGCCGAGGTCTATTACTATGTGCGGCATCCGGAATCGGAGAAATTGATCTCCACCTATCGCCGCGTGCTGCGTTGTGCTCAAGCCGCGGCGCTGGCGACCGACACCGAACTTGAAGTTCATTACGAAGGGGGCATCGTCGAACTCTTGCCGAACGACGTTTTGATGAACGTGACCCGTGAGAATCTCCAGCAACTCAACGACATGCATTACGATGACGACGAAATTCAATTTGCGCTCAAAATTCAAGACACGCTGGATGAAAAACCTCCGTTGAATCAGTTCGAACAGGTCATCGACCTGAACGGGGAAATCGGTCGCGGCTCGACCGACGTAGGAGACGTCTCGTGGGTGGTCCCGACCGCGGGGTTCAACACCGCCTGCTGGGTCGCCGGCACGCCGCCGCATTCGTGGCAAGCCGTCGCCGCCGGCGGCATGAGCATCGGTAAGAAGGGGATGCAACTCGCGGCGAAAGTCCTCGCCGCTTCGGCGTGGGACATGCTCACGCACCCGGAAGTTATCGATCAGGCGAACGCCGAGTTCAAAGACCGCCTCGGGAAACGAGCGTATCAAACCCTGATGCAAGCCGACCAACGTCCGCCGCTGGATTACCGGAAGAAGAAGTCATTTGCGGGAACGGACCCGAATTGAGGCGTCATATGAGGAAGACATCGTAACCCGAAGCGTTAGCGAGGGAATTCTATCACGGTCTTTAGCGCCAACCGGGCTCCCTCGCTTACGCTTCGGGTTACCATTTCAACCTGTCAACCGGGGGCTGACAGCAATAACTTCTCCCCTCTCCTCGGCAATCTCCGCGTCCTCTGCGTTTCAAAAAATCTTCGTTTTCCCGATACTTCGCATTGACACCCTCCCATCATGGCAATACAATGCCACATGGCAACTGACTGCCATATCGATGGATCACCGAATTCATCTCCGGGAGGACGTCATGGGAAAGAAGAAAACAATCGGCGAGACCGATCTCGCCCGTCGGGAACGGCAGATTATGGACGCCGTCCATCAGCTCGGCGAGGCCTCCGTCGGCGAGGTGCGCGAGCAAATCGCCGACGCCCCGAGTTATTCCGCCGTCCGCACGATGATCCGCTCGCTCGAAGCTAAAGGGCTGCTCACTCATCGCCAAGAGGGGAAACGCTACGTCTACAAGGCGAAGCAGTCGCGAGAGACCGCCAGCAAATCGGCAATGCGGCGGTTGCTCAACGTCTTCTTCGCCGGCTCGGCCCACGACGCCGTCGCCTCGATTCTCGACGTCACCGCCAAGGATCTCGCGGCGGATGAACTCAAGCGGATCGAACAACTCATCAAACAGGCCCGAACCGAAGGACGATAACATGAGCGTCTTCACGTCGAACGCATTTGAATCGTTGGCCCGCATAGCGATGTTGAGCGCGGCAATTTACGGAACCGTGTTGCTGGTTATCGCCTTCGCGACATCGTTGCTGCTCCGCCGATCGTCAGCCGCGTTGCGGCATCGGCTGTGGAGCGCCACGTTTCTGGCATTACTGTTGTTGCCGCTATTATCGATGAGCTTGCCCGCGCTCCTGGTCCCGATCGACGTGGAACCGGTGCTGCAGCATTCGGATGCGATGTTCGGGCCGTCGGTGCGTGAGCAGGTTGTCCGATTCGTGGATGACAAAACGCAATCGGCATCGAAGCCCGTCGAAAAATCGGTGACGACGTCGACAATGCCGAATCTCCAAGGCACACCATCGGAGACGTTAGCGAGTTCGTCATGGAGGTTTCCCGAGCTTTCATTCGCACAGTTCGCTGCGATAACGTGGGCGTTCGTCGCGGCGATTCTGCTCGCAGGAATTGTTTACGGAGCACGGCAAACGCGGTGTTACGCACGCCGGTCACGACCCATCATTGACGACGACGTGTGCCGGCAATTCGACGATCTCTGCCGCCAACTGAAAGTGAATCGCCCGGTGCGGCTGCTCGAATCGGCGGAGAGCGTGATCCCGATGACCTGGGGGATTCTCAGCCCCACCGTCTTGCTGCCTGCTGAAGCACGCACCTGGTCGCCGGACCTGCGGCGATCCGTGCTGCTGCATGAACTCGCCCACGTGCAAAGAAATGACGTCGCCATGCAACTGCTCGGTCGGGTGGTGTGTGCACTGTATTGGTTTCACCCGCTCGCACGGGTCGCGCTCAACAAGTTACGTGTGGAGCGCGAACAAGCCTGCGACGACGCGGTGTTGTGCGCGGGCGAAAGGCCGTCGGATTACGCATTGCGGCTGGTGGAAATCGCGCGGCTGTGTAGCCGGAAGAGACCATTCTCGCTTGCCGTCGGTTTCATACAAGGCGGAAAGTTGGAACGCCGAGTTAGGGCGCTGCTGGATCAGAGACGGAGTCATCTACCACTCAGCCGTCGAGGCGCATGTGTAATGTTATCATCGGTGGTGTTAATTGCCGTTGCAATGGCTGCGGTGCGTTTGACCTTACTAGCGTCGCCACCGGCGAAAAATATTGGTCCTCCTTATAATGTGGTCGTGACCGAAGGTGCGTTGAAATATCGCATGAGAGTAGTTGATCCTTCGGGAAGTCCAGTCGAGGGAGCAAAGTTGGACAACCTGGCATACACTGCGGACAGTCTGAAGAGCGGATCCACACGGCTTTGGGAAAAGGAATGGCCAGCAGATTTTGTTTCGGACGCTGATGGACTCGTTACGATTCACGTGCCTGATGTTTCAAAAGCCATTGGCGAAGGTTGGGGCATCGTATTATTGCATTTTGGCGTTCGACACCAGGACTTTCCATATAAGAATCTGATTCGCAAGCTCGACGATGCCGACAACGTCACCTTAGAAGCGCCGCTTCATTTGAACTTGAGCGTCGTTCGAGAGGGCGCGGGAGATCTGTTGACGAAGAACCTCTACGTGCAGACAAGCGGTATCTTTGGAACCGGCGGCCAAGAAGTGTGCCGATGGGAAGTTGACGATGAACTCCTAAAAGTCAGAGCTGTTAGTCCGAGCGATCCTACGGGAGGACGTTATCTGCGTGTCATCCACGCACCGGAAGGAGAAGCACCATGGTTCAGCGACTTAATTGACGCCAACGAGTATGCAAATCAGGGCGAGACCGTTTACCTTGATATTACCATCTATCCCGGTGCAAGGGTGGAAGGAAAACTATCGGCAAACGTCCCTCGACCCGTGACGGGCGGAACCGTCAGGGCGACTATCATGGAGGCATCCAAAAGAACTCCTTGGCCGTGGAGATGGTATGACTTTGCTGAAGTCCATGACGATGGATCATTCGTGTTTCCGTCGCTGCCCCGTAACTGCGATCTGGATCTTTGCGCCGAGTGCGACGGCTGGGTCTCAACTATTCCCAATAATGACGAAGTAAAGGCCTATGCGGCGCGACATAACTCCAATCTTCTTTATACTATTCATACGAATAGAACTAACCGCGACGTCGGACAACTCATTCGGCTAACGAATTCGGCCGTTAGCAGGCACGAACTTGCGATGCAGGAAACTGGAGAATGTGAAATCATTGCCATCATGGAAGACGGTCGTCCTGTCGAAAACATAAAATTCACGTTTGCCTCAAATCAGTCAGGTTATGTTTTGGGAACGGCGTTTTCGCAATTGGAACGGCTCAAGAACGCCGATATGGTTCCCCTCATGGAAACCGATTGGTGGAAAGCACTGTGGGAAAATTATTCGGGTGTGACTGACGACGACGGCCGGCTTGTCATTCGAGAACTTCCGGATGGGTTTATTCCGTTCAGCATGGTGACGGACGAGTACGAAATCGTACACGCATCGAATGCTCCGTCTTCCCCGCAGAGTGATATTCCAAATCGGCGTGGACGCGCTGAAATTTTGCCGGGACGAATTACAAGAATCACCATCACGCTCAAGCGGACGGAGTGAAAGGTACGTTGGCGGTAAATCGCGCTCTCCCAAATCCCCGCCGATACCACCCAAACAACACCTTAAACGCCGGGCAATAACACTCCGGTTGCTCGGCGATATCCCGTGCGATCTCATCGAGCGGCTTGAACGCACCGTCGGCGATTTCATCCGGGTCCGGAACGATCGGCGAGGCGGTTTGCAGATGGTACAGCACCGTGTGCTCGTACGAAGTCTCTGCGCTCGCCGGGAATTTTTGTAAACGTGCAAGGGACTCGCCCCTCAGTCCCAGTTCTTCCTGCAGTTCGCGCACGGCGGCAGTGTCATAATCTTCTCCGGCGTCGACGTGGCCGGAGCATGAACTCGTCCAGCAGTTGGGGTATTCGTCCTTCGTCGCCGAACGAAGCTGCATGTACATTCTGCCGGTTTCATCGAACACGAAAATGTGCACGGCTCGGTGCAGCAGTTTCTCGGCATGCACAATGTGCCGGGGGACTTGCCGGAGCACGCGGTCGTGTTCGTCGACGACGTCGAAGAGGTCGTGTTTCATCTGGGATTGCCTCTTTGTAGGAGTACAGGCTTCAGCCTGCCTTTTCTGGCTCTTGACTCTTGTCTCTCGACTCTTGACTCACGTCAGCCGGTTTGGGCGACGTTCATTAAGGCTCCGAAGCGCTCGGTCACGATCTTCTTGAGGGCCGCGAATTCGGGTTGGTCCCATTGTCCCGATTCGAGGATCTTCACGGCCTGATCTTTCGCCAGATTCAGTTCCGTCTGATTCTCAACGAGGCTGGCGATGCGGAACGGGAGTTGGCCATGCTGCCGCGTGCCGAGCACGTCGCCGGGGCCGCGGAGTTGGAAGTCGGTCTCGGCGATTTGGAAGCCGTTCGTGGTCGCTTCGAGAGCCGAGAGCCGTTTGACGGCGTCCTCATCGTGACTGTCGGAGAAGAGAAAACAGTAGCCGTGGAATTTGCCGCGGGCGACGCGGCCGCGCAATTGATGAAGCTGCGAGAGCCCGAATCGCTCGGCGTCGAGAATGACCATCAGCGTCGCATTGGGGACGTCGACGCCGACTTCGATGACCGTCGTCGAGACGAGCACCTGAATTTCCCCTTCGCGAAACTCCTGCATCACGCGATCGGTTTCTTCGCGTTTCAACTGCCCATGCACCAATCCCACGCGAAAGTTTTTGAGTTCGCCTGCCTTCAGTTGCGAGTACACTTGCTCCGCCGCCGTGGCGGTGAGCAGAGGAGCTGCGGCTTGTATTTGCTCCTTGTCTGCTTGTCTCCACGTCTCCCTCTCTTCCGGCTCCCCATCGCCCCATCGCCCCATCTCCCCATCGTCCGGTCTCCCCCTCTCCCCATCCCCCACT
>JBBECD010000229.1:0-12102 GCA_040881995.1 Planctomycetaceae bacterium
TCGCCGACAGCGGTTCCCCCGCGCGGAGTTTTTCGAGGACGTTGTACATGCCGGTCATCGTCAGCGAAGGATGCGCGGCCTGCTGCCGCTTGCGATGAACATCGACAACCATGACGTGCTAGCCCTTTTTCGGCAAATCATCTGGATAAGGCCCGAGAAATCGTTCGCCGTTGAAGTGAATCAGATGATCGGGTGATTCTGCGACCCAGACTTCCGTTTCCCATGAGATCAGCGATAAGAACGACTGCATCGAGCGGCGAGTTTCGAAGGCTGTGACAAAAACCAAACCAGCCCCGGCTTGGGCAAATAATTCTTTGAGTTCTCTACGGCGTTTTCCATCGACGGGACCGGCGGTCGTAACAGCCTCGATCAATACCAGCCAGTCACGACGCTTATCATGAACGACAACGTCTGGTATCTTTGCCGCCGAATCGATGGTGATTCCAAGATTCACAAGATATTCGGCCTCTAAATGTTCGAACTTGTTTTCAGCATCGCCTACGTAAAGCACAACGCCCCCGGTAACAAAACGTGAGCAAAACTCTTCGACAATCGATTTGATAAGCGGGTTTTGCCCGCCGGGAGAAAGGGCAACCGCTTTTCCATCGGGCAATTGGACGGGAATTCGAGCGAGCGTTCGATGACGCTGCAAGTCGCGTTGCAAGATTTCCCGATTCGCCAGATATGATTGCAGCAGTGCCTTCCAGCGGGGTTTCCCCAACTCGCGGAACAGTTCCAACGCTGAGGGCTCCAGTTGATAAGCGGTTTTTCCACTATTTGTAGGACGGTTTGGATCGTCAGGATTCCGCACGACCATCGCGTATTCAACGAAATACTTCACGGCTTCGTCACGGATCGTTTCGCGCGTGTTCGGCGCGTTCTCGTGAGCACCCCGGCAGGGGTGCCAGCGATTAGCCGGTGTGTTGAGCAGCGAAACCACCGGTAGAGTCGACGAATAATACCGACCCTGGAAGGGTCGCAGCAATTGAAGGGGCTCCAGGCTGCGACCCCTGCCGGGGTCGATTCTGATTGTCCATCCCTGTTCCGGTGGTTTCGCTTTCGCTCAACCACCGGCTAATGGCTACGACCCCGCCGGGGTCGGATGAAGCGCAAAGTGGCAACGAATCTTGCCGCCGAATAACTATCGGCGGCCGCGGCAAATGATCCAATGAAGCTGATCAAAACCAATCGACGTTAATATATTCGCCAGTTCGTACGAAGATCCCCTACGTGGCATATTCGGCAACTTTATGAAGTCAACCACCGTGACTTAGAAGGTAATACTCCACGTAGGATAAATTCCCTTAGCCCGAGCACAAATCTGGGCCAAGTCCATTTCCAGATGCTCACCCGTAATCGTGTTCACGAAAATGAATTTGAATTGCTTTTTGAGACTCTGAGCAACTAACACCTCCGCCCCAGTCAGCGCGAAAAAGAATTTCGAAAAATCTGCGTGTAAATTCGTAACCGTTCGCGCAAACGGCAAAATTTGCGACATATCGGCTATGTCGCCGTCGCAGCCACCCGTTACTCCCGAACAAATCGTCGCCTTGCCGCCTGAATTTCGGGCGTTGCTGCAAGCGGTGATCGATTATTACGAACAGCGTCTGGCGGGCTTGGAGGCCGAACTGGCGGCGGTGAAAGCCGAGTTGGCGGCGACGAAGAAGTCGCCGCGGAACTCTTCGCTGCCGCCGAGCAGCGAACATCCGCATGCGAAACCTCAGCCGCAGAAAAAACGCAGCGGGAAGAAACGGGGCGGTCAGCCGGGACATCCCAAGTACGAACGGCCCTTGATTCCCACGGAAGATTGCTCCGACGTGATCCCGGTGAAGCCGACGGAATGCCGTCGCTGCGGAACGACACTTTCGGGGGACGACTCCGAACCGCTGCGGCATCAAGTCTGGGAAATTCCCGAGATCAAGCCGCTCGTCACCGAATATCAACGTCATCGATTGACTTGCCCCTGCTGCGGCGTATCGACCTGCGGCCAGCTGCCGCCGGGCGTGCCGCACAGCCAAGCCGGACCGCGGCTGGTCGCGTTGACCGCGCTGCTGATGGGCTGCTTCAAGCAAAGCAAACGCCGCGTGGCGCTGTTCCTCGAACAGGTGCTGAACCAACCCTGCTCGCCGGGGTGGGTCGTCAAGTTGCAGAATCAAGCGACAGCCGCGCTGACGCCGGCCTACGAAGAATTGGCGGCGCAGTTGCCGAGCGAACGTGTCTTGGGCATCGATGAATCGCCTACAAAACAGGCCAGAACGAAGTCGTGGTTGTGGACGTTCGTCGCCGGCACATACACGCTGTTCACGTTGCGGACCACACGGGCCGCCACGGTTCTTCGAGAACTGCTCACGGACTCTTTCGATGGCGTGGTGAATTGCGACCGGGCGAAAATGTATTGGAACGTGGGCAGACCTCAGTGGTGCTGGGCGCATCTCAAGCGGGATTTTCAGGCGTTGATCGATCATCCGGACCACCAGGTGAAGCGTCTGGGACGCGACCTGATGCGCCCCACACGCGAGTTGTTTCGGCTGTGGTCGCGCTGCCGGGATGGGACCATCACCCGCGCGACATTCTTGCATTTGGTGCAACCGATCCGCCAGGAGATCGACGGCTTGCTGCTGCGCGGTGTGTTCAGCGGCAAGCCGAAGTTGGTCGGAATGTGCACTCAGTTGCACGATCATCGCGACTGGTTGTGGACTTTTTTGGACGTGGAGGGGGTCGAGCCGACCAACAACGCCAGCGAGCGCGCCTTGCGTCCCGCCGTCATCTGGCGGAAGCTGTCGTTCGGCACGCAAAGCGCCCAGGGCAGCCGCTTTGTCGAGACGATCCTGACGGTCGTGGAAACGTGCCATCGGCAATCTCGCAACAGCTTCGAGTACCTCACCGCCGCCACCCAGGCCCACTTCGCCGGTCAACCAGCCCCTTCGCTGCTCGCCGGGGTGTGAACGGTTACTGGGCGGATATCCAATTCATCAAGCGGTGAGGCGCGGCTATGTTCGCGTCACTGAATTCCTGCTGACGATGGGCACCGATGTCAATCAGCGCGGTGAGGACGATCACACGCCGGTTTTCATTGCCACCGGGCGTGGCGACGTCGACATGGTCCGGTTTCTTGTCGAACGCGGGGCCGATCCGAGTCTTCGCGATACAGTCATCGGCCGTAACGCCTGGGACTTGGCAAATGAAGCCGATAAGGGTATTCGTAATGCATTGTTCGCAGCGCTCAATGCACCACCTCTGAACGCATCGACGACAACTTAGAGGAGCCCCCACCCATGTCCACCTTCAACCGCGACCACAACCGAGCCGTCTGGTTTGATATACCCGTGGCCGACCTCGAACGCGCCGCGGCGTTTTATCGGGCCGTGCTTGGGATCGACGTCCACCTCGAAACCTTCGGCGAATTTCGCTTCGCCGTGCTCGATCATCACGATGGCAACGGCGGATGTCTCGTCATTAAGGAAAACGAAATCAGCTCCGACCACGGCATTCTCATCTACCTCAACGTCCACGGCCGCATTCGCGACGCCATCGCCAACGTGTCGAGCCACGGTGGAAAAGTCGTGCAAGAGATCCACTCCATCGGCCCGCACGGATACCGTTCGATCGTGCTCGACAGCGAAGGCAACCGCGTGGCGCTGCATTCGGATAGCGATGAGTGATTGCCAGGAGTCCCCTCCCATGCCCGTCACCCGCCGGTCGTTTCTCGAAACCTCGGCGATCACCCTCGGAACTCTTGCGCTCACCACCCACACTCAGGCTCAATCGATGAACCGCAATAACAATCAACCCTCCCGGCCGACCGTCATCTCTTCGCACAATGGCATTCGCGGCGTGGCTCGGACGTTTGACATGATCACCCAGAAGCACGCCGATCCGCTCGACGCGGTCATCGCCGGGGTGATGATTCAGGAACTCGATCCCGAAGACCAGTCGGTCGGTTACGGCGGGCTCCCCAACGAACAGGGCATCGTGCAACTCGATGCCTCCGTCATGCATGGGCCGACGAAGCGGGCCGGGGCGGTGGCGGCTCTCGAAGGGATCGCCACGCCGTCGCTCGTCTCCAAAGCGGTGATGGATTACACCGATCACGTGATGCTCGCCGGGGCCGATGCGAAACGCTTTGCCCTCGCCCTCGGTTTCAAAGAGCAAGATCTGCTCACCGAAAAAAGCCGGCAGGACTGGCTCCGCTGGAAATCGCGATTGAACCTGAACGACAACTGGCTCGATCACGATGACGGCGTTTTCATTCAAATCCCGACCGGCACGATCAACATGAACGCCGTCGACGCCAACGGCGATCTCGGCAGCGTCACCTCGACCAGCGGATTGGCGTACAAAATTCCCGGCCGCGTCGGCGATTCCCCCATCATCGGCGCCGGGCAATACTGCGACAACGACGTGGGGGCCGCAGGTTCGACCGGCCGCGGCGAAGCGAACATCAAAATCTGCGGAGCGTTTCTGATTGTGGAACTGATGCGTCACGGGATGAGTCCCGAAGAAGCCTGTCTACAGGCATTGAAACGCGCCGTCGCCATGACCGAACCCCGCTTGCTCGATGAGCACGGTCGGCCGAAGTTTAATCTCAACTATTACGCTGTCGCAAAAGATGGTCGGTACGGGGCAGCAACGTTGTATCAGCAACCGGACAACGTCGCGGCGGAGTTTCCCGATCGCGGCAAGTTTGCCGTCGCCGATGCCGACGGTGCGCGGCTGGAGCCGTTTGCGTTCGTGTACGACAAGTCGCAGATCCCGACGTCGATGCGCGAGAAGATGACAGAAGAAGTGGAGCGCAAGCGGCGGAAAAACTAAAGGTTAACCGAAGATGACATTCGCGCATTAGCACTTGACCCGGCTTGCTTCTTCCGGGAGGATAATATCAAACCCGATCTTCCTCCGACCGAAAGGGAAATGACATGGCACACGTCACTCGTCGTCAGTTCTTGCAAAGTTCGCTCGCCGCCTCCGGGGCGATGCTCGCGCTCAATCACCGGCCGTCGTTCGGCAACGTGCTCGGCGCCAACGACCGTGTCCGCGTGGCGATCGCCGGGCTTAACGGCCGCGGCCGGGCACACATGTCCGAACTGGCGAAAATGAAAGACGTCGAGATTGCATACCTCATCGACCCCGACGAACGGACCTACGCTCAGGCTGTCAAGTACGTCAAGGATATCGCCGGCAACACCCCCCAGACGGGAAAAGACATTCGCACCGCTCTGGACGACAAAAATATCGACGCCATCACGGTGGCGACCCCCAATCACTGGCATTCGCTGATGACGATCTGGGCTTGTCAGGCCGGCAAAGACGTCTACGTCGAAAAACCGTGCAGCCATAACGTGCACGAAGGCCGCATCGCCGTCGAAACCGCCCGCGCGCACAACTGCATCGTGCAGCACGGCACGCAAAGCCGCAGCGACAGCCGCTGGGCCCGCATCACCGCCGCCGTTCGCGCGGGGACGTACGGCCCGCTGCGCGTCGCTCGCGGACTGTGTTACAAGAAACGCCCGAGCATCGGCTTCAAAAAACCGTCGCCGCCGCCGCCAGAACTCGACTTCAACATCTGGCTCGGCCCGGCACAAGAGCAGCCGTATCACGACAATCTCGTGCATTACAACTGGCACTGGTTCTGGGAAACCGGCAACGGCGACATCGGCAATCAGGGAGTCCATCAGATGGATATCGCCCGCTGGGGCATCAAAGATGCGACGCTCCCCACCAAGGTCATCAGCCTCGGCGGCCGTTTCGGCTACGACGACCAGGGCGAAACCGCCAACACGCAGATCTGCCTCTGCGACTTCGGCGAGACGAAGTTAATCTTCGAAGTCCGCGGACTCGTCGACAAAAACCAGGTGACCAACTTCTTTCATTTTGACGACGGCGCCATCCGCGATGATGCCAGGTTCTACAAGCACGGCAACGACGAAGGCGAGCCGATTCCCGAGGTCGAGTACACGATGGGCCCCGGCGACGGCAACTTCGGCAACTTCATCGCCGCCGTCAAATCGCGAAAGACCGAAGACCTTAACGCCGAGATACTCGAAGGGCACTATTCGAGCGCCCTCGGCCATTTGGCGAACGTTTCCTACCGCCTCGGCGAGCAGGCGCCGTTTAACAAGAACACCGAGATTTTCGGGAACGACGAAGCCGCGTCGGAGACGATGGCGAGCATGCTCGATCATCTCCGGAAGGAGAACAATCTCAAGCTGGACGACATGAACTACCAACTCGGCCGCCTGCTGACGATCGACCCGGTCACCGAAACCTGCGTGGACGACGAAGAAGCCAACAAACTGCTGACGCGCGAATACCGCAGCGGTTTTGAAGTGCCGACGCAGGTGGCGTAGGTATTTGATTGATCTTGATAACAATTAAAGGACCGATCTCAGTTGAGATCGGTCCTTTTTTCTTCGGTCGCGGTTAACATTTCAATCACAATTACATTTTTTTCACTTAACCCGTTGACACAACCCACACGTGTAGGTATTATGCCGTCAGATGTAGGTGAAAGCGTTTCAGGAGAATCTAGTGACCAGAAAAAAACTCCCGCCCCTGTCGCGGGCTCAACTCGAAATCATGAACGTCGTCTGGGACCGCGGCGAAACGACCGTGGGTGAGATTTTCGAAATTCTCTCCGCCCGCCGGCCCATCGCCCGCAACACCATCCAGACGACAATGGTCCGCCTCGAAGAAAAAGGCTGGCTGAAGCATCGTCAGGTCGCCAATGCCTTTCGCTACTCCTCCACCGTTCCCCGCGAACAAACGCTCGGAAAAATGGCGAGCGAACTCGTCGACAAAGCCTTCGGCGGTTCGCTCGAAGGCCTGGTGATGACGCTGATCGAAGAACGCGGCCTGACCGCCGGCGAAGCCGACCGCATCCGCAAGATGATCGATGAATCCGAATCGAAAGGATCGTGAATTATGCTATCCCCGTTTCCGCTCAACGAATCGCTGATGTCGTTTCTCGTCGCGATCACTATCCAGATCACGCTGCTGATTCTGGTGGTGATGTCCGGCATGTCGATGTTGCGCCCGAAAAGTGCCGCATTGCGGCATGGCGTCTGGCTGGGGACGCTGCTCGCCGTCGTCGTCTTTCCGGGGATGACGTATCTGATGCGGCAGACGCGAACGGAGGTCGTCGACTTGCGCGAGACCGCTCGCGATTTCGGGGCGTTGGCGACGTGGGCGCAGCCGGTCGGCACAACCTCGGCGGCGTCGACATCAGATGCCGCGCCTTCGGCTAATGCCGCTTTGCCGTCACCGCCGACGGCGACAGCGGGCGCTTCGATCGCGACCGTTACGGAAACGCCGGACGTCGACGATCAAACTCGAACCGATCTGATGAAAATCGGCGTGTTTTCCCTCTGGATCGCCGGCATCGGGCTCGGGTTATTTCGCTTGAATTTTGGCTGGTATGTAGCCCGCGGGCTGAAGCACGACTCGGAAATCGTTTGCGACGAGCGTATCACGCGGCCCTTCGACGCGGCGTTGCAGTTGTTGCACGTCAAGCGGCCGCCGCCGCTGTTGACCAGTTTGCGCGTCTCGACGCCATTGGTCGTCGGCATCATGCGACCGGCGATTGTGTTGCCCGTCGGCATGGCCGACGAACTCGATCGGGCGGAAATCCAGCACATTTTGATCCACGAACTGGCCCACGTCATCCGGCGGGACAATATCGTGGGACTGTTGCAGCGCATCGTGGGCATCATCTGGTGGCCGCATCCCCTGATGCACTATCTCAACCGCATGTTGTCGCGGGCTCGTGAAGAAGTCTGCGACAACTACGCCTTGCTGCACGGCGACCGGCATCTCTACGCCCGCACGCTGCTGCATGTCTCGCAGCAATTTCGCGCGTCGGCTCCGTTGGCATCGACGGTGGGCCTGCTGCATTCCAAATGGAAACTTGAGCAACGCATCGCCGGTCTGCTCGATGCAGGCCGGAGCCTGATGCTCAAGCCGGGAAGACGGCGGTCGGCGGCGCTGATATTGGCACTGGCATTCGGGGTGATAATCCTCACCGGAGCAGCGGTCAATCCGCCGACGCAACAAGAGGCGATCGAGCGGATTGAAGCCAACGGCGGCACGTTTCAGGGAAAGGATGGTATCGAGGGAACACATTGGCTTTTCATTCCACCGGATTGGAAAGGAGGGAACGAGGGACTCGAAGACGCCAAATATGTTAACGGAATTAAGGTTTTTGCATTCAACGGCAATCAGATGGAGGAAATTGAAATCGAGGACATGGCGGAGCTCGAAGTTTTGCATTTCACCAACGAATACAACAACCAAAAGACGCATAAACGCGAGACAGTCGAGAGCGTTCCCATCAAGAAACTTGCACTGAAAAACTTGCCCAAGCTGACGGAGATTCGCGACGATTTCGCAGTCCGGCAACTTCCCGGACTGCAGGAACTAGAACTTGTTGACATGGCGGGGCTGTCGATAATCTTGATCGAGGGGCTCGATGTTGGCGACGGATTACTGCAATCGGTCGCCGGCGCGCCGAATTTGGAAAGTGTCATACTGCGTTCCGATTACAGCACTGAAACAAAAGGCCGCACGCAGGTCACCGATGCCGGCGTCACGCATCTGGCATCGCTCAAAAAGTTGACGTATCTGGATCTGAGGGGTGCTCAGATCACCGATCAAAGCACGGCAATTATCGGAAAACTTTCGACCCTTGAAGCACTGGCACTTCCGGGGACGGCGATCACCGACGAGGGGTTGATACCGCTACACACGTTGAAAAACCTGAAACAGCTTTATCTCGACGAAACAGCCATTTCGAATGAAGGTTTAAAACAAATCGTTGAAGACCATCCTCAGCTCGAAACCTTGCAAATCGCTGGCACAAGAATTACAGCCGCGGGGCTGGAACACATTCGCGAACTCAAGAAACTCACCAGCCTGACGCTCGATACGAGACAACTGAACGCCGCGAATTGCCGTGTCATCGATTCGCTTTCGGTCACCAGATTGTCAATCACTGGTCATTCCAACGAACCGGCGAACATCGAAGGCTTAAATCGAATCCGCGATCTCTATTTTAAAGGCGTCTCGAACGTATCGATCGGCCCCGATAGTCTGTCGGCGCTCAAATCGTTACACGCAAAGGCGGCGGGGGCGAATGCGACTCGCGAGATTTTTGAGAACCTTCGGCAATCGAACAAACTCGAATGGCTTGGATTCTCGTACGACACAAGTCGCGACGATCGTAACATTCACGTCACTAATGAACTGTTGAAACATATCGCCGATTGCAATTCGCTGGCCCATTTTAGCCTTTTTGGAACGCATGACGTCACCGATGCAGGGATGGTTCACCTGGCGAACCTGAAACAATTGCAAGAATTAAGTCTTGCCGATGCCAATATCACCGACGGGGGTATCCAAAATCTTTCGAAGCTGGAAAACTTAATCGTGCTCGATTTGCGAGGCACAAAGATTACGAACGGTGGGCTGATGCATTTCCAGAACCTCAAGAAACTCGACCGCCTGATCGTCTTGGGAACCAATGTCGACGAGAATGGCGCCGATCGACTCAAAGTTGATTTGCCGATGGCGAAAGTTTTGTTGCATTGAAAGATGGCCATCGTGACGAGCGATTCAACGAAAGTGTTTTAAGCGAATCGCATGTCTTATAGAGCCATGAGCTTTCTATGGTGACAGGAAAAGCAATGCACATACGAATTGAGGAATGCAATCGTCGACCGAGCCCGACTGCACGTGCTCAGCATGCAGGCTTCACCCTAGTCGAGGTACTCGTATCGATCGGCATCGTGAGCCTGCTGATCGCACTGACGGCGCCTGCCGTGCAACAGGCTCGCGAGTCCGCACGTCGGATAGAGTGCTTAAACAACCTGAGGCAGTTGGGTCTCGCCGCCACCGCTCATCACTCAACGCACGGTTATTTTCCATATTCAACCGGCGGCAGCAATGGTGATCTTGACCTGATCAACGACATTTCAACGCACGTGCAGATGCTTCCCTATCTCGATCAGGCGAATGTATTCGATAGTATCGACTTGGCTGAGCAAGGCAGCGGCAGCCGGCAATCTCCACCCACGAGCGAGTTAAACAACGAATTGCTGACCGTCACGATTCCCGTTTTTCTCTGTCCCTCCGATAATGGCCCCTCCGGCGCGAACAATTACCGCGGTAATTTTGGTGTCGGCCCCACCCACCATCATGGAGGACCGGACAATGGTCCGGCTGGTGCCTTCAAATTTTGGATCCGGATGCGAGATCGTGACTTTACGGACGGACTCTCCCACACCATCTTTTTTAGCGAAAAAATCGTCGGCGATTTTCAGGAGATTGTCTTCACGTCGTGGCGGGATTCGTTTTTCTTCACGACCGCCGGGATCGAATCCCCTGCTGACGCAGAGGCGGCTTGCGGAACCCCTCCATCGGCGAATCCGCTCCACGATTCCTACATGGGCTCCTCATGGCTCTTTGGCGGGTGGCGGCATACGTGGTACAACCATATTCGGACGCCGAACGCGCCGGGATGGGATTGTGCAACCGGCGTTAGCGGTAATGGAGCCGTTACGGCGCGCAGCTTTCATCATGGAGGCGTTAACATCGTGCTCGGCGACGGTGCGGCACGGTTCATTTCCGACTCGATCGATCTCGCGGTGTGGCGGGCACTTGCCTCGCGTGTTAACGGCGAAGTGATTAATGACTTTTGATCTCGATTCGCGTTCGAAGGGAACAACACAATGTGGCAAAGTTTCTTCACGACATGCCTGCTGATCTCGCTTCTGTTCGGCACTGACAAGGCGTGTATGGCGGCAGAGGAAGAGGTAACGGTCGAATTTCTTCGCGCCGCCCTGCAATCGCAGCTTGATTCAATCCGCTCCATCACCGCCTCATTCACGATCACGCAGCGTGCCCTAGAAAGTCCGGCGCAGTCTTGGGGGCCGGTGAAGTACGACTGGGCCACGACACCACCGCAGCAATACCTGCATGAGTATCCTCAGAATGAGGAGCGTCGTGGATACACGGTGACTTTCAATGGCGAATTCGGATACAGCATTAATCCTCCGCGGAACGAGAGAGACATCGCACAAGTCGAAATTCGGCGCGAGGCATCCGACGCCTTCGAGGCGCGTTTCGTTCCAACCGATCCCATCGGCGGGCGCGTACCGTTAGCACGGTCACCTCTCACGGCAATCATGGCTCATGTGAGCTGTCAGCTGCAGGGGGAAACGGATATTGATGGCATTTCCTGCTGGAAGGTTCACGCAGAGGGCATCGATCAAAGATCGGGCACTCCGATTCTTGTGACAGCCTTCTTCGATCCGACACATGGTTACCTCCCTCGGCAAATTGAGGTCCGGCGTAAAGACTTCGCGATTCCTGATTGGCATTTGACGTGGGCCGTCACGGAATTTCAGAAACTGTCAGATGATCAACTCGCTTTGCGATGGTTTCCGCGGGTGGCGGAGTTTCGACAGCTAGCCGCCGTCCAAACGCTAACCGTGACGCAGATGGCGCTCAATGCCAGTATCCCGGATGAAAAGTTTGCTCCCGACCTTTCCGGCGGGGCGATGATCACGGACCATACCGGCCCGGACGGCCCACACAGGTACGCATGGGGGAACATCGACCGCCAAGTGAAGCGGGTCGCTGCCGCCGCGTTAGTCAACGAGTTGCCGGACCCGGCCGCGTCCGATCGGCCGCCCGCTGCCGTCCCGCCACAAGGAGGTGTCTGGTGGTTCGTGTTGTTGGCGGTATCTGCTGCCGTCGTCGCAGTCGGCCTCGCCCTGTTTCTGAAACGCTAACGACGAAATTGTGCCAACGTTTGGTCGCAAGGTGCCCCACACATTTTGGACTGTCTGCTCCGTCGTCTGGGTCGCGCAGCGACAAGAAGCTCTTATTGCTCGTTCGATGATATCGGGGGTTGCTTCGCTGTTTGATCGAGAAGGTGCCCTCACCCGGCGGCGTTGCCGCCGATCTCTCCCGGGGGAGGGGTGTGGATTCTGGTCCCCTGTCCGCGCACCCCGGTCCCCGAATCCCAAACACAAACGTCGAAATGCCGAGGCCTAACCCAACTTCCCCAACCGTCGACGTAAGTTCTTTCGCCATAAGGAACGGTGA
>JBBECD010000230.1:0-11980 GCA_040881995.1 Planctomycetaceae bacterium
ACTGGCCTTTCTTGCTTTACTCTACATGATAACTTTGCGTGAAACTTGCCTTTCATCGCAGGCAGACATCGGGCATGTCCGCAGATTTTCGCAGACGGACGCAGATTAAAATCACGAATCAGTCGTGAAGTGACAGACCAAAGTGAGCAATGCTCGCAACTCGCGAATTTAACTGATCTTAGCGCTTTCGGCATCAAACATTTTACGCGCCGTGCGCAAATTCTGACCATTAGTAATGCAGAGTCGGAGGCAAGGCGGGAAGGCAAGTTTTAAATTCTTTACATCTGCGCTCATCTGCGAAAATCTGCGGACAGCCCCTCTTAAACCTAAAAAGGATGAGGTCCGCAGATTGGCTCAGATGCGACGCAGATGATGAAGAGAATGCAAAAACACCTCCGCCCCTTTGCGGCTTTACGTCTCCAAAATGCCTTTTCGACCCGAATTTTTCAGTCGGCGACCCGGCAAATTCAGTTGCCGGTATTTTCCTCCCAACGGTTGCTGGATATGATGACGGATTGCCTCTGCTTCCGATAAAGAGCCCGCCCGGTGATGCCAGCTTGCGAGTTCACCTCACTTTAGTAACTCTAACAAAACCCTCTGGACGACGAAGTTGAATTGGAAAATTGAGCGGGTACGGAAACGCCAACCGGGTTTTGTTAGGGCTTCTTAGATTTGCCGATTTCGTCATGGCCAAAAAGAATAACGACAAAGACGATCCGAATTCGAAATCGATCTGCCGCAATCGCAAGGCATTTCACGATTACGAGATTCTCGATCAACTCGAATGCGGCATCGAACTCCGCGGCAGCGAAGTCAAAAGCATTCGTAACGGGAAAATGTCGATCGACGAAGCGTTCGCCCGCATCCGCGATAACGAATTGTGGCTGATGGGGAGCGATATCCCGATCTATCCGCAGGCGACGTACATGAACCACGAGCCCAAACGTCCGCGGAAACTGCTGCTCCGCAAACGGGAACTGCACAAGTTCGCCGAAGAAGCCGGCCACAAGGGTTTGACGATGATCCCGCTGTCGGTGTACTTTTCCAAGGGGAAAGTCAAAGTCAACGTCGCGATCGCTAAGGGAAAGAAACTGCACGACAAGCGCGAAACGCTCAAAAAGAAGGACGACACCCGGGAAATGCGAAACGCGATGCTCAAACGACAGTGAGTACGAAGTCGGCAGACTACTCACTGCCCTCGTCAAATCTCTAAAACCCTCTGGCTAATCACGACCCACTATCCATATCCACTTTGAAAGCAAAAGATGATCGCCAGCACCGGTCAGCCGTTTCTTCGCTTGCATCCCGACGATAACATCGCGCTCACGAAACAGAACGTCGCCAAGGGGACGCCGATCGTCGTTGACGGCCTCGACGGTTCAATCTCGACGCGCGATGCGATCGATCTCGGCCACAAAGTTGCTCTATGTAAGATTGATGTCGGCCAGCCGGTCCGCAAATACGGGCAACTGATCGGTTTTGCGTCAGAACCGATCGAACCGGGGGACTGGATTCACAGCCACAATCTTTCTGCGGGCGATCTCACCCTCGATTACGCCTTTTCGTCGGCGGTCCCGCCCGCTCCCAAGTTGATTGAAGGCCGCACCTTCATGGGATATCGCCGGCCCAACGGTAAAGCCGCGACCCGCAATTACGTCGCCATCATCAGTACGGTCAACTGCTCGGCGGCGACGTCTCGGCTGGTGGCCCGGCAGATCGATCAAGCGATTCTCGCCGATTATCCGAACATCGACGGCATTCTGCCGATCACCCACAAAGGGGGCTGTGCCTTTCAGTACGGCGGCGAAGATCACGAACAACTCGCCCGCACACTCGGCGGATTTGCCAGGCATCCCAACATCGGAGCCTACATCGTCATCGGTCTCGGCTGCGAAACCGGGCAGGCGTCGTATCTCGCCGACACGCAGCATCTGGTGCAGATCAATCATCCGGGCAAAGAGCGGCAGCAATCGCAGCCGCTGATCATGAACATCCAGGAGGAAGGGGGCATCAAGAAGACGGTCGCGCGGGCTACCGCGGCTCTCAAGGAACTCCTCCCCGCGGCGAATCAGGTCCAGCGCGTGCCGATTCCCGTTTCGGAAATCCTGCTCGGGACCGAATGTGGCGGCAGCGACGGCAACAGCGGCGTGACCGCCAATCCGGCGCTCGGCATCGCCAGCGATCTGCTCGTCGCCCACGGGGCGACGTCGTGTCTCGCGGAAACACCCGAAATCTACGGCGGCGAACATCTCCTCACCCGCCGGGCCATTTCGCGTGAAGTCGGCGAAAAGCTGATCGAACGCATCAAGTGGTGGGAACGCTACACCGGCTTTTTCGGCGTAAAGATCGACAACAATCCGTCACCCGGCAATAAAAAAGGGGGACTGACGACGATCTACGAAAAATCGCTCGGCGCCATCGCCAAAGGGGGCAGCACCGCGCTGCGGGCGGTTTATAAATTTGCGGAGCCAATCACCGAAAAAGGTTTCGTCGTGATGGATACACCAGGTTACGATCCGGTCTCCGTCACCGGAATGGTGGCAGGGGGCGCGAATGTCGTCGTCTTCACCACCGGCCGCGGGAGTTGTTTCGGCTGCAAGCCGGTCCCCAGCATCAAAATCGCGACCAACACGCCGATGTTCGAGCGGATGATCGACGACATGGACATCAACGCGGGAAAAATTCTCGAAGGGGCATCGGTCGAAGAGGTCGGCTGCGAGATTTTCGAAAAAATCATCTCCGTCGCCAGCGGCGAGAAGACGAAAAGCGAACTGCAAAACATCGGCGACGACGAATTCGCCCCTTGGTCCATCGGGCCGACGCTTTAAATCGAGGGATGAGGGAGCGCGGCGAAGAGGGGGCTTGTCGCCCCCGTTGCCGTTCCTGAACCCTTGCACTCTCTCCTGGGCGGTATATTCGCTACCACCAGACGGACTCAATTTTGAGCCGTAGCGGAAGCGTGATTCCGCTCCCACTTCGCGTCGCCGCTTTCTTATGATGAAGCCTTGGAGTGCACGAACGATCGCGGTTGCACTTGGGATGAACCGGCTGCGTCATCAGAATTCACACCTTCCGATCCTCTTCGCGTTTGCTGCGTCTGGATATCGTTATGCCCCCGCAAGATCAGGCTTACAAGATCCTGAAACAGGCTCGTGAGATTCTCGCGAAACGTCTCGTCGAGCGAATTCTCGATTCCTCCGAAGACATTCTCGACGATGCCGCGGGCGAGTCGTACTCGAATGAAATCGAACAAATTTACGAGCAATGCGGCTCGCGGTTGCAGCATATCCAGAATATGTTGAATCTGCTCCCCCCGCCGGAACCCGCGGTCGGCATCGCCTCGGCATCGACGATCCATACGCCGATCGAATTCCCCGAGCAGGAAACCGAAGTCCACACGACGATGGTCGGACTGTCGGAAACCGATCATGCGTTCGCGCAGATGATTCCCGAACGCACGCCGGCGGTTTCGCACGAATCGGCCGGCGATCCCTCGGTTTCCGCCGGATTACCGACGTTCGGCGATTTCGCCCAGCATATCGTGGCGGGGAATTTGGACGGTGCTTCACAGGTGCTGTCGTTGCTGCTCGACTTGTCGTTGGAGCGCGCCCGGAAATGCACGGAATGGTTTCACCGACGGATGCAGTCGGATGAAAATTTTCTGCAACAGGCCCGCAAACTCCGCGAATCGGTCGGTGCCGCGAACGTGAACGATACTCTCGACCTGCTGTGGCATTGCTTCGGCTTGCAGGGATTCGAAGCGGTCGCGATCTGGCCGCGGCTGCGCTCGCAATTGACCGGGCAACAATAGACCTGACCGTCGTCAATTCTGAGCCTACGATTTCCGCGATCGGCTGGATTCGCTATTCTGGTGCGTTCCACTTCAAACGAAGACCGCGTAGGCCGTTGGCAGGCAGAGAAAGGACGAGACATGGCGTTTGATCCGGTGTTGCAACGACAAATCATGGGGAGATTCGCCACGGGGGTGACGATTGTGACGACGTCCGACGGGACGAATCACAATGGTCTGACGGCGAACGCGGTAACGTCGCTGTCGCTCGATCCGCCGCTGGTGATCGTCGCCATCGATCGGCGGGCTCTTACGCATAAGAGTATTTCCGACAATCGATGCTTCGCCGTAAATATTCTCACTCAAGAGCAGCAATCGCTGTCGGATCGGTTTGCCAGATCGGGGCCGAAGGATTTTTCAGATTTGAATTTCACGACGGCGATTACGGGATCGCCGATTCTGGCCGACTCGCTCGGGTACGCCGATTGTCAGTTGACCCACATTCTGCCCGGCGGAGATCACGACATCTTCGTCGGCGAAATCGTCGCCGGCGAAGCCGGGACGGGAAATCCGCTCCTCTATTTTCAAGGTAAATATCGCAGCATTTCGTCCGAATGACACTTTGCTACGCTCTCTAAACGACGATAGGCGGCTGGATGGGATTCCAGCCGCCTATCGATTTTGTAAACCCGTCATAATTTTTTCTCATGTGGTTAAGATTGGTAACGCTTTCATCGTGATTCTCCGTTTTCTGCGTTTCGATCTTCGCCGGCGTTAGACACCCCTCCCGGTGTACGTCGTCTTTGCTTTGCAGTTATTCGCGGTGTTGGCGAGGTCGACCACTTTTTTTCCCTTGGCGATTTCGACGGCTCGGTTCAGCGCGGCGTCATCGTCGCCGTTGCTCGTATCGACAGAGGATTCATCCACCAGCTCGTCCGGAGTCACGCCGACATCGGCCATTACTCGTCCCGAGGGAGCGTAGAAGTTTGCAGTCGTCAGTCGCACCGTCGCGTTCACGCTCCTCAATTCGAAGTGCGACTGCACGGTTCCTTTGCCGTAGGACTTCGTTCCGACGACCACTCCTCGTCCGTTTTCCTGAATGGCGGCCGCCACAATTTCGCTGGCGCTGGCACTGCCGTCGTCGACCAGCACGACCAGGGGAATGTTCCAGGTTTTGGCAAACGTCGCCGCGGTCACCGAGTTGTCTTCTGCATTTCGTCCTTTGGTCGAGACGATCGTTCCGCAGGGGATGAACAGATCGGAAATCGAGATCGCCGAGGTGAGCAGACCGCCGGGATTGCCCCGCAGGTCGAGAATCATCGAGGTCATGTTCTGTCGGTACAGCGTCCACATGGCGTCTTCCAGCTCCTTGTGCGATGATGCGGCAAACCGTTCCAGCTTCACATAACCCACTTTGGCAATCGGGTCGGCCATCGAGACTTCCGACACGTTGGGAATCGTCACCGATCGACGAGTCATGGTGCGGGTCATGGCGCTCCCCTCCCGAAACAGTTCGACGTTCAACTTCGTACCGGCTCGGCCGACGATGAGACCGGCGACTTCGCTGATCGACATCCCGGCGATCGACGAACCGTCGATCTTGCGGACGATGTCCCCTTTCTTCAAACCGGCATCCATCGCGGGGCCGCCGTTCAAGACTTTCAACACTTTCACCCCCTCTTCGACCGTTTCGATTTCGACGCCGATACCGACCACATTCTCTTCGAGTCCGACGCGCGGCTCTCCGCTGACGAGGTTCGGCAAGGTGATCCCCGAAAAGCGGTCCATCGATTCTACGGCGCCGTACACGAATTCCATGATGGTCAACTGAGGTTTCAGGCCGACGCGATCGGTCGCGTTGCCGACCACCCAACTCAACACCTGATTCGCTTCGTACGAATTCCGCGCGGCTTCTTCGTCCAACACGTTTTTCAGCATCGCCTTCATCGAATCGAGACCCGACTTCGACGGCGCGGCGCCGTTGATTTTCCAGAAGACGGGCAGGTCCATCGCGGTCAGCAAATTGCTCACGGCTTTTTTCACCCGGTCGTCGTACGACTTCGGTTTGACGTGCCGTTCGTCGATCAACTTGTTGATCTCGCTGTACAGGTTGTACGCGCTGTTGGCGTTGGCATTGTTGACGAACCGCACGAACGTGGGGTCGGAATAACGATACGTCAGTTTATCGGCGAGCGACGGTTCGGAATAAGCGGTCCGACCGGCGACGGTCGAACTCGGCTTCAACGCCATCTCCAGGTCGAACGGCCCGCTCGCCGGTTTGGCATAGTCGGCGAGGGGCATTTTGGTGAGCCCTTTCAACTCGCCGGCCGTCAAGGTCGCCAGCGAGGTCAAGAAGCACCCCAAGGTCAACGCCGCCTTGAAGAGGAGCGATTTGCTGTTGTTGGTGGAGTTCGACGAGTGATTGACACATGTGGTTTTGGTTGACGTCCGAGTCATGGCATTCTCCTTTTGTGATGGCCGCTGGTTTTACATCCGGCTGGCGTTGATCGACATCGTTTCGATACGTGGTTTGATTCTCAGGTTGACCATCTTGTCGTTATTCCTGCGAATCATTATGATTATATTGTGTTTGCCAAAACTGTGCCAAATTCAAGATCGAACTCGTTACGCAAGCATCTGTGAATGGTGTGATTTTTATAAGTTGTTTATTAAAAATTGTTTAACAAAATATTTTGTGTCGCTTTTGCTTGCGATTGTGTGTACTCATTATGATTTTACATGATGAAGTCTGGAGCTGAGATGGCTGTGGTTTATGATGGTTTTTACAATGGGGTCCGTGTCGGATTTACAAGATGACTCATTCGCGTGTCATCCGTTAGTTGTGAATAGTCTCTCGTGAGTATCCGTGTGATGTCACGGCTCGCATGACGGCGTACGGCCACACTCGCCGACCGCATGGTTTCGGCCGGAACACATTGTCGGGCATCGTCTTCGGAACTTGACATTCGATCGAATGTTAAGCCGGATGGGGTGGGTATTTACTACGGAGCGGGATTGGCATTCGGTTTCGCGGTCAGATACAGTGATAAAACAGCTAATATTGGATGGGTCTCCTGCCCCTTTCCGGGGTGCGAATGCTTTGAGGCTGATTTTCTCAGGCGAGGCTTTTTTCTCATGACATGCCGGATGCTACGAACGCGAAGCGGGTATTGGATTGTGTGTCTCATCGCTGCATTGCAGGTGACGCCGGGATGGGGACAAAACCCGCCGCCGAATCCGATCCAATATCTCGAAGGTCATGCGTCTCCGGTCCATGCCGTCGGATTTTCACCGGACGGCAAGTTGATGCTCAGCGCCGGAACCGACGGAACGCTGCGTTTCTGGGACCGCGCGACCGGCGAACTCATCTCGGCGATCAAACCGCACGACCGCGCCATTTTGACGCTGGCGGTTTCACCCGATGGAAAGCAAGCGGTCACAGCGGGAGCGGGTAAACAGATCGTGCTCTCCGACGTGCCGCTTCCGCGGCCGCTGCTCGATTTAACGGGCATTCCGGGAATTCCGAGTGCGTCGTTTTTCTCGGCGGATGGCACGATTTTGCTGACCGGCGACGAGTCGAATTACGTCAGCTTGTGGGATCCGGTCGCGGGAACGCTCATTCGCAATTACGGCGGGGCCTCAGCTCCGCTCACCGGCGTCGGTTGGTTTCCTTCAACGCGGTCGGTGCTCGGCAGTTCGCTCGACGGCACGGTTCGCGAATGGAATATCGACAATGCCCAACTGGGAAACGTCATCTATACGCATCCGTCGGCGAGCATGGCCGTTCCTGCTGAGGGAGAGCAGTTTTTTCTCGGAGGACAGGACGGCGTCATTCGCCGTGTGAACTGGCCGCCGAAGCCGCCGCAGAATCTTTCGGGTCACAGCGACCAGGCCGCAGCGGTTGCCATCTCGGCGGATAATCGCTTCGTCATCAGCGGCGGTTACGATCAGATCGTGCAACTGTCAAATTTCGCCGACGGCCAGCCGCTCCGCACGCTCACCGGACAGGTGGGCCGGGTCTTCTCCGTCGGCCTGTCGCACGACGGCAGTTGGGCCGCATCGGGGAGCGAAACGGGTACGATTCAATTCTGGAAAACCGCCGACGGCACGCTCGGCACGCAGTTGGCCGGCCACACGGGCAGCGTGAACGATCTGAGCTTTCATCCCGAAAAACCGTTGTTGCTCAGCGCCGGGCTGGACGGAACCATACGCCTGTGGGAGATTCCGAAACCGGTCACGCCGGTTCCCGGGCATAGCCAAGCGGTCGCAGCGGTCGCCGTAACGGCCGACGGAAAGACAATGGCGACGGCGAGTCTCGATAAGACGGTCCGGCTCAGCACCGTCGCCGACGGCCAACCGAAATTGGCGATCACCGATTTTCCCCAGCCGATGCAGTCGATGGCGATCTCATCAACAGCGCCGCAACTCGCCGTCGGCGACGTGGCGGGAGAGATTTTTATTCGCGGCACCGACAACGGAGCGATGCTTTCGAACTGGGGAGGCCACGTCGGAGCCGTCACGGCCATTCAATATCTTGCGGAGGGAGATCGTCTGGTCTCCAGCGGCGCAGATGGCGCGTTGAAAACGTGGAAGCTGCCGCTCGCTTCGCCCAAAGTTCAGAAGACGCACGACCTGGCGATCACGTCGCTCGCGATCACGCATGACGGAACCAAAATAATTTCAGCCGGGCTCGATGAAACGATTCGCGTTTATAACGCCGAAACGCTGCAGCAAACCGGCTCTTGGAAAAGCACGATCGGGCCGATCGCCGCGCTGGCCATCAGTGCGGATGACAAACTTCTCGTCACCGCATCCAACACGGGCAAATGGCAGAAGTGGTCGTTTCCCGATGCCGTCGAACAGGGACAGCAACAAGCTCACGAGGTGGCGATTCACGCGGTGGCGATTCATCCGCAAACCGGAGACGTTGCGACTGCCGCGGCGGACGGCACCATCAAACTGTGGAAGCCGAACGAAGAGCCGCGCGTCTTGAGCGGGCATTCGGGTGCCGTGCTCGCCGTTGCGTTTTCGCCGGACGGAGCGAGCGTGACCAGCGGCGGAGCCGACGCCACCGTACGCCGGTGGAATGTGACCGATGGCGCCCTCGCCAATACGTACAGCGGGCATGGCGGGCAGGTGACGAGCGTCGCGGTCTCAAAAGACTCCACGCAAATCATCTCGACGAGTCTCGACAAAACGGTTCGCATCTGGACGGCGGCATCGGGCGAAGCAAAAGTTTTCACGCTGGCATCCCCGATTCTTGCGGCTGATTTTGCATCCGACCCCCAGCGAATCGCCACCACCGGTGAAGACCTGATCGTCCGCATTTGGGATGTCGCGACCGCTCGCGAGTTGCAGCGATTTCCGGCGGCAAAATCGGCTCTTAAGGCGATTCGAATGACAAAGACGCAGCCCGGCTATGTCGCGGCGGGAGTCGATGGGACGTTGATCTCGTCGGCCATCTCGGCGGAAACGATCGTGCTCGCGGATGAAATTCGCGTGCACGATCTCGCCGTCACGCCCGACGGCGCGCACGTCGCGACCTGCGGTGAGGACAAACTTGCAAAGCTGTGGAACATGAACGGCGAATTGGTGCGATCGTTCGCCGGCAGTGCGACGGCATTGCGGCACGTCGCCGTTCGCGCCGACGGCCTGCAAATCGCAGCCGGCGGCGATCCGCTGTTCACGCAGCCGAACGTGCTGATCTGGAACTTGGCCGACGCAGCCGCAGTGCGGACGATCACCGCGCCGGCGGCCGTGATGGGATTATCCGCCACGTCGGACGGCCACTGGCTGATTTCGTGCGCCGACAAAAAACTGCGCATCTACTCGGGTGAAGACGGGGCGCTGCTCGAAGAACTGACGGCACCGGCGGTCGTCGGCAAAACGGCGCTGGCCTCCGATCTGCCGCTGATTATCGGGGCCGGTACCGACAACAGCGGTTACATCATGAGCCGCAGTCTGCGCGGCGTGTTCAAAGGGCATACCGGCAGCGTGACGTCGGTTCAATGGACGCCCGACGGCGAGCGATTTCTCTCCGCAAGCATCGATCAATCGATGAAGTTGTGGAGTGCGAACACCGGCAAAGAGATTCAAATCTTCGCCGGCATCGCCGCACCGCTGAACGGTCTGACGACGACCGGCGACGGCAAACGTGTCGCCGCCACGACCGACGACAAGCGGCTGCTGATCTGGGATCTCCCGGCCGCTGACGTCGAACCTGCGGCGCAGGCTGCGGCACCGGTGCTGACGATCACCGGCATCGTCAATCTCCGCGCCCCCGCGACCGACGAATCCGGCAGCGTGTGGGGAACCGCGGGTGAAGACGGCGGCGTCTACCTGTGGGACGGCGCGACGGGGAAGCTGCGCGAACGGCTGATCGGCCACACCGCAGCGGTGTTGTCGCTGGCGATTTCGAAGGATGGACAAGCAACCGTTTCCGGCAGCGCCGACCGCACGGTCAAGAAGTGGAATCCCTCGGTCAGCGCGGTCGCCGTCGTTGGCGAGAAACCGGTGACGAATCTTCGCATGTCACCGGACGGAAAAAGCCTCTTTTCGGGCGATAATGGCCCGCTGATACAGGGTTGGTCGTCCGAGGCGATGACTTCCGACCGCCAATGGACGGCGTCGTCGCCGGTGGTTGCGATGAACGTGAGCGCAGACGGCAAGGCGTTGATCGCGGCTGGCGACAATCAGAAGGTTCACGTGTGGAACATCGAAGCCGGCACCGAAACGACCTGGGATTCTCCCGTCCCGATCACGGCCGTCGCCGTCGCGAACGGCGGAAAGAAATTCATCGTCTCGGGAAACGATCACCTCCTGCGAGTCTGCAATTTAACGGATGTCGAAGGGCAGCCGGCGTGGACGCTGACGCACACTTCCGCCGGCCATACCGATGCGATTATCGCTTTGATGCTCCCCGACGATGATCGGCAGCTTTTCAGCGTCTCGCGAGATCGCACGCTGAAACGCTGGTTACCCGCGTCGATCGGCGCGAGAAAATCGATCGCCGTCCCCGCAGGAATCATTCACGGTGCCGATTTCAGCCCCGACGGTAAATTGCTGGCGACGGCAGGAAGCGACGGCACGGTCCGCCTCTGGGACGCGCTCACGGGAGATGAGGTCGCGACCTGTTCGGGGCACACTGCCGCGGTCAAAACCGTAGCGTTCAATCGGCAGCTCAATCAACCGATAGTGCTGGCGAGCGGCAGCCTCGACGGCACGATCCGACTGTGGGATGCGAAGGGACAACCGACGCAGATCATCGAAGAGGGTTTGAACGCCGGCATCAACACGGTGGCCGTGCATCCCACTGGTGCATCGATCATCGGTGCGGGGTTATCGCGCGCATGGCAGAGCTTCAATCGCGAAGATTTGATGCCTCTGCTGCAAGGGCCGGGGCATACGCAGCCGATCGTGCAGCTCTCGTATAACGCTGCGGGCAATCGATTGGCCAGCATCGACGACTCGGGTCATCTGTGCCTCTGGGAAGGGAACAACGGCCAGTTCCGCTATCACTTGCAGCTTCCGCTCACCGCCGCCTATTCGGTGTCGTATGCTCCCGACAACACCGAAGTTCTCATCGGCGGCAGCGACCATCGCGTGATTCGCTTCGTGATTCCCCCCTCTGCGCAGTGAGTGGGATTGGGGGTTCAGCGAGCGGGGAGCGTAAGCTCCCTGAGTTGAGCCGCGACGCATCGCGGAGCGCTCCATTTCACGTGAAACCGCCCCCCATCCCCCACAACCGACCCCCGTTTCACGTGAAACAAGCAGTCTGAAAATCGCAAGGCGAAAATCGACCAAAAATGCAGCGAAATGCGCATTCGAGCGCACTTTCATCGCACTGTGCGCGCGTCGTAACCCCTTCTCCCTCCGGGGGAAGGTGGCCGAAGGCCGGATGAGGGTGCCTTTTGGCACGCATTTGGGGCGCAAAAGTGACCAAAAACCACCAAAAACGACAAAAATCGACGCATTGCGCGCATTTCAGCGCAAAAAAGCACGCCAGAATCGCCATCGTGTCTGCAATCGAACTCCTGACACCCTCAGCCTTTACGATCCCCTCGCCGGCGACGCAAAAAGTGCGCTGCGCACGCCTGTCATCGCGTGCATGTAAATCGGCGACTTTTGTCGATGAACCCCCTCCCAATCCACCAATCCAGGAAGCCGAGGCAAACCAGGCAACCCCAAATC
>JBBECD010000231.1:0-11882 GCA_040881995.1 Planctomycetaceae bacterium
ACTCTCAATTTCCAGCAATTTGAAAACGTCTCACTCTTGGCCGCGTGAGGTATAACGCTCCCGCGCCGTAAATGCCGCCCGCCCGTGTCGTCCCGTACAAACTCCCGTCCGGTCCGAACGTTACTCCCGCATGCGGATTCGCTCCGTGCGTTCCGTCGAAATCAAAAAGTACATCGAGCATTGCCGCCCGAGCCGTCGACGAACTGAGCGCTATGATCGAAACGCAGACTGAAACGCGTACCATTTGAAACATGACGCAACCTCCCGAAGTGTTTGCTCGATACCGGTAAACACCAGCATGACGGTGTAACCGTTCGAACGCAATCGAACACCGAGCAATCGGCCGGTATTCCCGCAGTCGGGGCGGGGGGGCCGATCGAAGACTGCTTTCACTCACGCCGATAGCAGAGGGGCCGGGGGATGGGCAAAATCCCGCCTCAGTCGCATCGGACCGCCGGTCGATGATTATTTCCCCGTCCCGACGTTCCCGAATGGGACAGCGGGCCAGCCGTGCGATTCTGCGGCCGATTATCCCTCCCCCAACTCCGCACGGGCGATATCGAGAATCTCCCGCCGCGCCGCAACCGACAGCCGGGGGAACCCGTCGATCAAGAACCGCAGATCGTCATCGACCAGGGCCAGCGATTCCGCGCCGTTCGCCCCGTGCCGGGAACCGCGCGCGCCCACTGGCGCGCCGTCATCGCCAGAATATGCGGTTTCCAAGCTGGATTCTGAGGGTACTTCGAATCCAGTACCGCCCATTTTGTTGGTCCGGCGAACGCCGTCCAGACGCTCTGAGCCCCTGTTTTGCAGGGGCTTTTTTATTCGAATGACCTTGCTTCCCCCATTCGACGAAAAAACGGGCGACCGAATGGGCCACCCGTTGTGAAAACCGTGTTGTCGTCTCACGAATATTACGCCGCGAGCGTCCTCGCCCGCGCCCGACGTCGGCGAATGACGATCGCACCCGCTCCGAAGGTAACGAGAGACAGCATAGCGACGATCGAGCCGGGTTCAGGGACTGGATTATCGGAGCTATCGATATCGCCAAAGAGCAACGCGCTTGGATTGACGAGACCGCCGCCCGACGCAAACGTGTCGAGAAATGCTCCGTTAGTCCCGTCGAAACGCAATATCCGAGAATTGCCGAAGCTGCTTACATAGAAGTTTCCGTCGGGGCCAAAGACGATACCGTCGGGCGTGTCGAGTCCACCACCCGTAGCGAAGTGGTCAACAAATGAGCCGGTAGTCCCATTGAAACGCATTACGCTGTTCGTCGACAGGTTCCCGACATAAAGATTCCCATCAGGACCAAAGATCAAATCTCGCGGGAGCGTTAGGCCACTTCCTGAGGTAAATATGTCGAGAAATGCTCCGGTCGTGCCGTTGTACCGCAGGACACTTGATGAGCCATCATCGTCGCGATTACTCACGTAAAGATTGGCATCAGGACCAAAGGCTAGCCCAAGAGGCCCCACGAGACCGCCGCCCGACGCAAACGTGTCGAGAAATGCTCCGTTAGTCCCGTCGAAACGCAATATCCGAGAATTGTTGAAACTGCTTGCGTAGAGATTGTTGTCCGGGCCAAAGACAAGGTTTGTGACGTTAGACAAACCTCCAGAACCGGAAGCTATGAATGTATCGAGAAAGGCTCCGTTGGTCCCGTCGTATCGCAGCACAGAATTGGAATCATGACTGCTCACGTACAGGTTACCATCGGGGCCGATCACCATATCAAAAGGGTCGCTCAATTCTCCCCCTGAAGCAAAAACATTTTGGAATGTACCCGTCGCTTCGCTGAATTGTAAGATATTGTTTGTGCCAGCACTCGACACAAGCATTGCCGCCGTCGCTTCAGTCGCGACGTGAACGGGGATGGCGAACACAATACACAATGCCACCCTCCGCAAAGTTGATTGAACGGCAGGCTTCATGATTCGCACATCCTTTTCGAGTTGCTTCCCACACAAGGCAAGGGACGGATTTCGGCTCGCGAGGTTTTTCGCCCCAAAAACTGAGGATACCCCCATAAACACATAATACAGGATGATTCACCACGAGTGGAAAAGCAATCAACGATGATGCTTTTTTTGCGGGTTGGAGATCATCCAAATCCCTTCGAATGGATACTTCCACTATCCGGCGAGACGAAGGGGCCGGGGTGGATGCGCAAAATCCCGCCGTCACCGCTTCGGGGCGTCGGACGGACTTTCCATCGTCCCGAGACGTCTCGGAACGCGATAGAGAACCAGCCGTGCGTCTCCGGCCGCGTACTCGCCGTTTAACTCCGCGTGGGACGTCCGAATTTTCCGAATCTCCTGTTTTACAGGGGCTTTTTTTGTGGAATCGCGTGCGTTATGCCGCGGGTTTTCGCTCGGCCTTTGCATTTCGTCAGCATCGCCACAGTCGAGATCGGCTCCACCGTCATTGGAGATTCTTTTTCTTCCCCCTGGCAATGGCGATTGCCAAAATATCTCCGGAGGACATAATTTAAAGTTTCCAGGGAGTGTAATATTTCTTGAACGATTTAAAACGGTGAAGTGAGTGCGGATATTTCGACGGAAGCTGGTGATCATTGAACGACAGAAACGTCATGAACTCTCTAATACCCGACACCGCCGCCGTCGTGCATCCGCCGCGCTGGTGGCGGCGGCCGGTGCTGCTCGTGCCGATGTTTGCGGTCTATCTTGCGCTCCTGGTGTATCTCGGATTTCGTTTGTTCCTCTACCTGCGGTACGACGTCTCGCCGGTGGCCCGAACCAGTTCGCTCGACGGATATCAGCTCATCTATCCCGAAGTGTACAAGTCGGGCGTGCTCGAGATCCCGCAGGATGGCGGCGATGCCGCGCTCGACGTCGTGCTCATCGGCGGCTCGACGCTCGAACAAACCGCCGGCGAACTCACGGAACGACTGCGGCAAAGCTGGGGACCGGATGTTCGCGTCTACAATCTCGCCAAGGCCGCGCATACCTCGCGCGACACGCTGTTCAAGTTCCGCAAACTTCCCGAGCGCGGGATCGATCTTGTCCTGCTGTACGACGGCTTCAACGACATCCGCATGAATTGCGTCCCCGCCGCCGATTTCAAGAACGATTACACCCACTGCAACTGGTACGTCGGCATGGAACGCCGGCTGCAAAAACGAGGGACCGATTTTCAGGAACTCGTCACGCGCGATCTTAAGGCGATCGGCACTTTGATCGACCTCGGCCAACCGACCGACGAGTGGCTCGATGAAGGAGCGACCGTCAAGACCGCAGAGCCGTTTCGAGAAAATATCGCTGAGATTCTCCGCGCCTGTCGCGACCGCAAGATCCCCGTCGTGTTGATGACGTTTCCCTGGTATCTCCCCGCCAATTACTCGAAGGAACGCATGGCCGACGGCCAACTCGATTACGGAACCGGCGGTTACGGCATGCACGCCGAAAGCTGGGGCCGCCCGGAGAACATCCGCACGACGATGGCGGCACATAACGACGTCATCCGCGAACTGGTCGCCGATCCGGAGTTCACCTCGACCGTGCAATTTGTCGATCAGGTGGAACTGCTCTCGGCCGATGGGACGCATTTCAGCGATCCCTGCCATTTCACGCCCAAGGGGATCGAGCGGTTCGTGGAGAATTTTGTGAAGAATGTGGAGCGGCCGTAGTCCGTTCATTGAAAAGCGGGTCTGAACCGGGAGGTCTTGATGAGCGAATCGAAAGAGCACGCGATGATTCGCCCGATTTCATTAGAAGGTAGCCTGTCGCGCCGTGATTACAATTCGGCATGTAACCTCCACCTGCACCATTTGCTCGTTCGAGTGTCCATCGGGGCGGTTATTCTGTATTTCGTTGTGAGTTACGCCGCCGCAGAACTCATTCGTGCTTCGCGAGAGGCGGGATTTGCAATACTCGGTGCTTCAAGTTTGGTGATAATTGGGTTAATTGTGTGGGGACAATGGAGACGACTCAAAATGATTTGGCAAAAGCGAAAACAGCGCGGAGTCTTTTTGCCAAAAACCGTCGTCGTTTCGTCATCGGGCATTATTTGCACCGCCGCACACATGAAAAACGAATTCGATTGGGACTACTTCTCCGGATATCGAGTTAACGAACGACTTATTTTGCTGCGGATCGCGCATAACAACGAATTCCTGATTTTGGCTTTCGATAACTTGGCCATGCCAAACCAATGGGAAGATTTGAATCACCTCGTCGCCTCGAAACTTCCTTGTTATTAGAACGTTCGGTTCCCATTTTCACATCACGCGATTTTTCACCCCCGTCATCTTTGCTCGCCGCGGTCTTCTCCGTTACTCTCTAAGAGTTCCCTCAATGAATCAAAAAGAAACGGAAACACATGAGCATTTATCGCGAACTGGGCATCGAACCGGTCATCAACGCCAGCGGCAGCGTGACGCGGCTCGGCGGGGCTGTGATGCCTCCCGAAGTGGTGCAAGCGTACGTCGACGCCGCGCAGGCGACAGTGCCGCTTGAACAATTGCAGGCATTGGCTTCGAAGCGCATCGCCGAGGCGACCGGGACCGACGCCGGCATCGTGACCACCGGGGCTGCCGCTGCACTCACGCTGGGAACCGCCGCCATTCTCGCCCGGCTCGACGCCGGCAAGATGGAACGCCTGCCTCACACCGACGGCATGAAGAACGAATTCATCATCGCCCGCGAGCAACGCAGCGGTTACGACCACGCGGTCCGCGCGGCGGGAGCCCGGCTCGTCGAGGTCGGCTTCAACGAAATCGTCGCCAACGCCGGCGTGCGGCGAACCGAAGTCTGGGAATACGAGGCGGCGATCGCCGAAAAAACCGCGGGTATCGTTTACGTTTATTCGCCGACGTCGCGGCCGAACGTCGCCGAACTGGTGCGGATGGCCCGCGTTCACGATATCCCGGTTCTCATCGACGCCGCCGGTGAACTGCCGCCACGCTCGAATCTCAAAACGATCCCCGCCAGCGGTGCCGATTTGGTCGCCTTCAGCGGCGGCAAAACGATTCGCGGTCCGCAGTCGACCGGCATCCTCTGCGGCCGAAAAGATCTCATCACCTCGGCGGTGCTGCAACTGCTCGACATGGACGACCACCCCGAACTGTGGTCGCCTCCCGAAGAATTCATCGACGTCGACATGTTGACCGGCATGCCGCGCCACGGATTCTGCCGCGGCATGAAAGTCGCGAAAGAACAGATCGTCTCGCTGCTCAAAGCTCTGGAAATGTTCACCTCGGGAGCCTATCTGCCGCTGGTTCCGCAATATCGCGAACGGTTGCAGATGATCGCCAAGACGCTGTCGAATCATCCGGTGACATGCACGATCGTCGAAAAGAACGACGACGAGTCCCCTCCGTATCTCGAAATTCGCCTCGACGAAGAACGGCTGAAGCAAACGGCATTCGACATCTGCCGCGGTTTGCGCGGCGGCTCCCCCTCCATCTACGTCGGCCACGGCAAGCTGCCGCAGAAGACGCTGGTGATCAACCCGACCTGCGTTCGCGACGACGAATGGGCGACGCTGACGAAACGCCTCAGCGACTCGCTGATTTAACGACCTCGCCGGCAAATTCTGCGTCGTCCCCGAACGCTTTTCAGATATTCGAAGTGGACGGTGCGTAATCCCACGCCGAAGCCGAGCTTTTGAAGTTGCGCTATCCGATGGCGAATCCTCAGTCTTCCGCCCCGGAAGGGGCACAACAATGTAGCCTCGGGCAACGCCCGAGGAAACGGAATACCACCGGATTTCTAAGCCCCGGCAGGGGCGAAACAAGTTCTTCGTCGTTCGTTGTGTCGCCCCTACCGGGGCTCAGGCGACCGGGGCGCTTCGCTACCTCGGGCGTTGCCCGAGGCTACGTTGTTACGGCCTTGCCAGGCCTAAATACTGGGCGATTCGCACCTTCTTTCTTGAAAACAGCGCAACTTCAAAAAGCCGAGCTCGGGATCCGAGGCGTGATGCGGGCATCGCCGTCCTTGTTGACGCGCTTACGCGGCGGGGGCGGCGCCGAAATCTCGCTCTTTGGCTTTCATCGCTTTTTCGAAGGCGGTCCGGGCGTCGTCCCAGATGCTTTCCATCAATGGAACGTTACAGCCCCCCTCTCCTTTGCACGAGTTTTGACCGGGATCTTTGCCGCAGCCGCCTTGGCCTTTGCACTCGTTCGCTCCAGCGCAGGTATGTTCGACGGCGGTAGCACAACTCCCCTGGCCGGCACAGGCATTGTCCCCCCCTTTGCCTTTTCCTTTGCAGGTATTCAACCCGCGGCAGACGTGGGGCTCTTGCAGAATGAGCGGCTCATCGACAGCGGCGACGGCGGCCGTGCCGGGCTCGTCTTTCGCGGGAGTCGTCGCCCCGTCCGTTGCGGGTGCGGTCCCGTTGGCAGGCGGCGGGGCCGCCTCTTTATCCGAAGAACATCCCGCCGCGGCGCCGGCGAACATTCCTCCCAGTGCGGAGAGCGTCAAACGATGAAAATCGCGGCGGTTGAAATCATTTAACGACATGGGGGCGTCCTTTGTTCGTGCTCAGTCCGATCGTCAAAACGTGTACAAATTGAGGTTCTGCGATTCTGCGTCATATTATAGAATGATGTCCGCTGCTTTCCACCGCTGCGACACTTCCGAATTGATCCTGCCCGAGACTTGTTTCGCCGTTAATCTGACAGCGACATCCCGTTCCCGCCAAGCGGCTCGCCCAAGCACACTCCATCTAAACCTCCTATTTATCCCGTGTTAACGACTCACGCTTAGCGCACTCTCATTTTCTGCGAACTTTCGTCAGCCGTTAAACTTTGCATAAGTCTTAATGTCAACACAATCCCCAAAATTTGCCGATAGATATTTCAGAATGATGTGAACGGCGAGGATGATCTCCTCCATGCTGCGAGGAAAATACGTATGCACCGACGGAATATGATCTTGGGCGGCTTGATCTGCCTGTTGCTGGCCTCCGTAGGCTCTGCCGGGGACAAAGAAAGCCAAATTCATTGGCGTAAAGACATGAAGGTCGCGTACAAAGAGTCGCAGGCGACCGGCAAACCGATGTTCGTGCAGTTTACCGCCGGCTGGTGCGGCTACTGCAAGAAAATGGAGCAATCCACCTTCAGCGATCCGCAGGTGATCGAGTTTATCAATCAGACGTTTATTCCTCTGATGATCGATAAAGAGCGAAATGAAAAATTCGCCCAGGCCGTGGGCATCGAGGGACTTCCCACGACGGTGGTTATTTCACCTCAACTCGAAATGACCGAGAAATTGACCGGATTTCAATCGTCGTGGGAATTGACCAAGGCGTTAAGCTCGTATCAGCGGGCGCAACTCAATTCGGCGGCACTGGCGAAAAACGCCGCCGAGACGAGGGAATACGATCCGTTCGTGCGGACGGCGGACGTCCCTCCGAACACATCAGCCGCGCCGTTGAACGAACTCCCCGCGAAAAACGCCATTGCCCCGTCGGGCTATGACGAAGTGAATCGCGATGCCGATTTCTTCCCCGCAGATCCGTCGGATGAAACCGATGAATGGGACGCAACCGAGGCGTCGGAAGAATTTGCCGCTGAAGACGAGCTCTTCCCCTCGCGCGAACCTGCCGAGAGCGAGTCGGCGGCGCCTCCCTCATTCTCGCAGCCGGTGCCGCAACGCCGTCCGCGCGAACCGATCGCTCCCATCGCTCAGCAACAGGTGGAACAGGAAGTGCGCGGCGGTGAAGCGACGTTACCCCCACTGGCCTTTAACGGAGACTGCCTCGTCAGCGCCCTCGATGATCGTCAACTCGTGGAAGGTTTGCCGGAATTCGGCGTCGTCTACAGCGGACGCATGGTCTTCTTCGCCTCCCATGCGCACCGCGAAGCCTTTATCGCCAACCCCAAAGCCTACTGGCCGGCCAACGACGGCTATTGCGCCGTCGCGGCTGAAGCGGGCAAAGTGAAACCCGGTCAATTGAAACACGCGACGGTCTATCACAATCGGCTGTGGCTGTTCGCCGACGACGAATCGCGCGACCGGTTCATGGAACATCCTCGCGAATATTCGCGCGCGGCTCCGGATCAGAGTTCGGAACGGGATCTGAAGTAGTCTCCAATTGACGCAAATGATTCACCGTTTCGATCACGACGTCGGCCGCCTGATCGATGTCTTCCAGCGTGTTAAATCGACCGATGCCGAATCGCAAACTCGCCCGGCTGAGCGTGTCGTTCACGCCCATCGCGCGGAGCACGTGACTCGGTTCGGGGTCCGCCGTCGTGCACGCCGAGCCGGAACTGACGGCGATCGTTTTTAATCCCGTCATCAGCGCTTCGCCGTCCACGCCTGCGATGCTGATATTCAGATTGCCCGGCAATCGCCGTGCGGGATGCCCGTGCAGGCGGATGCCGTCGAGCGCATGCAGCCGCGACCACAAATGATCTCTCAACCCGGCGATGCGGGCCGCTTCCTCGACCAGACATTCTTTGGCGATTTCGCACGCCGCGCCGAAACCGACGATGAGCGGCACCGGCAACGTCCCGCTGCGAAGATGCCGCTCGTGGCCGCCGCCGTCGATCAGCGGTTCGATGAGAATTCGCGGGGAACCTCCTCTGATCCACAGCGCGCCGACCCCTTTGGGTCCGTATAACTTATGAGCCGAGAAGCTCATCAGGTCGATCGGCAACTGCGACATGTCGATGGGAATCTTTCCGACCGCTTGCGTCGCGTCGGTATGGAAGAGGACGCGTTTCTGCCGGCAGATCTCACCGATCTCGGCGACGGCGTTAATCGTCCCGACTTCGTTGTTCGCCCAGATCACCGAAACAAGAATCGTATTCGGCCTTAGCGCTTCGGCGACGTGCTGAGGGTTGACCATGCCGTGTTCGTCGATCGGCAACAACGAGACGGCGTTTCCCGCGCGTTGCAGGCGTTTCGCGGGATCGATGATCGAACGGTGTTCTCCGAGGTTAATCACCAGATGGCTGCCCGGCCGGGCCACCCGCATGATTCCTTTAAGCACCATGTTGTTCGATTCGGTGGCGCCGCTGGTAAAAATCAGCCGCTCGGCGTCGGTGCCGATCAGTTCGGCGATCTGCCGCCGCGCGTTGTCGACCCCCTTCGCCGCCTCCCAGCCATACGCATGATTGATGCTGGCCGCGTTGCCGAAGGCTTCCGTGAAGTAAGGCGACATCGCTTCCCACACGTTCGGGTCAACCGGCGTGGTGGCGTGATGATCGAGATAAATCGGGCGATTGGCCATCGCACGCAGGCCGTCTGATAAAATGTAGGACTACAGGCTTTCGCCTGCGGACATGCAGGCAATTATTCTTGCGCAAAGGCGCGAAGGCGCAAAGTGAATAACCATCGAAGTCATGAACTTTTTTTGAATGCGTTCACAAGAATCCCGTTCTTCCTTCGCGAGCTTTGCGCCTTTGCGCGAGACCTGCCTTTATTTTTTCTTCGAGCGACCAATGGGTCGTTTGCCATTCGGCTAAAGTGTTACAATTCTTCGAAAAAAACGAAGCGTCGGAGAGGATCAGCCCCCTTTTTTAACACTCTGTTAAAGAGCGAAAAAAACGGGGACAGGTCCAGTTTTCTCGAATACCGTGCAATAGATCTCAAGGCGTGACGAAAACTGGACCTGTCCCCGTTTTTGTCAAACTCAACCCAACTGACGAATCGGTTCCGCCGCTGTGGCCGATTTTAGCACGTCGGGATGGGCATCGCGGAGTGTACGCAACGTGCCGACGTCCAGCAAGGTATTGAGAATCGTCGAGACGAGCTGCGGCAAGGTGACGGCGTCGGACGACGGACCCGAAACATCGCGATTGGACGAACCGATGACCTGCCCCATTTTCCAGCCGCCGCCGGCGAGCAACAGCGGGCCGAGATTTCCCCAGTGATTGCGTCCCCCCTTTTCATCGATGCGCGGCGTGCGTCCCATCTCGCCGCAGCAGACGAGCATCACCTTGTCCGACAGGCCGCGATTTTCGATATCTTCAAGAAATGCCGAGACCGCATGATCGAACGGACGGCCGCAGTACCGCATCCCCTCTTCGACGCCGGCGTTGTTGCTGTCGGCGTGATTGTCCCACACAAAACTTGTGGTCACGGTGATAAAGCCGCAGCCCGCTTCGCACAACCGCCGGGCGAGCAGCATCAGTTTGCCGAGCGATTTGACGTGATCGAGATAATGCTCGTAATTGTTCCATTTCTTGTCGATCTGATCGGGACCGATGAGCGGAGCGGTGTCGTAACGGGCAATCGTTTTCGGATCTTCCTGCGACAGGTCGAAGATATTCGCGACGTCCCCGAGAATCGTCTGAAACGCCCGCTCGCGGAGTTGATCGAGACTGTTCGGGTCGATCCGCCCTTCAAGATTGCGGCGGAGTCTGTCGAGATGCGAAAGCAAGGCCCGACGTTCGTCGAGCCGATCGAGCGGCAAGTTGAGTTTGAGGTTGTTCTGCGCGTCACCGTCGACGCCGGGAACAAACGGCGTGAAGCCCGCCCCCAGACTTCCCGTCGAGTCGAACCGGCCGAAGTTGTTGATCTCCGGACCGGTTGAAGGGTCGACCGCCCGCGGAAAGAGCAGCGCATTCGTCGGCACGCCGTTGAGCGGATGATTGGCCCCGGCGACCCGGGCATACAACGAACCGAGATTCGCCCCCTGAGTCGCGCGGCCGACGATCGTCTTGATATCGTGATTCGCATCACCGGGAACAAACGAACGGACGACGGCGAGCTGGTGCATCCGCTGAGCGAGCAGCGGAAATGTCCCGCCGAGCGTGACACCGGGAACGGTCGTCGAGACTTCGCCCGTCGCACTGCGGACGCCGAGCGGAGCGGTCATCTTGGGATCGAACGTTTCGGTCTGCGACGGCCCGCCGTGCATGAAGAGGAAGACGACCGATTTGCCTGTCACCGGCCAGGCGGTCTGCGGCGCGGCGTGCACACCGAGTTGTCTGAGCCCGGAGAACGCCGTCCCGCCGAGTGCCCCCAAACCGACTTGCAGGACATGGCGTCGATTCCATCTCCGCGAAGTATCAGCAATCTGTAACATTGCGATGATTTTCCTGCGAGAATTTTGCGGGTGAGAGGTGTCGCACGCCGAGTACAAATCAACCGACTCTAATATATCGTCTCATCCCAGGGACGACAATTGCGATCCCGGCGGGAAATCGAGGAAATTGGAGATGGAATGATGCCCCGTCCAGAGTTGATTCTCCCACTCGTTCCCGCCATGCTGGTTGTGTTGATATATCCGATCGGTGATATCCCTTCCGCACGAGGTTCCGTCAGGAACGCTCCTTATCATCACAACGTACTCGTCCTCGCCACGATAGCTTGGGGACTCGCCGTCTGCTGTTCCGCGCCGGCGATCGCTCAAGACAATACCGAATGGAAAAAACACATCGTGCATGATGGCATCCACACCGTGACGGCGGTCGGAGGTGATTGCTCGGGTGACGGCCTCCCCGACGTCATCAGCAACAGCGGCGGAAAGACGCGGTTGTTCGTCGCGCCAGACTGGAGAGAAATCATCCTCGACGAAACGCCCGGTTATGATTGCATTCACAGCGAATCGTTCGACGTCGACGACGATGGCGATCTCGATTTCATCGGTGCCCGTTACAGTCCCGGTCTGATTTTCTGGCTCGAACAGCCCGACAAGCCGCTCGAACATAAGTGGACGTTGCGGGTGCTCGACGATCAACTCAACGGCATTCATGGGTTGTTGAAAGGGGACGTCGATCTCGACGGCAAGTTCGATCTCATCGCCAATAGCGGTCAGCCCAAGGGGCCGTTCCACAACTCGGTCGGCTGGCTGCGCGTGCCGGATGATTCGCGCAAAGTTGCACAGTGGGACCGCTTCATCCCCGCGCTGCACGCCGCCCGGACCCACAGCCGAACGAACGACCACAGGCAGCACAGAAACGTTCC
>JBBECD010000232.1:0-11716 GCA_040881995.1 Planctomycetaceae bacterium
AGTCAGAAAGGCACGAGCGGCCACGGTCTTATTCATCCTTCATAATTCATCCTTCGATTCCTCCCCTCACCCGGCCGCTGCGCGGCCACCCTCTCCCGGTGGGCGAGGGTTTGAATAGCGCCACTTCAAAAAGCGCAAGCGAGGGTAACCCATTCGCTGTCCCTCGCTTGCGCTTCGGGCTAATATGAGGTCATGAATAATCCGGGCTAATGGCTGCGACCCCGCCGGGGTCAACTGTGGCAGCCTTTGCTGTTCCGTCCCATCCACGCTTCGGTATGGGTATTCCCTCTTCTCGCAGGAGGGCTTTTCGTTCTGCAGAGCGCGCCCTAAGATAATGAAAGGGGCGAATCGCCATTTTCAGCCGGTTGGTTGTGAAAATGACCCTGCGCTCTCGGTTCTCGGTTTAATGTCTCTTGACGCAATAGCCGTACATCGGTTATCCCACGCCATAGAGACAAGGATCTCAGCTACTGCGCACCCCAGATGTTCCCGCTCGGGAGAGGTGAATTGATGTTTGAAACGCCATTTTTATCGGGGATGACACCCGTCAATCAGCGTCGAGACTATACCCGCCAGCGTCAAATGGGGATCGGCGATCTGCTCCTTGAGAACCGCATCGTGTTTCTCGACGGCGTAATTACCGACGGCTCGGCGAACATGATCGTCATGAAGCTGCTCTATTTGCAGTCCGAAAACCGCCATCAGGACGTCCATTTGTACGTCAACTCCCCCGGCGGATCGGTCACCGCCACGATGGCCATTTACGATACGATGCAGTTCCTCGACTGCAAGGTCGCCACGTATTGCGTCGGTCTGGCGGCGAGCGGCGGCGCGATTCTGGTCGCCGGCGGAACCAAAGGAAAGCGGTACATCCTGCCGCACGCCAAGATGATGATTCACCAGCCGTACGGCGAGGTGGGGGGTCAGGTTTCGGACATCGAGATTCAGGCCCGCGACATTCTCGACACCCGGCATTCGCTCAACCTGATTCTCGCCAAACACACCGGCCAACCGATCGAAGTGATTGAAAAAGATACCGAGCGAGACCGTTATCTGACGGCGGCCCAGTCGAAAGAATATGGTCTCGTCGATGAAGTGCTGATCAAGTCCAAACCCGAAGAAAACGTCGGCACATCCGCGTGAATATCGAATGACGAAATCCGAATGACGAAGCAATGACGAAGTCCGAAGTCCGAATTGACTAAACGGCGACATTCGAGAAATTTTTAGACATTTGGACATTCGGATTTGATTCGACATTCGTGCTTCGACATTCGTCATTGATGCTGACTGCCTCGACCATTTGAAAAAAGCGAACACAGCCATGACAGTCCTCGTTCCTTATGTCATCGAAAAAAATGGCCGCGACGAGCGGGCCATGGATATTTACAGTCGTCTGCTCAAGGACCGCATCATTCTGATGGGGAGCCAGGTGAACGACGACGTCGCCAACAGCATCGTGGCGCAACTGTTGTTTTTGCAGTTCGACGATCCCGATTCTGACATCCATCTGTACATCAATTCGCCGGGGGGATCGGTCACCGCCGGCATGGCGATTTACGATACCATGCAGTACCTCACCTGCGACGTCGCCACCTATTGCATCGGCCAGGCGTCGAGCATGGGAGCATTGCTGCTGACCGCCGGCGCGGCGGGCAAACGCAACGCCCTGCCCAACGCCCGCATCATGATTCACCAGCCTCTCGCCGGTATGCAGGGGACCGCGGTCGAACTCGACATCCACGCGAAAGAAGTCATTCGCATCAAGAAAAATCTCAACAAAATTCTGCTCAAGCATACCGGACAGACGTTGACGAAAATCGAAGAAGACACCGACCGCGATAAATTCATGTCCGCCGAGGAAGCGAAAGAATACGGCCTGATCGACCACGTCCTCGACCATCTCGCCAAGCCGGGAAAAGCATCGGATAAATCCGCGGAGTGAAAATCAAAGAATGAGGGATGAGTCAGACTTGAGGGAATAAGCAAATGTGAGCGACAGTTCTGCGCTGACGCAACTTCTTACTCATCCTTCATCCTTCCGCCTTCATCCTTTCGAAAGGCACCCTCCCCCGGCCCTCACCCCTGAGGGAGAGGGAGAAAGAAATAACGCATCAAGCGGCACAAGCACGGATCGCCATGTTCAAGCGATGGAACGCGCAATCGATCGGCCGACGGAGGGTTCCCTGGGGAGCCGTGGCGTTGGCTCTTTGTGCGCTCGTCCCCGCCGGTTGTGGTTCACGGCGGCATGCCGATTTACTCGAAGCGCGGCTGCGCGAACAGGAAGATCGACTTGTCGACATGCAGAAGCAGGTTGGCGCTGCGACCGCCGAACGCGACCGGCAGGAGCGCGAGAATCTCGATCTGCGAAACCGGCTCGCCCGGCGCGGCGCCAATCTCCCCACTCCGGAGCAAAGCGACGTGCTCTTCCGCGTGGCCGGCATCACGATCAACAAACTACTCTCGGCGGGAGTCGACGGCGACGAAAGGCCCGGCGATGAGATGCTCGCCGTGATGATCGCGCCCCACGACGAGCAGAACGATCTCGTCAAACTCCCCGGGACCGTCGAGATGACGGCGTACGACATGACGCTGCCCGCAGAACGGCAACGTCTGGGCTCGTGGACGTTCGACGCTGCCCAGACCCGCGAGAAATGGTACAGCGGATTCACCGGCGCCGGCTTTTTGTTTCAGGTGAATTGGGAACAGCCGCCGTCGGCGAATGAGGTGCTCGTCCACGTCCGCTATACGACGGTCGACGGCCGCCAGTTCGACAAGACGGAAACGCTGCGCGTCGAGCCGCTCCCGGCGGAGTCGCGCAGTGTCGCGGAGGAGACCGACTTGCCGGTCGCGCCGACCGGTAAAAGATCGAGCGCCGACAACGATTCCGCCGGCCACGTGAAGTTGCTCAACGACTCGAAAAGCGAAGAGAATCCGTTCGAGTAACGAAGCTTCGTCATTCGTACTTCGTCATTGATTCGACATTCGGATTTCGACATTCGTCATTCACGCCGTCGTCACTTCATCAACCGGGCTTTCTCCATGGCGGCTTCGGCTTCGGGGATCTTGCCGCAGCGCTGATAGATCACCGAGAGCTGGGTGAATGAGAACGGATCGTTCGGTTCGAGTTCGGCGACCTTGAGGGCGTGCTGAATCGCTTCGTCGGGCTTACCGATTTTTTGGAGATGCACGCCGAGCGCCGAATGGGCCAATACGTGATTGGGATCAAGCGTGAGGATCTCCTGCAGCTTATTGACGCAGCCTTCGAGGTTGTCGTCGAACTTGAGTTGCATCGCGTCGTTATACATCTGGTCGGTCTGGTTCATCTTCTCCTCCATCGGGCAATTGAAACGCGCGGGGCGTTTTGGCATTTCGAGTCGGGTTGGATACCGGTTATCATAGTCGAGACGTGATACTGTTCCAATCCCCCCGCGAGAATTCGACCGCCGATGCCAACACCCGCGGAGCCTACGCCCATCTCGATTCCCTCGCGCAGCGAATGGATCTTCATCCTCTGCCTGACGCTCGCCGCGTTTGTGCTTCGCGGGTGGGACTTATCGCAGGTGTCGGTCGAGCATTTCGATGAGGCGATTTACGCCTCGAATCTGCTGTTCGGCGAGGCGGAGGGGTATCGCTATCCCAACCGCGAGTTCTTCGCGCCGCCGTTGTTCCCGTTTCTGGTCGAGTGGACGATGATCTTCACCGGCGTCAGCGGGCGGAGCGCGATGTACGTCAACGTGTTGTTCGGTTCGCTGACGATCCCGCTGTTATGGTTCGTCGGGCGGACCTGGTTCGGCCCGGTCTGCGGCTGTGTCGCGGCGATCATCGCCTGCGGATACGACTTTCACATCTTCTACAGCCGGACCGCGCTGACCGACATCTCGCTCTGCTTCTGGTGGCTGCTCGCGGTGTGGACGTACGAAAGAAGTTTCACATTCCGGTCGTGGAAGTACGCCATCGCCGCCGGATTGTTCTCGGGGCTATGCTGGGCGACGAAGTATAACGGATGGATCACCTGGTTGATCGCCGTCACCGGCGGACTCGGTTACGTCCTCTTCTCGCTGAAGAGTGAACCGCTCGGCCGGCGTCTCAAACTCTGGGGCATGATCTGCGGAGTGAGCGCCGTGATGATGCTCGCCTGCTGGTATCCGGTCTGGAGCGATCTGGAAGACATCGGCGGTTATGGAGCGATCGCGGCGAATCATCGCGGGTATTTTGTGGGGTTCGGCGGGTGGGTGGAGTCGTTGCTGAGTCACATTAAAACGCAACGGGCGGAGCAGGGATTAAGCACTCTCGCCGTTGCGGTTTTTGCCTGGATGTGGATGGTAGCGTCTGTGGTCACCCGGCGTCTCCGTGCGGGCTCCTCCGTTTCACGTGAATCGGTGGACGCCAGAGCAACATCGACGTGGTGGCTGACGGACCGGCACGTCCTGATGTGGCTGCCCGCCTCGTTCGTGTTTCTGCTCGTGGCCGTTGCTTGCAGCATCTCGTTCGCCCTCGGTGTCGTTGGGCTTGGTGTTCTGGCAATTCTGCTCGTGGCGGAGTTCAGTTCGGCAACGAGGCGAGGCCGGACCGCATCGATCGTCCTCGGGGAATTCTCCCGTGCGGCGTTATGGTTGCTTGGCTCGTGGACGTTGGGTCTGCTGCTGGCAACACCTTTGTATGCTCCCTATCCCCGACTGCTGATGCCATCACTGATCAAAACGTGGATCGGCTTCGGAGTCTTCGTGGTGTTCATGCTCGCGAACGGCACCAAGTTCGCCCTGAATCGGCGAACGCTGGCCGCATCGCTGGTGGTGACCCTTCTCGTCGTGGCCGGTCGGTATGGAGGCATGCGCCCTCATTCCCGCCCCTTCCCCGCGTGGCAATCTCGCCTGGGAATCGAACACGCCTCGCACCGCATCGCCGAGGCGATACTCAACGACACCGTTTCACGTAAAACGGTCCCGGCGAAAGACCGAGCGATTGTGTATGTGTGGGGAGAACCGGCGGTCGTGTTTCATCTGCGGGCGGCGGGCTGGCCGATGGTCGCACCGGTCGCCAATTTTGGTTTTCTGGAACCGATTCCCGGAGCACCCATGTTACCGACGTATCTGGTCGTCGGTCCGCATTACGAGAAGGATTTGTCCGCGGGAGTGAACGACCTCACTGGTCGATTCGAATTGGTTGGCAAGTTTCGATTCACACCGAGCGACCTCGTCGCGTTTGACGAACAGCCACCGCAAGGGTTCGCTCAGGCGGTCCCGCGTGAGGACGAGCCGGTTTCATTGTTTCGAATTCGATGAAGGGGGGACAGGAAGCTTACGCTTCCCGCTCGCCTGTGAGGGGACCGTTTCACGTGAAACGGTAGACAAACGAACTCAACTTACAGAATTACTGTACAAAAAACAACCGTTTCACGTGAAACGGGGGGCCAGCGAAGAAAACGCTCCGCTGCGGAAACCCTGCGCGTCGCGGCTAAACTTGGAAACCGTATCGCTTGTCTCCCACTCTCCCACTCCCCCACTCTGTCTTCACCCGGCCAGAACGCTCTTGCCCTGATTTTCCTCTGGCAGGTACAATCCCGCCCCTTTGCCGAGGGGGCCGGCGTTTTCGGCGTGATTTCAAGGACGATCCACTGCGATAGGAAGTCGACATCATGAAACAGGGACATACCGACGAGAACCGCGAACCGGGACGCAAACGATTGGGCCGGGGACTGCACGCCCTCCTCGGGGATGATGGTCCCGACGAAACACCGGCGACGCCATCCGCCGCTCCGATGGGAACCGGGCCTCAACTCACGATGATTCCCTGCGGACAGATCGAACGCAATCCGTTTCAGCCGCGGACGCAGTTTGCCGGCGAAGCACTCGCCGAGCTGGCGAGCAGCATCCGGCAGCATGGGGTGCTGCAACCGCTGCTGGTGCGGAAGACCGATCACGGGTATCAGCTTATCGCCGGCGAACGCCGCTTGCTCGCGGCTCGGCAGGCGGAATTCGCCGAGGTTCCCTGCCGCGTGATGGCCTACGACGACCAGCAGGTCTGCGAGGCGGCACTCGAAGAGAACCTCAAGCGCGAAGATTTGAACGATCTCGAAAAGGCCCGCGCGTTTCAGTCGTACATGAAGACGTTCGACATGTCGATCGAAAAACTGGCGAAGCGCTTGAGTTGCCATCGCACGACGGTCAGCAACTTGCTGCGGCTGCTGGAACTCCCCGAGACGACGCAAGAGGCGTTACTCGCCGGGCAGATTACGTCGGGACACGCCCGCGCGATGTTCATGCTGCCTGTCGAGGACCAACAGACGTTGTGCATCAAGATCGTGAAAGAGGGCTTGTCGGTGCGGCAGACCGAACAGGAAGTCCGCACGATTCAGGAATTCGAAACGGTTCCGTTCGAGCAACCGGCGGAGAATTACGAATCGGCGGAGACCGTGGAACCCGAGCCGGCGCCCGAGGTGTCGAATCACATCCTCTCGCTGCAGAATCAACTGCGGGATTTGACCGGAACGAAGGTCATCATTCGCCAGACGGGTAAGGACTCGGGACAAGTCATTCTGCACTTCGATTCGAACGACGACTTCGAACGCATCATGCGCGTCTTCCGCCGCCCCGCGGCATAAGCCCTCTCCCTCCGGGAGAGGGTTGGGTGAGGGGGATGTTTGAAAGGATGAAGGATGAGGGATGAAGGATGAGTCAGAAAAAAGACAGCAGCGATCGAATGCTCTCTGACTCATCCCTCATCCTTCCGCCTTCATCCTTTTCTTGAAAGGCACCCTCACCCGGCCTGACGGCCGACCTCTCCCCCAGGGAGAGGTGAGGATTCTTGCCTCGACTACTTCAACCGTTGCTGCGCCTGCTGCTTCGCTTTGGCGTAGACATCCATCGGCGAGGGCATCGCGGGCTTCGCTTCGGAATCAGGAGGCGAAGGTTCGCCGTTGGATGCAGCCGGGTTCGGGGCGGCGCTCGCCGCGACGCGGCGCGATTTGGTCTTGTCGCGGCTCGGCCACTTCCACCACGATGATCTCGGAGCGCGACGAGCCGTCGGCTGCGCGGCGGCTTCGAGTTCTTCGGGGGTGAGGACGTCGATGATTCGCTCCCACAACGACAATCGGCGGCCGGCGATCTCCATCAAGAGCACGCTCAGTCCGGCGATCGCCAGCCAGGGGACGAGCGAATATTTTCGCGCGGAGCGCGGCGGGTCGCGGAAGATTTCGAGCACTTCCGGCCGCGGTTTGCCGCCGGTTAGATCGGCGAGCGAGTTCAGAACTTCGACCCCTGAAGGAAGGCCGACGCGCGGGACGTACTCGGGCGAGTACGGCAGCGACACGGCGGGCCCGCGCTGCACGCCCTGTTTGCCCGAGCGAATCAGCGTGCGATAGGTTCCGTTTTTTTCGAGGCGGAACCGCGCTTCGAGCGAGTTCGCACCGGTCCAGACGAGATCGGGAAGGATCGGCGTCTCGCGTTCTTCACCGGGAGGGACGACATACAACACCGGCGTCTGCCGCGCCGCGCCGCCGCGCTCGGGATCGAGTTCGAGACTGACGACCGCCTCTTGTCCTTCCTGTTGCAGGCGGACGTAGACGTCGGCGGGATCGTCGCTTCCCATCAGCCAGCGGGCGTGGGTGATCGCGAATTCGTTGTACGACTCCCAGTCGCCGAAAGCCCCCGAATGTTCGCCGTCGACTTCGAGCGTAATCGCCGCCGCGCGTCCCAGTCCGCGATACCAGAACGCCGACCACGGCGCGGCGTATTCATCCTGCGAAGTGACGGCGATCGTCGCCTCGGGTTTGAGGTAACTCAAGTTGTAACCGCCGACCGGCGGGAAGGCCTGCCGTCGCCAGTTCCCCATCAGCACGGCGTCGGGGAGCATCTTGCCGGGGATGCCGTTCGGCTGCGTTTCGGGATCGTTCTGAACGAACGAACTGCGGGCGACGCTCATCGTATCTTCGGTGAAGAGCCGCGGAAGTTCCTCGGGATCGGTCGTGAACATGATGTTCCCGCTGCCGCGCTTGGCGATGTCTTCGAGCAGCGCCGAGTCGACGTCAGCTTTAGTTCCCAGTCCGATCACGCTGCAGGTGATGCCGGCGTCGGCGTACTTCTGCAAGAGGTTCACATAGTCGCCCGGCTCTTCGCTGTCGTTGGCGTCGGAGAAGAGAATGATGTGCTTCGTCGTTTGCTCGGCGGTCATCAATTCTTGACCGGCGGCGACCAGCGCCTCGTACACGAAGATGCCGCCCCCCATGCTTTCGATGGTTTTCACCTTCGAGATCAAGGTCTCGGGATCATCGAGAGGCGTCATGGGGACGATGGTATGCGGCGTGCTATCGACGGCGATTACCGCCACGCTGTCACCGGCGGAGAGCATGCGAATGCATTCCGCGGCGCCGAGATTGGCGAGGTCCATTTTGACTTTGCCTCCGCTGACGGGAACCGACATGCTGCCCGAGCGATCGAGGGCGATCGCGAGCGCCATGCGGTTCTTGCGATGCTCTTCGCGCATCTCCATCGAGACGGGAAGAACGTCGTCGAGCGGACTTTTAAAGTACCCCCCGGTCCCGAAACTTCGCTCGCCGCCGGTGAGCAGCAACCCCCCGCCGAAGTCTTCGACGAACTGCGCCAGCCGCGTCATCTTGATGCGGCCGAACTTGTTCGCGGGGACGTTTTCAACGATCACCGCGCGGTAGGGATCGAGGGCGTCCTGCGTGAGCGGGAACGTCGCGGCCGGTGCGACGTCGACCGGCAGGTTCCCGCTGACGAGTGCGCGGACGAGGTTGTCCGCCGCGCCGTCCTGATTGATCACGAGCAATCGCGCACCGGCCTCGGCGCGGACGACGCCGAGTCCCTGATTGTTTTCGAGTTGCGGATCGCCTTCGATTTCGAGCTTGGCCGTATACGTATGCACTCCGGGGTCATCGACGACGTCGCGGAAGATTGCGCGGTTGCCGCCGAGTTGAATATCCTGTTCGATCTCCGAAATCTGCTTGCCGTCGCGGAAGAGTTTCAGCTTTCCCGCCTGCGGTTTGTCGGCGTGCATCCAGACCGAGATTTGAAACGGCTCGCGGAGCGAAACGGCCTCGGGGAGCACCACCGATTCGATCGCCGTGTCGCCGATGTTGATGCGTTCGAACACGCGGTAATCGACCGGGACGCCGGCGTCGCGGCACCGCCGTGCGGCGGAATCGGGATTCGGCCCGTTCGCTTCGCCATCAGAGAGGACGAGCACGCGCGCGGGACGGTCGTCTTGCACAAGCGTCAACGCCGAGAGCAATCCCGCGTGCAGGTCGCTGCCGTCGATCGACACCGGATGCATGAACCCGTCGAACTTCGTGATTTCCGAAAGTTCGCGTTCGATTTGCGCGGTCTGACCGAAGGCGACGAGTCCGATGCGATCGCCGGGGCCGCGGCCCTGTTCGAGGATTTTCACCAGCTCGACGATGTGAGCCGAATGATCTTCGCGGATCGAACGCGAGCGGTCGACGACGACGACGACGTCGGTCCCATAGCCGCTGAGATTGAGCAGCGGTCCGGTGATCGCCAGCAGAAACAGAACCAGCATCGTGGCGCGCAGCCACCCCGTCACGCCCTGGACCCGGCCCCATTTTTGCCAGGCCCACCACAGCGGAATCGCGAGCAGGAATAATTCGGGATAGACGAACGTGAGCATGTGAGTCGAGGGTCCAGAGTCCAGGGTCCAGAGCCGGAAGAAGACCTGGAGACTGGGAGACATGGAGATGGGAAGAAGCTCGCAAGGTTTTTCTCCTTGTCTCCCCGTCTCCCCGTCTTCTTCACCTCCCCGGTGACGGTTTCAACACTTTCCAATCGCTGAAGAGAATCAAAAGTACCAACACGATTCCGAGTAACAACAGCCACGTCATCGGGTCATCCAACGTATAACCGATGCCTTCCGTCGGCACGAGCGGCGGGCGCGTGCCGGGGGTTAACTCCGTCAGTGTCGATTCCCGGCGGTCGAAATACAACACCGAAAACTCGCCGATCGATGTTTCGTCTTCGCGGATCTCATAAATTCCGGGTTCCTCGAGCGGCGGCAATTCGATGAATTCGCCGCGCGGGATCGGCCGCGAATCGCCGTCGTGAATCAACAGCAACTCGGGAACTTTCGCCCCTGCACTGCCGCTGACTTCCGGCAACGGCCAACGAAACTGCACCATCTCGCCGAGCCGGTAATTCCAGCGCGTCAACCCAGGCAGTTCGCGCCGGCGCATTTCGACGAGGTTGCTGATGAGGATCGGCCAGTCGGGACTTTCACGGAGATTCGACCGGCTCATATCGAGATTGAGCAGATACGCATTCGCGGCGGCGCTGTTGAGCTGGCCGAGCAGCGGAATCTTGCCGACGCTGATGAGCGGGGTCATCGACTTCGCCGTCTTTTGCACGCCGCCGCAGACCACGCCCCCGAGCGTGATTCCTTCAAGCAGCGGATGCCGTTTGTCGATCAGATACGGACCGACGAGATCGAGCCCCTGCTCGACCGCGGCGTCGGAGGGATCGAGCGGACCGATCCCCAGCCACCATTGCTCGTCGGCGACCGGCGCCACTTTCTCGGCCAGTGCGATGATCAACTGCGCATTCGCCGCTTCCGTCAGGTTGACGTCGTCGAGTTGCATCAACACCTGTCGCGCGGCGTGGCCGGCAGGTTGCTCCTCGCTAAACGCAAGATTGACGGCGAGCGAACGGACCTTCGGCTCGATCAATGTGACGGTGTTATCGAGGGCGAGCGCATCTTTGGGTGCGCCGATCGTCAGATTCAGCCGGCCCAATCCGCCGGCAAGTTCGGCTTCGAACGGAAGTTCCTGATCGGCGGCGAGCGTCAATTCCTGATTGAAGATCGTGCGGTTGCCGACGATTCCTTTGAGCGTCGCGGTCTGCGAGGTGCGTCCCAAGTTAGCGATGCGGACGTACAACTTTCCTTTGGAAACGGCCGAATCGTAAGTCCACCGCGCCGTGGTGAACGCCAGATTTTCGAGTTGCCGGCCGAACGAGACGATCTCCATTTCCGGCGGTATGACTTCCGATTGCTGCGGGATGTGGTCGGTGAGGAACAGCAGCCGGCCGGTTTCCCCCGCGAACTGTGAGGCCAAATCCCACGACGGCTGAAAATCGTGCAGCGGGTTGCGCGGAGTCCACGTGTCGAGCACCGGCAGAATCTCTTCGACCGGCGCCGCGGGACCGGCAAGCATCGTCGGCCGATGTCCCGAGAGAATCAGCGTGACGACAGTGTCGCGGCCCGAGCCTTCGAGCCGCGTTTTGAGTTCTTCGATCGCCGCATCGCGGAACGTTTTCTCGCCGTCGAACTTCGATGACATCGACGCCGACTGGTCGAGCACGACGACCCAATGCGTTACGCGGTTCATCTCGTCGAACCGCGGGTCGGCGATGATCAGCGAGATGATGAGTGCGGCGAGCAGTTCGAACAACAGCGACGCCGTGACCGGCAGCCGGCTCCGCTTGCGGCCGGGCGACTGACGCTGCTCTTCGAACTCCCACAAGTGACTCCCGGCGATGACGAGCGGCGGAAATCGATGGTGATACATATGGATCACCACAATCGCCGGCAAGGCCAGCAGTCCGAGCAGTCCCCAAGGGTTGGCGAAGTACATGGTTTGTTAGTCAAGAGCCAGAAAAGTCCAGGGTCGAGGGTCCAGGGTCCAGGGCCAGAATTGGTTTTCGTCGGAGTACAGGCTTTAGCCTGCTGCCTTTTGTATTATGTAAAG
>JBBECD010000233.1:0-11716 GCA_040881995.1 Planctomycetaceae bacterium
GTCTGAAAATCGCAAGGCGAAAATCGAGCAAAAATGCAGCGAAATGCGCACTGCAGCGCACTTTCATCGCACTGTGCGCGCGTCGTAAACCCTTCTCCCTCCGGGAGAAGGTGGCCGAAGGCCGGATGAGGGCGCCTTCAGACCGCAAAAATGACGAAAAAGTGACCAAAAACCACCAAAAACGACAAAAATCGACACTTTGCGCGCATTTTCGCGTCATTCAGTGCGAAAAATCGCCCCGAAAACGACATCGTGTCCGAAATCGAACTCATGACACCGTCAGCCCTTACGAACCCCTCACCGGTGCGCGCAATTGCGCGCTGCGCACGCATGTCATCGCGTGCATGTAAACCGGCGACTTTTGTCGATAAACCCCCTCCCAAGCCACCAATCCAGGAAGCCGAGGCAAACAGGAAACCCCAAATCACCCACCGATTCAAAACACGGCGATTCCCCAACAAACCGGGCCGAAAGATGGAGAAAATAAGAAGTCCGGGTCAGCAAACAAGACGTCAATACGTTGTTTGAAATGCAATTTGCGCGTACGAAATGCGCGCAAAAGCGTGCCTTGCGCGCTCAAAAGCGTCACTCGCGAACGCAAAAGCGACACTTTGTGCGGATCTGCGCACCACTCCAAACAACACTTTGGGAGAATGGCGTGACTGGGGATGAGTCAGTGTTCCGGGGTCAGTAGTCCGTCGTCGGCGTTCCGTGAAGGGGCCCGGCGTGCGACTCGGACAACCGCCGACCCGCTCTGCGCAACCATGCGCCTATAGAAGCGTTGCTGCTTCGCATCATTGTCGGATTGATGTTTGGGAATGGGAGCCGTGTTTGTAAAGGGGAGCGCTGTTTCGGAAGGGGGAGCGTTGTTTGGGAATAGGATCGATGCCGCGTCCGAAAACGATATGGAATACCGCCGATGATTTTTGATGAGCGACTTGACGGTTTAATAGCACCCGGTTCTAATCATAGCACTGATCAATTGTCTTGAATGAATCACGGCCACAAACTGAGTAACCGGCCGGGTTGCCCGGTTGAGATCCATTGAACGGCCAATTCCGATTTCCATGTGCCACGGCTGTGTCAGCCGTGTCTTCGATGATAATTAGACCTTAAGAGCTGCACGAAGCAATCGAAAATCCACATAAAATCGCACGGCTGACACAGCCGTGGCACGCAAGGATCAGAACCAGGGACGTGTTAACATTCCAACCGGGGCACCCCGGCGTGCTGCTGATCCTCTTGGCGTCGGCCGGGGATGCGGGACTGGTCTTGTCGTCAATGGAATCCATTCCGTAAACTCGTACGTGCGGCGATGCCTGACGCCGGACGCTACTGTCGACAGCTCGATTTCATCGGGAGTCGCGTCACTATGCAAAACAACCAACAATTCGTCGATTGGCTGTGGCAAAACCATCCGTGGATGCTCGTTTTGCTGGTCGTATCGTGGATGGCAATGATTGCGTTTCTTTTGTGGGTCGTCAAGCAGGCGCAAAAACGCCCGGCCGAAGCGTTGTCTCCCTTATCGTTCGCGATCATCGCGGTCTGCGTGTGCATCAGTTCGTTTTGCGGTTGGTACTATTGGCCAAACGACGGCCGCACGGTCTGGCGAATGGTGTTCTTGGCATTTGTCGGTTTAATCCCGGGAGGTTGTATCGCCACGGTGGTTCAATGGCCAAAACCCGCGGTGCGCGGCGCTATTGTTGGCGTAGTCATTTCTATGGGATTCTTTGTCATTGAGGTTCTGCTCAGTTTCCAGGTGAACCGTGATCTATGGTCGAACCAAGCATGGGAAAGTCGCGGTGTCATGACGATGATGTTCGTCGTGGTGTCAGCGGTGACGGCATGTATGATCCGGAATCATCCGAGCGATCGCTTATGGCAGAGTGGGCAACGTCATATTACGGAATAGCACGAGGCTATTGCAAAACACAGGTTCTGGTTGTGGGGGTCTGGTGGTTGGCAGCGCCCAAGTTCAGGCTCTTCCTGACGCAAAGTGGCCGAGCGGCATTAATCGTCAGGCACAGCCGGACCTACGCGAATCACGCAATCAACCGCTCCAACCGATGCGAGAACGCCCCGTACGCCCCTTCCGAGAACAGCACAAACCGCACCAGCTCGGGTTGACCGTGCTCGAACACAAAATCCCGCACCGCCAGCAGCGAGGTATCGGCGGCGAGATCGATCGGGTAGCCGTAGATGCCCGTGCTGATCGCCGGGAACGCGACGCTCTTGCATTCGTGCTCGAGGGCGAGTTGCAGGCACGACTTGACGGCCGATCGCAGTAATTCGGCTTCTCCTTTGAGTCCTCCCTTCCACACGGGGCCGACGGCGTGAAACACATGCTTCGCATTCAGCGATCCCGCCGACGTCGCCACCGCTTGGCCGGCGGGACATCCTTCGGGATAGCGTTCGCCGGTCTCCTGCATCAGCACCGGACCGCCGGCGGCGTGAATCGCGCCGTCGACGCCGCCGCCTCCCGCGAGTTGCGAATTCGCCGCGTTCACGATGGCGTCGACGCGCTGCTTCGTGATGTCCCCCAGCGCGAGTTCGACGTAACAACTTCCGAATTGAACTCTCACAATGTTCCCTCTCGAATTGCAAAATCGGGACCAACCCCGAATAATTGCCGCACATCTATATGGGGCACACTTCTCGCGAATGAATCGATTTCATGCCGACGCCGATCAAAGTCATGCTGGTGATTCCCACGCTCGACCGCTCGGGAGCCGAAAAGCAACTCACGCTTTTGGCGACCGGCCTGCCGCGCGACGAGTTCGACGTCGAAGTCGTCGCCCTGACGCGAGGCGGTCCGTTCGCCGACGTGCTCACTCAGCATCATATCCCATTGACGATTTTGCAGAAACGGAAAAAGCTGGATCTCCGCGCGTTGACGGCGTTGCGGCAAGTCATCCGCGACCATCGGCCCGACGTCGTGCACACCTGGTTGTTCGCGGCGAATGCTTACGGACGCTGGGCCGCCGGCAAAAATCCTTTGCCGAAAATCGTCGTTTCCGAGCGGTGCGTCGACGTCTGGAAAAGCCGCTGGCAACTCTGGGTCGATCGCCGGCAGTTCGCCCGCACCGATCATCTCGTCGGCAATTCGAGCAGCGTCGCCGAGTATTATCGCGGCCTCGGTTTTCCCGCCGAGCGAATGTCGGTGATTCCCAACGGCATCGTCTGCCCTGAACTTCCGACCGACGCGGAGCGCGAAACGAGACGACAATCGTTATTTAAAGAACTAGCCCTGCCGAGCGGGACGCGACTGGTCGCCTACATCGGCCGGCTCGCGCCGCAGAAACGATTGCGCGATTTGATCTGGGGGTTCGAGCTGCTCCGTCAGATTGTCCCGTCGCTGAAGTTCGTCATCGTCGGCGGCGGACCCGAGCGAGCCGACCTCGAACAATTTGCCCGCGACATGCGCGTCGACGATGACGTTCTTTTTCTCGGTCATCGCGATGATGTCTCGCGACTGCTTCCCGCCGTTACACTCTTTTGGCTGGCGAGCGACTTCGAGGGTCAGTCGAACAGCGTGATGGAGGCGATGGCCGCCGGTCTTCCCGTCGTCGTCAGCGATATCCCGCCGAATCGCGAACTCGTCACCGACCAGGAAACGGGAATGCTGTTTCCCGTCGGCGCGACAAAAGAGCTGGTCACAGCGGCGAAGAAAATTCTCGATGACGACCAGCTCGCCCGGCGACTCGGCGCCGCGGCCCGCGCACGGATGGAGAACGATTTCAGCGTGACGAAGATGGTCGCCGCCTACGCCGACTTGTATCGACGCGTGCACAACCAGCCGAGGGCCAACCGATAATGTGCGGTATCACCGGAGCCAGTTGGACGGCGCGCGGCGAACCGCTCGCGCGGGACGTGCTCGAGCGGATGAAGTCGGTCCTCGTCCATCGCGGCCCCGACGACGACGGGGATTATTTTTCGCCGACATCGAATGCCCAGCCCGGTGCGGCGCTCGGGTTTCGTCGGCTTTCGATCATCGATCTCGAAACCGGACACCAGCCGCTCGCCAACGAAGATGAAACCGTGTGGATCGTCTTCAACGGCGAGATTTACAATTACCGCGAACTGCGCCCCGACCTCGAACGCCGCGGCCATCGCTTTCGCACGCACAGCGACACCGAGACCATCGTTCATCTTTACGAAGAATACGGCGTCGATTGCCTGCAACATCTCCGCGGGATGTTTGCCTTCGCCATCTGGGACGACCGCAAGAAACTTCTGTTCCTCGCCCGCGACCGGATCGGCAAAAAGCCTCTTATTTACCGGCAGGAAGCAGAGCGGCTTACCTTTGCCAGCGAACTCAAATCGCTGCTGCAGATTCCCGGTGCGAGCCGGACTCTCGATGCGGTCGCGCTCGACCGCTACCTGATGTACCAATACGTCCCCTATCCCGATTGCATTCTGGAGGGATATCAGAAACTTCCGCCGGCGCACTACGCCCTTTATGAAAATGGTCAATTGAAGGTCGAACGATATTGGACGCCGCCGTACGATCCTTCCGAGACGCCGTCATCATCGGTAAAAATTCCCGACGCCTCTGCCAGCGAACACGAATGGCGGGCGGCGCTCCGCGACGTCATCACCGAAGCGGTGAAACTGCGGATGCGCAGCGACGTGCCGCTCGGGGCGTTTCTCTCGGGGGGCATCGATTCGACGATCATCGCGGGATTGATGCAGCAGCTTTCGCCGCAGCCGATTCATACTTTCACCATCGGTTTCCCAGTCGCGCAGTTCGACGAACGGAGTTACGCGCGCGAAGCCGCCGATCATCTGGGGACGATTCATCACGAGACGGTCGTCGAACCGAAGGCCCTCGACATTCTGCCGAAGTTGATCTGGCAGTACAACGAACCGTTCGCCGACAGCTCCGCGATTCCCATGATGTACCTCTCGCAAACCACGCGAGAACACGTCACCGTCGCACTCTCGGGCGACGGCGGCGACGAACTCTTCGCGGGTTACGAGCGCTACCGCGCCATTCAACTGAGCCAACGCTTCGACGTGCTGCCGCAGCCGCTGCGGTTGCTGCTGTTCCAGCAGATGTGGCGAATGATTCCCGCCTCGGTGCAGCAGAAATCGCGCCGCCGCAGACTGAAGCGATTCCTGCAAGGATTGAGCGACACGCCGATGCGGCGTTACGGACGTTGGATCAGCGTGTTCGATGCCGAGCAGCGCGAAGCCTTATTATCGTCGGACTTCAAAGCGACGCTGCGTGATGCCGATCCGTTTTCGTTTCTTGAATCAGCGTACGAAACGTGTCAGGAACGCGATTTCGTCACGCGGACGAGTTGTGCCGACGTCGTCAGTTATTTGCCCTGCGACATTCTCACGAAGGTCGACATCGCGAGCATGGCGTACTCGCTGGAATGCCGTTCTCCGTTGCTCGATCAGCACGTCGCCGAGTTCGCCGCGCGGATGCCGCTGCGATTCAAGATGCAGGGGAAGCAGCAGAAGAAGATCCTGATCGACACGTTTGCCGACCTGATTCCGCCGCGGCTGCGCAGCCGGCCGAAGATGGGTTTCGCCGTCCCGCTCGATCACTGGTTCCGCAATGAATTAAAAGAGCTTCTCCGCGACACGCTGCTCTCGACGAAGGCGTTACAGCGTGGTTATTTCAACCCACAGGCGGTCGAGAAACTCGTCGACGACCATCTCGCCTCGCGCGTCGATCACAGCAACCGGCTATGGTCGCTGCTTTGCTTCGAACTGTGGCAGCGGATGTTTTTGGATGAGACGATCGTAAACGTTTAGCCGCGACGCGGAGGGCTTCCGTAGCGGAGCGCTAGCCGATGGGGAAAAGCTAGCGCTCCGCTTCGCAAAGCCTTCGCGTCGCGGCTAAACGAAGATGCTACTTCGCTAGCAATTTCGCGCGGTTGACGAGTTCCAGAAACTCCGCCTTGCGGCCGGTCGAATCGTCTCGCTTCGCGGCCGATGCCATTTCTAAGACCGCGTCGTAGTTCGACTGGCCGCGGTAGTTCGAGTTTCGCAGCAGCAGGCCGTACATCGTGACGGAGGCCGACCACAGGAAATCGGCTCGCTGGATTTCCGACAGCGATTCGACGTTCTGCTCGTCCTTCAGCGGGAACTCCAATTTCACGCTCTGCGGCTGTACGTTGACATCCGTCGTCGGCAACTGATACCGCACCTTCACCGTCAACCATTCGTTCGACAGATTCGTCGGCGGAATTTTTTCGTCCGTCGATTCCTCTTTCTGCGGGACAGGCTGATACTTCAGATCATCCACAACCGGAGCTTGTCGCGACACACCAATCGGCACGATTTCGTACATCGCCACCACCGAATGCCCGGCCCCCAAATCGCCGCCGTCTTTCGTGTCATCGTTGAAATCCTGCGCGGGCATCAGGCGGTTTTCGTAGCCGATCAGCCGATACTCGGCGACCCGCGACGGATTGAACTCGACCTGCAGCTTCACGTCTTTCGCGATCGTGTAGAGCGTCGACGTCAACTCTTCGACAAACACCTTGCGGGCTTCGTGCGTCGAGTCGATGTAGCCGTAATGCCCGTTGCCGCGGTCGGCCAATTTTTCGAGCTTGGCGTCTTTGAGGTTCCCCATGCCGAAGCCGAAGATGCTCAGAAAAATCCCCGCCGACGTCTGTTCCTTGAGGAACGTCACCAGTTGATCGTCATCGGTGATGCCGACGTTAAAATCGCCGTCGGTGCAGAGAATCACGCGGTTGGAACCCTCTTTGAGCAGATTCAATGCCGCCGTTTCATAGGCGAGTTGAATCCCCGCGGCTCCGTTCGTCGAACCGCCGGCGTGCAGTTTCGCAATCGCCGATTGAATTTCGCTACGCTGATGCCCCGACGTCGGCGGCAGTAAGAGCTTTGCTTCGTTCGAATAGGTGACGATCGAGATGTGATCTTTCTCGCCCAGTTCTTCGGCGAGCATCTGCAACGCCACCTGCACCAGCGGCAATTTGTTGGCGTCCTGCATAGAGCCGGAGACGTCGATGAGGAACACGAGGTTGCTGATCGGCCGTTCGGACTTGGCGATTTCTTTCCCTTTGAGGCCGATGCGAACCAGCTTGTGCTTCGGCGCCCACGGACACGCCGCGTACGCCACGGAGACGTTCAGCGGATGTTCCGTCGGCTGCGGATCATTGTAATTGAAGTAATTCACGAGTTCTTCGATGCGGACGGCATCCGGCGGCGGCAACGTGTTCTGCTGCAAGAATCGCCGGGTGTTGGAGTACGAAGCAGTGTCGACGTCGAGTCCGAGCGTCGAGAGCGGGTAATTGCGCGGGGCGAGGAAATTGTTTTCGATGAGGGGGGCGTAGGTTTCGTTGCGTGCCGACTCGCGTTCGCGACTGAGTTGTCTGGCTTCTTCTTCGTTTCGCACGCGATATCCGAGATGCCAACTCGCACCTTCGGCAAGTTGTTCGAGGTGAGCATTGGTTCCCGGTTTCTTTTCAGAGGTTGCGATTTGGGCGCTGTCGGTCTTGACGCGGGAGACCGCTTCGGCCTCTTCGAATAGTTTTGATTCAGGTAGGATATACCGACCCCTCGATTGAAGCTCTCCCGATGGCATCTCAATACCATTACCATTCGCGCCGTTGTTGGAAATAAGCGATTCTTCCTTTTCAACGATCAATCGTGGCAACTCATCCTCAATCGCATCATTTCTTGAGGGCTTTCGTTCGTACGTCTGCCGGCGTCTCGCCAAACTCGACCAATCGTCGGTCGGGCGACCTTCTAGGGGACGGCCAGCCGTACCACCGCGACCGGCAGTCGGCCCTATGCCCCCCCCCATGCCCCCCATGTTACCAGTACTTGGACGTGCAGATTTTTCTCGACCAAGATATTCATTCACGACCTGATTGCCGTTTGCTCCGCCATTCACTTCATTATTGTTCGCGAGCGTTGCCTCGCCGACAATGGTGCTCGCGACCTGGTTGGAATCTACTTTATTAAGTAATCTGTTGGACGAGCCGTTGTTCACAATGTAAGTGCCTTCTTCCCCGCTACGTTCGCCTCGGCTGGCGAGGCTCATTTCGCTGGATGGTGCGGCAACGTCGCCGAACGAGTGGCCGTCGGAACTCGTGAGCACAGGTTGTGTTTCAACCTCAAAAGCTCGTTCCGCACTGGCCGCGTCTTGTGCCGATCGTCTTTGCGCCATCGCTTTGGCATGAGGAAGATTGTCGGCCTCATATTTCGCTACGATTCCCTCATTCGAGGCGAACGTATAGAAAATGACTCCGATCACGAGCATCGCCGAGGAGGAGAGCGCCACCAGCAGCATCGCCGAACGTCGCGATTTTCGCGCCGGCAGGGCGTTTGGCGTTGTGGGCGCCGTCATCGGAAGCTCAATTCGCGTAAACACCGGCATCGGCTCGGCGGCGAAGGCTTTCGTCAGGCTCTCGACGCACGCCTTGATCTCGGCGACCTCGGTGAGGGCTTCGGGGCAATCGGCGATCTCTTTGGCGAACGCAGCCGCCTCGATCGCGGTCATTTCGCCCAACGCGTATGCCGAAAGTCGAGGGTCGTCGATGAAAGGGTGGTTGGCGGTCATGATTTTTCCTCGGATTGCAACCCCGCAGGGGTGAAAGCACTTAGAATGCCTAAGGCCTAATGACGAATGTCTAAGGAAATCCCAATGACGAATGCCCAAATTCCGTTGTGAAGCATTGCGGAGGCCGGCCCTTTTTTGGTCATTGGGAATTGGGAATTCGTTAGTCATTCGTCATTAGACATTAGTCATTCATATTGTTCGTACGCATGCACTGTTCTCGTAGCGTTTTAATCCCGCGATGAATCAGCACGCCGACTTGCGTTACGGTCGTGCCGGTCACCTCGCTGATTTCCCTGTAACTCAGCCCCGATTGAAATTTCAGGCGGATCGCTTCCTGCTGGTTCTCGGGGAGATGTTTCAACTGCTCGTAAATCCGGCGAAACTCATCCTGCCTCACGACGGCCTCATGCGGATCGTGTTCGCCGGCGTCGCTGGTGAGTTGCTGCACATCGAGGGTCGGCGACATTCGTTGCTCCTTGCGTCGCATGTCGATCGCGCGATGGCGGCACACCGTGTACAACCACGCCGTCGCGTGTCCATTGATTTCTGCCGGGAATTCCCGGCAGAGTTTTAAGAAGGTTTCCTGCACGACGTCGCGAGCCTGTTCGGCGTTGTGCGTGATGCGATAGGCGTACCGGATCAACGACGCCTCATGCCGCGCCAGCAACTGCTGAATCCATCCCGGAGGAGGCCTCTGATCGTGCTCAGCCATCCGTCGTTCCTGATAAGTTCGTGGCCATCTGCCCTATGAGACGCACGACGGGCGGGATTTATTGCAGGGAATTTTGAAAGATTTTCAAAAAACTGAGAGAATAGCGGAGGCGTGATCGAATCATACCACGTCCGGACGTCTCTCGCATTGTTGCGAAAAAGTGCTGGTCCCGTTACGCTCAACCCTATGACTTTGGTGGTGTTGCACGAGAAACATTCTTATGAATTTGGCCTCTTCGATTGAGGAATGAGAAATGAAAACTATGCGTACGTCGTTTGTGAGATGCGGGTTGCTCGCGATTGTCTTCGCCGGTTTGGCAGATGTTGCCACCGCCGCCGAGGAGAGGTGGAAGGCCGGCGTGGCGAAGGCCGTTATTACGCAAGACAAAGCCGTCTGGCTCGCCGGGTATGGGTCGAAACGGCCTCCCGACGGCAAGCTGCACGACATCTGGATGAAGGCCCTGGCGCTCGAAGCTCCGGACGGCCGGCGCGTCGTGCTGATCACCAGCGATTTTCAGGGCGTGCCGAAAGTGATGAGCGACCCGGTGTTCGCGCAGGTCAAGGAAAAATTCGGCCTCGAACGCGATCAGATCATGCTCACGTTCTCGCACAATCACTGCGGGCCGCGGCTGGGGGATGATCTCATCGATTATTATCCGGTCGAAGAAGAACAGGAAAAACTGGTTGAAGAATACACGCAAGAAATGATCGTTAAAGCCGTCAAGCTGGTGGGTGAAGCCCTTGATGATCTCGCCCCCGCGACCTTGAAGCAGGGGAATGGCATGACGACGTTCGCCGTCAATCGCCGCAACAACCGCGAAGCCGACGTGCCGGCGATTCTCGAAAAGGGCGACCCGCTCGTCGGGCCGGTCGATCATAACGTCCCCGTGCTGACGGTCACGCGACCCGACGGAAAACTTGAAGCGGTGTTGTTCGGCTATGCGTGTCATCCGACGACGCTCAGCTTCATGACGGTCTGCGGCGATTATCCCGGATTCGCACAAGTCGAAATTGAAAAGAATCATCCCGGCGCAACGGCGATGTTCGTGAATACGTGCGGCGGCGATCAGAATCCCCTGCCCCGCAGAACGGTCGAACTCTGCGAGAAATACGGTCACATGCTGGCGATCGCGGTGGAGGATGTGTTGAAAGAAGACGGCCTCAAACCGGTGACGCCCGGAATAAAAACGGCGTTCGCGTACGTCGACTTGCCGTATCTCGCCGTGGTCACGACGGACGAACTCGAAGACCTGAAGAAGAACGGCGACGGCATCAAACAGCGCTGGGCGACGCGGTTGTTGAAGTTGCAGGCGGCAGGTCACGAGTTCGAGTCGGCGTATCCGTATCCGGTTCATGCATGGCAGCTCGGCGACGAAATGCTGGTGATCGGTATGGGAGCCGAGACGGTGGTCGATTATGCGTTGCGTTTCAAGCAGGAGTTCGGCCCCGGCACGTGGGTGATGGGTTACGCCGACGACATGATTTCGTACATTCCTTCGCGCCGCGTCTGGGAGGAGGGGGGCTACGAAGGGGGATACAACCTCTACGAATACGGCCGCCCGGCGTACCGCTGGGACGGCGAGATCGAGAATCTGATCTCGGCGACGGTGCATAAGCTGGTGAAGCAGGTGAAGGAATAGTCGAGGGTCCAGAGTCCAGGGTCCAGAGCCAGAGGAAGAATGAATGCAGGATGTGCTTTTAGTCCTTCTCCCTCTGTGAGAAGGTTAAAGTCTTCACCTCTCCCGGTGGGAGAGGTCGGCTGCGTAGCAGCCGGGTGAGGGAACTTTGAAGAAAAGGATGAGGGCGGAGGGATGAGGGATGAGTCAGAGGCAAGCCTGGCTCGTGTCTTCTCTGACTCATCCTTCATCCCTCATAATTCATCCTTATCAAAAGGCACCCTCACCCCGGCCCTGGTCTGATGAAAACCCCGTAATTCGGAGGCAGTGGGAGATTTGGCAATTTCGTTTTTGTTGCGTCTTTGAATATGAATGTGAGCCGAAAACACCCAGAAAAATAGTTTGAAACGGTTCTATCCAACGAGTGTCACGGCAATCTTCGATCGACCGGCTGTGCTTTGTCTTCCGGCCCAAAGGGCCAGCAGTTCTTATAGCCAGGGCCGCAGGCCCCTGGGACATCGTCCCCACACGTTTTCCTAAGGCCCAAAGGGCCGGCAGTTCAACACCGTGCGAGACGAACTGTTGGCCCGTTGGGCCGAGAAGAGCATCAGAGCTGCGACCTTTCCAGGCCCTGCGGGCCTGGCTATAAGACTGGCCGGCCCTTTGGGCCTGAATACCAATGGGCAATCCGTCAATCGAAGAGGGATGGATCACTGGATGAAATCGCCACAAGATTGTGATTGAATTAATTGTGATTGAATTAACAGAGGTTTTCATCAGGTCACCCCGTCCCTCTCCCTCCGGCTGCACTTTACGAGAAAGTTTTGAGAAAGAGGGCTTGTGA
>JBBECD010000234.1:0-60145 GCA_040881995.1 Planctomycetaceae bacterium
CCGCCGCCGCCAAACCCGCCGCCGCCAAACCCGCCGCCGCCGCCACCCAGCCCCCCGCCGCCGCCGCCCGTGTTGCCGGTGATACCGCCACCCGAGACAAAGGAGAAGGTGAAGACGTCGGTGATGCTGGTGAACTGCGGACTGACCGTCAGTCGGACGAAGCGACGATCGGCGGAAATAACGGCTTGAACCAGCAGGAACACGCCCTCCGGAATCACCTGAATCTCCGGTGTGAATCCGACCGAGAAGAATCCGACCGTGGGCGTCAGGCTGATGACGAACGGCCGTTGCACGTTGCTTTGGACCGTGGCTATCTGCCCGTTGAACAAGGTGACTTTCGGAGCGAACAACAGGTTCGATCGTTCGTCGCTTTGAGCCGCGTTGATGAAGAAGAAGGCTTCGATATCGCTGAGGATCGCAAAACCGACCTGCACACCGGCTGCGGGGTTGAAGGCGCCGCCGAAGTCCGGCACGCCGATATCGAACGACCCTTGCTGGAAGGCGATGTCGAGGTCGGGGGTAAATCCGCCGTCGGCACCCGTACCGACGATCGTCGGCGTGGCATAGTTATCCTGTCCGATCAGGTTGCGAATGGGCGGGGTGTCGAAAGGACCGCTCCCTCCAGCGCCCGAGGTTCCGGTTGTCCCCGTGGTGCCGGACGTCCCGCTCGTTCCCGAGGTTCCCGACGTGCCCGAGGTGCCGGACGTGCCCGAGGTGCCTCCCGAAAGGACGCCGCTGGTATTCACCGAACCGAACGGAGGCAGCGGCGCACCGGAGTTGTCGATGCTCGGGCCCCCCACGGTATCCTGAACGTTGAAGTCGAAGTCGACGCCGATTCGTTCGAAGAAGCGGTCGGCGACGGTGACGAACCGGACTTCGATCGTCACCTGCAAATCCTGCAACCGACGTAGCTGTTCGAGCAGATCGGCGATTTCTTCGTGAACTTTCTGCGTTTGACGAATCACAAGGCTTAACGTCGTCGGGTGGGCCAGGATGGTTCCCGAGCCGCCGACTTCTTCCCAAGTGCCCGGTTCGATCGTGGCACTGATCAACTCGGTGATCGTATCGAACGAGACATCCGAGTTGGCGGCGGACGATACCCGCGATCGTTCGTTGGAAAGTCCGCTCCACGTCGCGGCCGGCGACCCGATATGGCCGGCGGGATCGTTCACTTGGAACTGGCCCCCGTTCTGCATGCCGCCAGTGGGGACGCTGAAGTTACTGCCCCCCATCAGGCCGTTGTTGCTTGCGACTCCCATGACGTTGCCGGGGGCGAAGTTGGGGATCGGCACGACCAGGTCGGCGACCTGATAGGTATCGACGTACAATTCACCCTGCTGCCGAATGTGGCTGGTGATCTTGAGCACGTCGTCGGTGATGATGTAACCCAGATGCAGCGGTTCGAGAATCAGGTTGAGAGCGCTCTTCATGCGGATGCCGTCGACGTCGATCGAGACCGGCGTACTTGACAAGGCCTGCACTTCTTCGAGACCCCGCGTATCGAGCACGACGTTGATATCCGCGGCGGTGCCGATGTGGTTGATGACTTCGTTCAGCGGAGCATTATCGAAGTGGAGGGAGATCTGCCGGCCGAGGCTTTCCTCGATCTTTACTTCCTCGTCGGTTTTCTTGCGATTGCTGGGGCCGCCGAACTTGGCGCGGCGTTTCTTCATATCGGCCCACTCCTGGATGTCGCCGAACTTGAAGGAGTCCCCGTATTCAGGAATGGCGGACAATTCCACGTCATTTAACGCGCCCCAGAAGCCGTCTTCTTTTCTGCTGATGAGATCTTTGTTGCTGGAGTCGCGGCGGGCGATCTTCGCTTTCCATTCCATCGTGGTGGCGACGGGGTTCTGCGGATCGAGATCCTTGGCCTGCTTGGCGATGATTTCGGCTTCGGCATACTGCCGGTTATTCAGCAACCCGTTGTACTTGTCGACGAGCTGGGCGAATTCCTGCTCGACGTGAATGCGGTATTTTTGCTCTTGCTCGATGAGTATGAGCGTCTCTTTGTTCTTGTTTTGCTGAGTGATGAGCGGCTCCCGCTGATCCATGTAGGTCTCGATCGACTCGCGAGACTTTCGCAGCGAACCGAGCAGCATGGTGACCGATTCTTTCGGCAGTTCGGAACCTTCAACCGTGGCCATCGCCTGATCGAGAACTTCCAGCGATTTCTGCGGATCGGTTTCGCGAAGCCGTTCGGCCCGGAAGATCGCATTCAAGGTTTCGGTCCGCAACCGGCTGAACTGAATCGACTGCCGCTGGGCGACAATGTCGACCTGGCTCATCGGTGCTTCTTCGCTCGCTTCGGTCTGCTCGGCCGTGGAGCCTTCTTCGTAGGCAGCCGCTTCATTCCCGGTGAGTTGAATGTCGCCGCGCTGCGGACGCAATTGCCTGAGGAAGTCTTGCAGTTGTTGTTGTCGGTAGGGATCCATCCGTTGGCCCGACTGATAGGCTTGCAGGAACGCGGTGTAGGCGGCTTGACGGTTCCCCTGTTTGAGGTGTTGCAGACCGGCGTTGTACATTTCGACGGCGGAGATACCTTCCGGTCGCACGATCAGTTCTTCGACTTGCGGCGCGGCTTCGCTCGCCCGGCGCGGAGATTCCGAGCCGATCAATTCATCGATGCCGTTCTCTTCTTGAGCGACGGTCTCGCCCGTTTGGAAGTCGAAATCGACCCCTTTCCGCGTTTCTTCGCGTTCCGGCAATTCGAACGGGCCGGCCTGGTTGCGCTTGGCAACGGAAGGCGTAGCCGCCGGGAATTGCTCGGGTTCGAATTCGTTGGCGTCGAGCGATAAGCCATCATCGTCGCTGGAGAGTAATTCGTCGATCGGCGTCGAAGGTTTGTTCTTCGACTGGGCGATCGGTTCCGCCTGTTGGCGTGCGGGCGGAAATTCTTCGATGCTGCTCAATTTCTCGGGAGCCGAATCCATTTGATTGAGCTGGGCGAGTAACGCGTGAGGCGCCAATTCGTCCTGACGGAATGTCAAATTCTGGCTGTCGGACATTTCGACCGCTTGGGCAGCCAGCCGTTTGGCGGAATCGTATTCGCCCAGGCTCGCCGCCTGCTGCGATTTCGACATCAGGTCGAGCACGCGGATGCGGCTGGCGGTCTGGGAGTTATTGACGGACTGGTCGGCGGCGAGCGAAGCGGAGTTCTTGCTCCGAAGTTCTCGCAGTAACGCTTGCGGACTGTCTTCCTTCTTGTCCCACGTGGCTGGAATTCTGGAGGCCTGTTCGGCGATTTGCCGGGCCCCTTCCACGTCGCCGATTCGGGCGAGAGCGCGAGCTTCGCCGAGCATCTTCTGAGCGATTTGCTTTTGGTTGGTGCCGGCGGAGGGAGCCGATGCCGGACGGCGTCCGTTGACGGAGGGCGCTCCGCCCGCCGAAGGACTGTAACGTTCGACGGCGCTGAGGACGAGTTCGGGACGATCGTCGAATTCACCCCACTGGACGGGATATTGACTGGCCCGCAACGCTTTTTCGCGAGCGGCGGCGTAGTTGCGGCTTTTCAGTTCGGCCCGGGCTTCGAGCACGAGGTTCTGCGCTTCTTGTTTGTTCGCATTCGAGCCGTCCCGCGAAAGACCTTCGGGCGTCGACGACGATCCGCCGTTGAACTGTTCGGCCCGCTGGATGAGATCGATGTCGGCCAGCACCAGGTCGGGCTGTTCTTCGAAGAGATCGTAGGTGGCGTTGAGCTTTTTGGCGGCCAGTACCTTTTGTCGCGCGTCGTCGAAGCGACTGTTCGCGATATCTTTACGAGCCTTGGCAAGCAGGTCGAGCGCCTGTGCCTTCTGATCCCCCGCGGGAGCGGAAGCCGCGCGATCTGCTGAATTCGCCGAAGTGAATTCGATATCGCTGGATTGTCCCTTAGAGGACGATTTCGCGATGACCTTGACGCCCGAAGCGCGCTCGATCTCCGCGAGAAGAGTGTTCGGACGATCTTCGAACAGGCTATAGACGACGTCCAATTGATCGGCCTGCAGCGCGAGCTGACGGGCCTCGTCGTAGCGGCCTAATTTCAATTGTTCCTGGGCTTGTTTGATCAGCGACTTCGCCAGTTGCTTCTTGTCCTGGCCGGGCGCCGGGTGGATTTCCCCCGAGGTTTCGCCTGCGAGAGGCGGGGAATCGTCCTCGGCATCCAGTTCGGCGAAAGCGTCGTCCCATTTGGTGCCGGACGACTCCGACTGGGCGCGCACCACGACGGGCCTTCCGGCTTGCCGGCCGGCTCCCGCTTTGGCGAGACTGATATAGCCTCGAAGCTGGTGCTGTTCTTCGTTCGTCAATTCGAGACGACGAGCCCAGGCGTGTTCGAGGATACTCAGGGCTTGTTGGTACTGGCCCGAGTTGTAATGTTGGCGCCCGAGTTTAAACGCCTCGCGGGGATGGCGCGCGGGTTGTCCCTCGCGTCCTCCCGATCCCCCCGAGCGACGAGATTCGACGCCCGCGGAGATATGAGGAGTTGTGTCTCCCAGGTGAGCCAACCACATCCCTGTGGCGACAACCGTTGTGCACGTGAAAAAGGCGATCACTTTACCCAAGGTGGGATCCTCCGTCAGGCCCAGCCAGCCTCTATGGATTTGGTTACGACGTCGAGTCGTCATGACTGCGTACTCGCTTTACTGTCCCTTGGTGAATGTTACTCAGAACGAATTGACTACGTGACAGGAGGCTCCGCTCCTGGACGAATTATCCAACTTCGCCTCGGCTTCCCTTGGGGGACCGTGGGGTAACACCGAATGCGATTGGTGATTGCGATTGTGATTTGAAGGTGTGAAATCGATATGAAACGGGGAAAGGATTTTGCGAAATGTGATCGTGAGAGGTTGGAGAGCGGGTGATATAAGAAATGGTAGGATTCGGTCAATAGCTTTCGAAATAAAATTCTTTAAACCGCGAAGAGAAATGGACTTCTCGATAACAAACCGGCAACTCCTGCCGATCTTATTCCCCCTCCTCGGGCAACAGCATCTTCATGTAGGGCTGGCCGGGCTTGTCATAAATGGTCTCGATGTAGGCGTTTTGACGCAATTCGCGGATGACTTTATCCCGCGTCTCTTTGTCCTTCTGCTGATTCAGCGTTTTCTCGATATCGGATTGCAATTCTTCGAACGAGCGGTATCCCGCCTCGTTACGGTCGATCACGCGGACGATCCGGAAATCGCCGTCGCTTTCGTACGGAGCACTAATTTCGCCGATGGGAATCTCGTACAATAGTTGTTCGAGTTTTTCGTCCGCCAGGCTGCCTTTGGTGGTCCAGTCGTTCCAATGACCTCCCTTTGCGGCGGTCGGTCCCGATGAATACTTCTTGGCGACTTGCTCGAATGGCGTTCCTTGAACCAGCTCGTCCAACGCCTGCTGCGCCTTGCCGCGGGCCTCTTTCTTTTCGAGCGAGGTGCTGAACGGCACGATGATCACCTGCCATTTGACCCGCGAGGGGACGGCGTACTCTTCCCGATGACTTTGGTAATAGTTCAGCAGATCCTGGCGTCCGATCGTCTTTGGCGATTGCGACTTCATCGACATGTAATGCATGACCATCTGCTGTTCGCGGAATTGTTCCTTTAACTTCTCGAGCGTCGTGCCCGTTTTGGTCAGAACCAATTCCAGATCCTGTTTGGTCTCGACGTGGAGTTCCTTTTGGATTTTCTTCAACTGGGCTTCGAATTCTTGATCCAAATACGCGTCGAACGACGCCTTTTGATCGGGTTTGAGATACTCGTTGAGCGCGGAGATTAAGATCATCTTTTCCACGTGCTTCGGGAGATCTTTTTTGATGTAATATTCTCGCGCTTCGGCGATTTTCTCTTCGGGGAACTTTGCGGCCAGTTGCTTGAGCTTCGGCGCGTAAGGGAGTAGAACGTCGTTGGCGAAAATGGGCAACCCGTTCACCGACGCCACGACGTACGTGTGACTGAGGTCGATGCCGTCGCCATGCGTCTCGTTATTGACGAGAAGAATGTCGGATTCGCTTTTCGAATCTCGATCGACCGCGTCGGCAGTCGCAATGGATTCCGCGTCGTCCCGCGTGAATCCTGCATCCAGCACATCGCGGCTGGAGGGGGAATCGGACGCCCGATAGGGGTTCTGCTTGAGCTTTTCCTGACTGGCGACGCGCGGAGGGGCCGGCCCCAGCACCGGATTCTCAACTTTCGCGGATCCAAAGGTTTCACACCCGGCAATCAAGCCGAGCGCGATGACCCATGGCATTCCGCGATGTGTGACACCCATTGACCCGGTCTTCCCGCGTTGTCCAGAGAGACTCTGGAGTGATTCGATGCGATGAAATGTCGACGGATCCTCACCGTCGCCGCGCGAAGCACGTCGATCGCTCGACCTATCTTCCGCGAAACCTCGTTGAGAGAAGCGGTCGGATTATACGGCGATTTCAAAAGACAGGTCAACGTGTTTCTCGGCCTCCGGGCAAGCCAATTCGAGCAAAATGCAAGAGTTGCAATTTGGGGGTTGGGGGTTGGGGGGATCGCACCCCGCACCCCGGTCCCCGCCATTCAGACTGCCGCGATTCCTACATCTCCTGCTACAATATGCCTGAGTTCAGAACGTTTGGCGGAGCAATTCACCATGAAAACAATTCGCGTCGGCAACGGAGCCGGGTTCTGGGGGGATCACCCCGATGCTCCGCTCCGCCTCGCCGAACAGGGCGACATCGATTTCCTCACGCTCGAATATCTCGCCGAACTCACGATGTCGATTCTCGCGCAGCAGAAATCGCACGACGAGAATGCCGGGTACGTCACCGATTTCCCGGAAGTCGTCTATCGTCTCGCTCCCTGGCTCAGCGGAAATTCCCCGCTGAAAATCGTCACCAATGCGGGGGGCATGAATCCCCCGCGATGTGCGTACGCCGTCGGGAAGATTCTTTCTTCCAGCGGATGGGGCGATATCTCCATCGCCGCCGTCACCGGCGACGATCTGTTTCCCCAGTGGAACGAACTTCTCGCCGCGGGCGAAACGTTCCCGCATTTCGACACCGGCGAATCGATTGCCGACGTTCAGCACCTCGTCACCAGCGCGAACGTCTATCTCGGCGCCGCGGGAATTGTCTCGGCTCTCGATCTCGGTGCCGACGTCGTCGTCACCGGCCGCATCGCCGACGCCTCGCTCACCGTCGGCCCCGCCGTGCATGCGTTTGATTGGAAGTGGAACGACTGGCAGCGGCTCGCCGCCGCCACCGTCGCCGGGCACCTCATCGAATGCGGCGCCCAGATGACCGGCGGGATGTTCTCGGATTGGGACGAAACGATCTCGCTCGGCAATATCGGTTACCCGATCGCCGAACTTTCAGAGGATGGTTCGGTCGTCGTCACCAAACCCGCCGGCAGCGGCGGCGCGGTGACCGTGGCGACGGTCTCCGAACAACTCGTCTATGAGATCGGCGATCCCGAGCATTATCTTACGCCCGACGTCGACGTCGATTTCAGTCACGTCCGCCTCGAACAAGCGGGCGTCGACCGCGTCGCCGTCCACGATGCCCGCGGCAACCCTGCCCCCGAAACGTTGAAGACGTCGATCTCGTATCAAGACGGTTATCTTGGTTCGGGCACGATCGTCGTCATCGGACCGAACGCCCTGAACAAAGCGCAGGCCTGCGCGCGGGCGATGCAACAAAAACTCAACGCCGCCGGGCTGTTTCCGCAGCGGTGGAACGTCGAATACCTCGGGGCCGGCGACGTGCTCGCCGGACTAGTTCCGCGCGCGATCGATCCGCCGGAGATCGTCTTGCGGTTCACGATTCACGACGCCGCGCGGGCGGTGGTCGATCGCAGCCTGCGCGAACTCGTGCCGTTGGTGACGTCGGGTCCGCCGGGCGTCACCGGTTATACGGGAGCCAGAGCCAAAGCCCGCCGCGTGTTATCGTACTGGCCGAGTCTGATTTCGCGCGGCCGCGTCGCGCCGTCGATCGAAGTCAAAACGGCGACCGAGTGGTGTGATGGAGACGATTTATGAAACTCAAAGAGATCGCCCATGCCCGCTCGGGGGACAAAGGAAACCACGCCAACATCGGCGTGATCGCCCGCGACGCATCTCAATACGAGTTCCTCTGCAATGAACTCACAGAAGCCCGCGTCGCCGAGTTCTTCGCGCCGCTTGGTCCTAAAGGAGTGAAACGCTACCTGCTCCCCGGCATCCATGCGATGAATTTCATGCTCTACGACGTCTTAGCCGGCGGCGCCTGCAAATCGCTGCGCATCGACAGCCAGGGCAAGACGCTGGCGCTCGCCCTGCTGGAATGGGAAATTTAATCTCGTTCCCATGCTCCGCTTGGGAACGCAAGGTCTTCGAAGCTCCGCTTCGCTCTTCGTCTTTTAGCCCCCGGTCAATGACCGGGGGGAATCGATCGTGAATCGTACCCCCGGCGACTCGGCGGGGGCTAAAAGAAGCGCGTATCATCATCAATGCGGCATCGGAGTGGCTTCCTCTTCACTCGTCATTTTTGGTTTCGGCGCATGATGCGGCGTGTTCGCTGCTACGATGACGATGCAAATTCCCATGCCGACGACGCCGACCCACATCATCGGGTTCACCGTCGCCGTCGCGCGGTACATCCACGTGCTGACGAGCGCCTGCACCGTCACCGCGCCGCCGAAGACGATCGGCATCACGATATGCGGCATCGCCCCGCCGCCGGAGAACATGGCGAGCGTCAACGTGAGCGCTCCCCATGCCCCGAGCGACCCCGCTGCGAAACCCCAGATTACCCCCGGACCGGAGAATGAAAAATCGTCGCCACGATATTGCATTCCTCCGATGCCACCGATGATCCCCCAGATGAGATAGGCAATACCGATCGCCACATACGGTTTGAACGGACTCCCGCCCAAACCCGTGCGCGCTTGCCCCAACGTCGGCCCATACAGCCCCCAGCACAAAGCGGTCAGCAGCGCGAACAAGACAGGATATTTCATCGTGATCCTCGTGGTTCTGAATGCCAGTTTAATTGCAATTCCCGGATGCGACCCGCCGCGCAAAACGAGCGCGAGCCGATCTGCCTGAAAGCCGTTGATAGCGAATCGCCGGGGATTGTGCAACGGAACGGAAAGGTGAGCGCATGCGTTGAAAGTAGGAGTACAGGCTTCAGCCTGCTCTTGAAAAATGCAGAAGACAGCCTAAAGGCTGGACTCCGACGGATGCCAACATGTTACCAAATTCCAAGTTTCTCACGAGCATCCTCGATCGAAATGCCCTCGTCGCGTGCCTTCGCCTCCAGCAGCCGTTGTTTCATCGCGTCGCTCTTGAGTAGATACGCGGTCTCGCGTTCGGACTCGATTTCGCGCCAAAGTTCAATCGGCACGATCACGCCGACCGTCTTGCCCTCTTCGTCGGAAATATACTGCACGTCGGCGATGCTCGTGGAGATAACTCCGTGACAAGTGTCATATGAACCACGTCAATATTGTAAGACCGGCCACCACACGAATCAATAAGTCATTCAATTCGCCTATCGGACCGACACATCTCACTTCGTCTCGCGCGTTGGAGTCGACGCGGCCGTTGCCTTTCCATTCTTGATGATGAGGACTAGCTTTTCATCGCCGACGTCGAATGTCTGATCGTTGAACTTCACTTTTGTGCCGCCGTCGGTGATCGAAAACGTTTCCTTGTTTCCGATCGTTGGATCGATCTTAAATGTTGCGACGGAATTTTCGTAGCTCGTGGCAACCCTCACAAAGTTGGATGCGCCTTGCGATAGTCCACCCAATGAAAATGATCCCCCCATCATTCTACCTTCCCGCAATCCACCGAAGTTGTCAACGTCGGCTACGGGTATTGTGCCGCCGCCACCTCCGCCCGTGCCGAACGGAATATCCGCGAACACGACCAAGAGCTTTTTGGCGTCGATTGCAGCATAGCCATCATGCGACGTTAATCGGACAAACCATGTCGAGTCGGTATCTGCGTGGTCGCGATCAAAACCGAATTCCGCATCCGAATCGTCATCCCATTCTTCGTCGAGAGCGTTTTCCTCGTCCGACATTGCCAAGTCGTCGTTTGATTCTACGTCTCGTTCCGCGTCATCCGTTGAATCTTGTGCGATGGCATCGATCGGCTCATGACGCGGTTTGTCGTTTTGCTGAACTTGCTCTTGTTCCGGCTCCTGCTCGCATCCGCTTGCCAACAATAATGCCGTGAGAGCGCCCATCATCGCAACGCGAAGTGTCATTCGATGAAGAGTTGCCATCAGTCATTCTCTCCGATGTCCGGCGCAGTGGATACGTATATTTGAACCGCGCCGTCATTGTACGACTCATAACAAGGCAATTCAACGAGTTTCTCGAAGCGCTCCGCTACGGAAGCCCTTCGCGTCGCGGCTAAACGTTTTGTCGAACACGTCAACCGTCATTGCATTACCCGTCTCGCCTGACCAGAATAATACAACGACATTCATTCCCCTAAAAAAGGTAACGATGATGACATATCGCCTGATTCCCCTCGCGTTGTGCGTCGGATTCATCTTCTCGCTCTGCACCACCCTCCCCGCCGACGAACCGCCGCGCTTCGAATTCAATCGCATGATCGCTCACTGGGACGCCTACGGCGACGACAAGGATTACCTCGCCTTCATCAAAGAGTGCCGGCCGCAGGTGGCACAGGTCGGTTTTTACGGGGCACACTTCTGGAGCCTGGCGCACACCGATCAATACGCGGGATATCCGTCGCATTTTCCGGTGCAGGGACTGAAAGAATGCGGCGACTGGTTTGAACGCTTCAACGGCGAAATCCACAAACGCGACGCCAAGGTCGTCGGGCATTTCAATGTGAAGTTTCTCATCGGCGACATCGAAGGCCCCAATGGGCCGCGCGGGTTTTTCAAGTTCTATGACGAATGGAACGAAGACGAACTTGGCCCCAAGCCGGTCGCCGACCCGCGCGATTTTCTCGAACGCGACGCCGAAGGGAAATTCCGCCGCGACGCCAACTATGCGATCGGCGGCATGGGGGAATACTGGGCCTGCCTCAACAATCCGCATTGGAAGGCCGTCCTCAAAGCGTGGACGAAACAAGGGATCGATCGCGGCGTCGACGGTTACATGATCAACTACTTCTATCGCGGCAATTGCTTGTGCGAACATTGTCAAAAGGGCTTTCGCGATTATCTCACCGAACGATTTTCGCCCGACGAACTCAAGCAGAAATTCGACATCGCCGACGTAGACAATCACACGTTTACCGAAATCGTCTCGTGGCACGACCCGAAAGAATCGACGCCGCTGCGCCGTGAGATGCTGCGGTTCTCGCAGGTCGCCAACAAGCAGACGTTCGATGAGGTTTTCGTCGACTACGGTAAATCGCTGAAGCCCGATCTCGTCGTCGGGCAGTGGAATCACCTGGGAGACTTCAACCAGATCAACGGCGACGAACGCTGCTTGATTCCCGCCGACTTGTGGGGCAAGGGGGAAGACTACCTCTGGTACAGCACCGGCGGCGCCGCGTTTTACACCGATCTCAAGAACAAGTTCCTCGGCGATGCCACGCTGCAATGCCGGTACATCCGCGGCACGTTCGACGACAAGCCCTACACGCTCGGCAAGTACGAGCATTGCCGCAACCGCAACGCGATTTCGGAACTCGCGGCGAATGGCGGCGCCCCGATGGGCTTCTACGCCCGCTTCACCGACCCGGTGGCTCGCGGCGTGTTCAATCAATACTTCGGCTTTTTGCGGAAGTACGATGAAATCTATCACGCGAACACCTCGCACGCCGAGGTGCTGTTGATGTACCCGCGAGTCGCCGTTCACCAGGCGAATACCGATGCCGTCGACCGGTTCAAGGCGGTGGGCCGCAAGCTGCTCGATGATCATATTCTCTTCGACATCCGCCCCGATGATTTGCCGACGGAAGGATTGGCGGAGAAGTACAAGCACATCGTCACGATCGATCAGCCCGACGGTTTGACGGAGGAACAAAAGGCAACGCTGAGCCGGATCAACGCCCCGTACACGGTGCGTGCCTCGGCGAGCCGCCCGGCGACCGGCAACGAAATCGACGTGCATCTCGTCAACTACAACCGCGAAGAACCGGAAGACCCAAAAACGTCGGGTACCGGCACGGTGGATGAGAAACCGATCGCCATCAGTGGGATTGAAGTGATGCTCATGTTACCTGAGGGGGCGAAAGTCGCCGGGGTGGAGTTCATCACGCCGGAAGTTGCAGATGCGATCCCGATCGGTGCACTCGGTGAAAACCCCAGTTATGTCAGTTTCACGGTGCCGGAGTTTTTGGTGTATGGTGTGGTGCGGGTGCGGCTGGAGTGATTTCACGCTGGTGGCACGGACAGTCGTTGTCTGCGCCAATTGTCGAGAAATCGCTTTTCGTGCGCGGCCCGGACACAAAGTCGTCCGGGCCACCCGACGCCGGCTCACTCCAACTCATCACCCACGTCAGCTTCGTTGGTCATTTCGAATTCAAACTCCAGGCCGCCAGCGACGGAGGCAACGATGTTGTACAAGACCGCCGAGATGATGCCACCGATGAAACCGGCGATGCCATAGCCAATCGGAATCGCGATCACCGCGCCGGCGCCGAAGAACAACGCCTCGGGACCATTCCGTCCCCCGGCTCCCATACCGGCCAAGGCGATCAGCGAGAACAGACCGCCGATAATCAATCCCATCAGCGCATACAGGCAGCCCATCACTTTAGCAGCGGAAAAAACGCCCACGCTCTTCAGGATCATTGCTGGTGCCTCTCTTGAAATGGTGATGCGACCGCCGACGTACGGCCAGACGATGCCGGGGTTGGATGGTCGGTGGAGTCGCGATTGAATGCGATGTCGAGACGTTCGAATGACGCGACCGCCATGCTATCCATCATCGGGCGAGATAGCAATCGTATTCTGTACAAAGGAGAGGCGAGGAATCATCATCGGCGGCGCGGTGTGTTTACATTATGGTCATTATCATGATGCAGGTTTTGCTTGCCGGATTTGTGCGATCCCCGCCCATGCCAGAAATGCGATCCCCGCAGGGCCGAGCACGGAATTCACTGCCAACAGAAACGACTGCGACGACGGATTATCGTTAAAGGTCTCCGCGAAGGAGATGATGGACATTCCATAATAGACGACCAGCATCAGAAATCCGATCCCCTGTAACATAAACGGCAACTTTTTCGTCTTGAAATATCCGAACGCGGAAATGAAGACGCAAAGGATCAAGAGGGCACTGCAGGCGTAACGCCCCAGCGACACTTCAAACGTGACATTTTTGAAAGCAATTTCCATCGGAGCTTCGATGATTGGTTGCATGACGGTCTCGCTGGCTTTCTGAGATATTCGCAGTGGGGCTGCGCGGCGTTACCGCCTGGACCCACCCTATCAGGCATTGCGATGGCGAATACGCTTTCGCGGCTGTTGGCGTTTTTCGATCTCTACGGGGTCATATTTCTCGATCCAGACGGAATAGTTCGAGCGTTCGCGATAGATGGCGGTCTCGCCCTCCTTCTGCGTGTCCCCGCCGCCGGTTCCGAATTGCACTCGCTCGTTGAGTTTCAGACGCAACGACGTGGAGATTTTGTGCGATTCTCTGAACCGTTGATGATCATCGCTGAATTTGCCCGTGAAGAAGTCGAGTTTCATCCGATATTTTTCATCGTTCAATCGAGTGACCGTGCCGCTCGCGATGAGTCGCTGATGGTGACGATCGGTCTCGACGTAAAACGGACGGTTGTCGAAAGCATGTCCTCGCAGAGATTGCGTATCGGAGAACTCAAGACCCGGGCAGCTCTCTGCGATCGCCTGTTCGTCATCGATTTCAAAACAAACCACGTACGCCGGTTCGAGGGTCGCAGGGCCGTCGCCCGGTGGCTCGTTGAGCTCGCCGGCGGGAACGGCCTCGCCGGGCGCCGCTGAAGGGGCCGTCACACCGCGGGTAGGTGCAAATATCGCGGCGAATGCGAGCGAAAACAATACGACCACGAGGGCCGTTGGTTTCCAGAGTTGTTTCATCATGAGATCCCTCTCGTATAGAATCGGCGGTATTGCGATGGGAATTATTGGGGAAAATTTATCTTTTGCAGTGCCTCGATTTTTTGCGGATCGTAGCGGTCGACCCGCAAAAATTCCGATACGCGGACACGGTAGGTGAACAAGCCGTAGCGAATTGTTCTTTCAAAACTCGGCCTGTGTCCTCCAAAACGCTCGTCGGGTTTGACATCGATCGTCGTGAGGAATGAGCGAATATCATCGTCGGGGAAGTATTCGGATTTCGTCGCCTCGGTGAAATTGATGCGGACGCGGTATTTGTCACCTTTTTCTAGATAACTGACGTTACCGCTGGCGTAGATTTTTTTATCCTCTTGTACCACGTCGAAAAAATAGGGCAAACCGTCGTACACAAGAGAACTCATACGGAAATACTTGGGTTCCGGATAGGGGAGGCGAAAATTCATGCCGAAGAAGACGATCTCGGGAACCATTTCGCGTTCGAGGCGGATCACGCCGATCGGCTCGACGGGCTGCTCGTCGTCGGTCGATTCGCCTTGTAACGGAAAATCTTCGGAAGGAGTATTCTTGGCCGGGCGATTCGCTGGGGCGGTGACGCCGTCGGAAGGGGCGAATGGGGCGAAAAAGCATATCGCTACCAACGCCGCTGTGAGAGCCAAATATCGCCAGAATGTTCGCATCTAAAATCCTTTCACGTGCGAAGGAAATTGATCTCTGGTTCTATCCTCTGGACCCTCGACCACGAAGTCACGCCGATTCGGCTTCGGGGGCCGGACTGGCACTCGCGGCGGGGGCTTTGCGGCGGCGGACGACTGTGGCCGCGGCACTTGGTTTGTTCATCAGGCCTTCGAGCGAAATCAGATTCACCACCCGCTGGGCGAGGTCGTCCATTTGCATCACCAGGTTGTCGACCCGGCCGGCGAGGTACATGTAGATCGTCAGGCAGGGAATCGCGATTAACAGACCGACGGCGGTCGTCAACAACGCCAGCGCGATGCCGGCGGCGAGTTGCTCGGCTTTGCCGGCGGCCTGGCTGGTGGCGATCTGATTGAACGCCTCGATCATGCCGACCACCGTGCCGAGCAGGCCGAACAGCGGCGAGACCGTGGCCACGCCGTTGATCACGCGGAGATGTTTCCGCAACTGGCTGACTTGCCGTTCGCCGCCGTCGATGATCGCCTGTTCGACTTCGACGCTTGGCTTGCCCCACTTGCGAATGCCGTGGGCGAAGACCGACGCCACCGGGCTGGCGTTTTGATCGCAGAGCTTGAGCGCGGTTTCGGCGTCGAGTTTGTTTTGTTCGAGCAGTTGCAGAAAGCGATCGACGAACGCGCGCGGAATCACCCGGTTCTCGCGGAGCACGACCATCCGTTCGATCACGAACCAGACGGCGATCACCGAGCAGATGAAGAACGGGAGCAGAAACCAGCCGAGCGCCAGCATCACGCCCACGAAATCGTTGGGGATCGTTTTTAATTCCGACTTCGCAGGAGCGGCTGCCGTGCCGGTCGCGGCGTCGCCGGCATTTTCGTTGACGACGGGGAATGGATCGCGCGGCTGCCCGGTTTCGACGTCTTGAGCGTTCACCCAGCCCCAGCTCAGGCCGAGCAGCGAGATCAGCCCCAGGAACGCGTACATCCGCAGTTGGAAAGAGACGGACGAACCGCGATGAGCGCGGCGGCGAGGCGAGGCTGTGAATCGGGCGGGCCGATCCGTCGACGGTGCGTTGTCATCCATGGCGTTCTCAATAGTTCTATCACGAAGGCAACCGGACGAAGCGGACTCCGCGGTTGCGTCTGTTCGAATGACGGTTCGCCGTATTGTATGATGGGGTCGAGATGAGAATCAAACCGAAAATGTGACGTTTTTGACGTGAGACGAGTTGTGCCGACGCATCACCTCGGCTATCGTCCCAGTTCCTTGAGTCGCTCGGTCGCTTTGGGGGCGTACTCGCTGTCGGGGAATTTTCTCGCGAGTTCGGCGTACGTTTTTTTGGCGAGGTCGATTTCCTTCAGCGATTCGTGACAGATCGCCGCCTGGTAGAGTGCAGGAGCCTGCCACTCGGGAAACGCATACAGAATATCGACCTTAAGGTACTCCAGCTTCGCGGACTGAAAATCCTTCTGCAGGACGTAAATTTCGGCGATCATGAACTGACTCTTGGCCGCGGTTTCGGTCGACCGGCCGTCGGGATCTTCGATCACTTTTTTGAAGCTCTCGATCGCTTCCTTGAATTTCGCCTGATTCTTGAAAGACCGGCCTTGAATTTCGTACGCCTGATACAAGAAGGGCGAATCGGGATCCCAGGCTTTTAATTCATCGACGAGGGGGGTCAGTTCGCTGTATTCTTTCCGCCGGAGATGGATTTCCCCCAACAGGATGAAGACGCGCGGAAACCAGGGCGTTTGCGAGACCGCTTCGTTTTGCTTTTCGGCTTTCAGAGTGTTCAGCGCGGCGAACGATTCGTCGATCTTGCCCTGGTGAAACAGCGCTTCGGCGCGTTGGAATCGGCTGAACCAGATGAACTCGCTCTCGGGAAAACGGGCCTCGAGTTGCTGCGACCACTTTGCCGCCTCGTCCCACTCTTCCAGGTCGATCGTGACGCCGATCAGCCGGTACAGCGAAATCTCCTGGACGTCGGCGTCGGACTTCGGCGAGGCTTCGAGTTCCTGAAAAACCTGCCGTGCTTCGGGAAGTTTGCCCGCGACGAGATCGCTTTCGGCGAGACTCAAGCGGGCGTTGTCGACGAGTTCGCTGTCGGGAGTTTCGGCGATCAGGCGGCGGAAGACGTCGTCCGATTTTTGGAAGCGTTCGGCCTCGTAATTCAGCATCGCCCATTCTTCGAGCAACATATCGAGACGGTCGGGCTTCGGAAAGACCTTGAGTACGTTTTCGTACGCGGCGTCGGACTTGTCGATTTCCCCCTTGCGGCCGTGCAGCCGGGCGATCTGCAAGCCCGAGAGGTAAGCTTCTCGCGTCGGCTGATAATTCGCCAGAGCGACGCCATAAGCGGCGATGGCGTCGTCGAGACGATCGGCCGATTCGAAACACTTCCCCTGCATGAATGCGGCTTCGGCGGCCGATTTGTCGTCGGGGTGCTGCTTGACGGCTTCGGCGAACAACGCAGCGGCGGGTTCGAATTTCCCTTGATGATACTGAGACCACGCTTCGCCCGATAACGCCTGCGCATGGTACGGGGAACTGGTCCCCAGCTTAGCGAGCGTCGCGTACAACTTGCCCGACAAATCCCACTTCTGGGCCTGGTAGTTGATGTCGGCCATCACATAGGCGGTCTGAGCCAGCGTCGGACTGTTGGGATATTTGTTGAAAAGAATCGTGAGGTTGTGCTGGGCGGCGTTGTCGTCGCCGAGGTGCGTGTTCCCGATCGCTTTGACGGCGATCGCCGTTTCGGCCTGCGAGCCTTCGGGGAGGAATTTGAGATAATCCGACGCCGACTCGATCGCTTCGGCATATTTCTTCTCGCGGAGCAGACTTTCGGCGCGGACGATCAGCACGTCGACGAATTCGGATTTCGAACCGTTCGCCTTCACGTCGGCGACGACGGGTTCGAGCACCGTCGCAACCGATGCGTTATCGCCGAGCTTGAGATATGTGCCGGCGAGATGCCGGCGGGCCATCATCTGCGTGCGCGCGATCGTGCTTTCGTTGAGGACGTTGTTGAAATGAACGAGTGCCTGCTTGAGTTGCTCGTCGCCGCCGCGCTCGACAAGCAGCCGCCCGCGGAGCAACTCGACCAGAAAGCGCAAGCCGCTTTTCGGATACTCCGCGGCGAAACGGTCGATCAATTGTTGAGACTCGTCGAGTTGCCCGTTGAACAGCGACGCTTCGGCGGCATTGTACAGGCTGAAGTCGGCGAACTGCCCTGCGGGCCAGCGTTTGACGACCTCCAGAAAATGAGTCCGCGCCTGTTCCCATGCCCCCTGATTGAACTCGGCGTCGGCCCAGTAATACAACAGCCGCTCGGCGACGGGATTGTCGGGATGGGCTTCGTAGGTTTGCTGAAAGGTCGCCGCGGCGTCGGCATATTGCTTCAGCGATTTCTGGCTGAGCCCTTTGCCGAGCCGCGCGGTCACGAGATGTTCGGGGGATTCCGCGGCTTTGTCGTAACGGGCCAGCGCGGTGGCAAAATCACCGGTTTGATAGTACGCCGAACCGGCGCTCAGCACGGCTTCCGCGGCGAGCGGGCTTTCGGGGAAGCGGGAAGCCAGGTCGTCGTACGCGGCGGCCGATTCTTGATATCGTTTGTCGGCAAACAGGAGTAACGCCAAACGGTTTTGCGAATCATCGGCACGTTCGCTTTCGGCGTTCGTCGCGAGCGCCCGATAAATGGTCTCGGCTTCTTTGACTTTCTTCAGCGATTCGTAAGAGCGAGCGAGCCCGTACCGGGCTTCATCGATATATTTGCCCTGCGGAAACTGGTCGAGGGATTTCTGATAGCTCAGACTCGCTTTGTCGGGCTGTTGAAGCAGAAACTGCGAATCGGCAAGATGAACCAACGCCAGTTCGGCATTTTCGTCGTCGGGATATTTGGTCACAAAGGCGGACAGCTCGCTCTCGGCGGCCTTGAGGTCGTTCAACTGATAACTGCTCTCGCCGACGAGATACATTCCGTCCGCCAGATATTTATTTTGCGGATTGTTCTTCACGAACGCGCGGAGAAAGTCGCGGGCCTCTTCGGGTTTTTGCAGCTTGAGGAGGCAAAATCCCATCCGCAATTGGGCGTCGGGAGTGCGGCGATGATCGGGATAATCCTTGAAGAAAATCCGAAACTGGTCGGCCGCGTCGCTCCAGAGTTCCTTTTTGTGCAATCCCGCCGCGAGATTGTACTGATCGTCACCGGCATCGGCGAACGCCGCGTCGGCGGGAAGGGTGATGAGCCCCAGCAGCAGACCGAAGAATACGATCAGCCATGTGCGAGGGACCAATCTGCCGCGACGGAATCTTGTGAACGACGGATTGTGTGAAACCATATATTGGGAACGCATATCACGAGTGAAAGAGACCGCGCTCGGCCTCCCGGACGAATTCGAATGAACCATGTGCTCGTTCCTCCGGAACTATGAGACGAGGAGACGCCTAACACATGTTATCCCGGAATCCCCACTCGCGGCAAGCCGCGAGTGGGTCGAGAGTCCAGGGACGAGGGTCCAGGGCCAGATAAAGGCAATGCACTTCGGCACCTGCTCGCGCCGCGCGACTCTTATTTCTGGCTCTAAACCCTAGACCCTGGACCCTGGACTATTTCTCCTCATGCTTATGGTCATCTTCATGACCGTGCTCGTGATCGCCGTCGTGGTGCAGTTCGCCTTCGAATTCCTTTCCCTCGATCGTGATGTGCAGGTGGCCTTCGAGATCTTCTTCCGATTTGATGCGCTCGGGGACGGCGTCGCCGGCGACTTCGAAGCGGGACGACTTTCCTTCCGGCTCGCCTTCCAGCGGGACCGCGGTGATCGCCAGTTCCAGTTCGTCCTCGCCTTCTTCGAGTTCGAACACGACGGCGTCGTTCGCTATCGGCAGCGGAGACTTCGCGTCGGCACCGAGGATGTACACGGTCAAATTGCGGCTGGCGCCGTCGAACACCACCTCGGCGTGATATTCGTGCTCGCCCAGTTCGAGCAAATGTCCCTCGTGCGGACCATGCCCGTGGCCGTGATCGTGGTCGTGATCGTGAGCGGCTTCTTTGATCGCCTTTTCTTCCGCTTTCTGGTCGTCGGCGGAGTATTCGCGGAATTCGCCGTCCTTCTCGCCGCCGCAGCCGGCGAGAAACAGTGCTCCGGTGATCAATGTGGCCCACGCGCAATAGACGCACCAGGCCGATTGTCCGTGTTTTGAACCGAATGGGAGGGACATGGGAACATCCTTTTTGATCGTTTTATGGTTTGTGAAGTTGATAGCATTGGGGAGAGGACTTCGCCGCATTCCGCCTGAACTGTAGGATTTCACCCACGCCGCGACAAGTCCGAAAGGAAAAGTCTTGCAGGGTGGCGTCGAGCGACGGTACGTCGCGCTGACCCACTCTTTCTCCCTCTCCCTCCGGGAGAGGGCCGGGGTGAGGGTGCCTTTTTCTGGCTCTTGACTCTTGTCTCTTGACTTCTTCAAAAGCACCCTCATCCGGCCTGCGGCCACCTTCTCCCAGAGGGAGAAGGATTAAAGGCAAACCTCGGACCTCACTCCTGCACATACTCCCGGCCGCGGTAGATCCAGGGGACGATGCAGAACAGCACGGCGGCACCGAACATCAGTTTGGTGAAAAACCAGTAATAGTCGGCACCGGCGAGGCTGAGGCTGCCGTCGTCGTTCTGGATCCAGAAATTGACGAACGACGTAAACAGATTCCCCGCCGAGACCGAGAGCAGATACAGCGACATAATGAACGATTTCATCTTCCGCGGGGCTTGCGTATACGAGAATTCGAGACACGTGGGAGAGACGAGAACCTCCGACGCCGTCAGCAACACGTACGCGAAAATCTGCCAGGTGATGTGGACGTGCTCGCCCGCTTGCAGCCATTGTTCGATGCGCGTCGTCAACCAGAACGTCGCCGCCATCAAAAAGAACCCGGTGCCGATTTTGCGGAACGGCGTGACCTTGATCACCTTCGCGCATAACGGATACACGACGAGATTAAACAGCGGGATGAACAGCAAAATCAGAATCGGATTCGCCGCCTGAATCTGAGCCGGTTTCCATTCGCGGCCGAGCCAGACGCGGTCCATAAGATCGGCCTGCAACACCCACGCCGAGCCTCCTTGATCGTACAACGACCAGAAGCAGGCGACGAAGACGTACAGGATCGTCAGATGTCCGATCGCGACGAGCCCTTCCCGGCTGAACGATTCGCGCAGAAAGCCTTTTCCGCCGGCGGGAATGTGGACGAACGTGTTCCGCCCCAGCCAGAAAACCCACGTCGCCAACAACATCAGCAAACCCGGGACGCCGAATGCCGCGTGCGGCCCATAATGCTCGAGCAGTTCGGGAGTCAGCAGCGTGGAGATGAAGGCTCCGAAATTGATCGCCAGATAAAACCAGTTGAAGACCTGACTGAGCAGATGTTGGTTGCGATGGCCGAACTGGTCACCAACGTGAGCCGAGACGCACGGTTTGATCCCCCCGGCCCCGATGGCGATGAGCGTTAAACCGACGGCCAGCCCTATCCGCGTGCTGTCGATGGCCAAAGCGAGATGCCCGAGACAATAGACGAGCGAAAGGATAATGATCGTGCGGTACTTGCCCCAGAAGACGTCCGAAAGAATCGAACCGAAGACCGGAAACAGGTACGCCCCCGCCACGAAGAGGTGCATGTAGCCTTTGGCCTCTTCGTCGGTCATGTAATCGGGTTCGCCGGCGTGATTCATGACCCATCGCGTCATAAACACGACGAGAATCGCCTTCATGCCGTAGAAGCTGAACCGCTCCGCCGCCTCGTTGCCGACGATATACGGAATCCCCGGCGGCAGAGTTTTGATCTCCGGCGGCGACGTGAGGTATCCCGGCTGGGGAGAGGAATCATCCATGAGGGCGTTTCACCGCAGAGTGACCGAGGCAGGGAGAAGAGAATGGCCTCAATGAAACGCAAAAGTGGCACAAAAAGAGGGGCAGGATAACGCCTCGCACACGACCGGCGCTACGGTTTGTCTTTCTGTGGCCTCTTGCGTTTTTTGCGGCTATGAATTCGTCACTTGAGGCCGATTTCTTTGGATTCGATGCCGTCGAGCATCAAGTTGGCGAGCACGGGGCCTTTCTCTTTAATCGTGACCCAGACGACGTGGTCGAATTCGCCGGCGTCTTTGCCCCGGAGGTCCGAGCCCCCGCCGGTGGTGGCGAGCATATAGTATTCCATGCCGTGGCGCTCGAACCGCTTGTAGGTATGCCGATGGCCGGAGAAGACGGTGTAGCCACGTCCTTGCAGCGATTCTTCGACGTCGGTCCAGCCGAGTTCTTCGAACTTGCTGCCGTCGTACGTCCACGCCGGCTTGTGCAGGAACACGCAGGTCCAGCGGACGTCGGTGTTTTCCGCCAGCGTTTCTTTCAGCCAATCGCGCTGTTCCTGCGAGAAATAGTAGTCGCGTTTTTCTTCGCTCTTCTCGTCTTCGGTATTCAGGCAGATGAACAGCACGTCGTGAAACTTGAACGAATACCAACTGCGACCGAACCGGCGGTTCCATTCGCTTTGCATCGGCACATTGCTGATGTCGTGATTGCCGGGGACGTAGAAGAACGGCATCTGCAGTTGTTTGACGAGCCCTTCGAATTCCATCCACTGCATATTGAAGACCTGCGGATCTTCGGTTGACCCTTCGATGAGGTCGCCGACCGAGATCACGAATTCGGGCTGCAGCAGATTGATCTTGGGGACGGCGCTTTCAAAAATCCCGGCCCGCGCGCCGCCGGTCCGGTCGGTGACGATGGCGAACTGAAAGTTCTCGACGCGGTTGTTGATTTCGAGATTGGTCCAGGGATTGATCTCTTCAACGTCGATTTCCAGGTCGTCGACCGTCGCCACCTGAGGGAGCAGATTGTTCGAATTCGACCAGGCGTTCGTGAGAAGCAGAATGGCTGCCACGCAGCCCGTCACGGCAAGCGCTCGCATCGGAGTTCTCCTTGTGTGTTCGACCCATTGGGGGGAGATTGAGTGAGGGATATGATAATGGATATTGATGCGCGTGGCCAGTGATGGCACGGAGAGGGTGTGAAGAGACAAGGAGACCGGGAGACTGGGAGACTGGGAGACTGGGAGACTGGGAGACTGGGAGACTGGGAGACTGGGAGTAAGATTTTACACCTCGCCCTCTGGGAGAGGTGGGCCGCTTGGCGGCCGGGTGAGGGTGCCTTTTCCGCCCGTCCCGACGCGAAGCGTTTCCGCAGCGGAGCGTTTTCTGCGGTTTGCGTAAGTCAATGAACTCGCGAAACGCTACGTGATCCTTCAATCCACGGCGGGGTCTTACTCAACCAGCGTGCGACGAAATAAACTCCGATAAACGGCAAAGCCAATAAAACGGCAATCGCAACGAGCTTATGTCGCCATCCGGTTTTCGTCACCCAGAGTGTATAAAAGACAAACAGATGCGACGGCCAACCGAGCCACGCTATGAGCACTGTTCCAGCGATTTTGATGAAATCGATTTGGTAGGGATCGGGGCGATATCGATGCTGCACAAAAAACAGCGTCGGCCAAATAGTGACGGCAGCCAGCAAAAGAAAGTTGGGATGATTGATCACCCACAAGGACACGGCGTTAAGCGAATTCCAAAGTTTCGATTCAAGGCCTCGGCTGAATTCCTGCATTTTGCGATACATGATATGTCAATCGTTTGAATTTACGAATCAGTCGGCTTCGAATCTTTCTCGCTTGTCGGCAAGAGTTGCGGCGAAATCTCTTCCAACGGAGTCGCTGCCATCGGCTCATGAAAAAACCTCGCCGCGGCGGAGATGATTGTTGCCAAGGGAAGGAGATTCGTGAAAGGCATGGCACAGTAAAGGGCGGCAATCATCGCGAAGATTGCCCGGCCCGTGCCCGAAAAACCGTACATGCGGCTGATCCAGTATCCGACGGCGTATCCCGCGAGAAGTCCCAGCACCGGACCGGCCGGCCCCGCCGTCACGAAGTCGGTGTAATCGAGCATCAATCCGCCGGCAAGCGGTCCCGCTGCGCGATAGATTCGTTCGAGCAGCGAATTCCCTATGCCGAATTCAAGCGACGCCGGCGTTACGTCAACGGCCGATTCCTCATGCTGTTCGGTGAATTGAGTCGTCATGGCGGACTCCGTACATTTGCTCATCGTGCGTTCGCACATCATACCATTCAACGTAAAAACAGCCATGACAGTTCACCGCAACATCACGCCGGCACCCCCGGCGACTCGCCGGGGGCTAAAAGCGCCGAACCGTCCATCGGCTTGCTACGATTCCTCCAGGATCGATGAGATGATCCGGAGTTCTCGTTCCGGTGGTGTCGCGCTCAACCGCCGGCTAATGGCTGCGACTCCGTTCGGGGTCGAATACCTACTACGACGCCCGGCGGTGTGGGGCGCGCTCGGCGGCGGGGCGAAACGCGACGTGCGGCTTGCGGATCGTCAACTCGGTTGACGCAGCGTTCTCCTGCGGTTGACGTCGGCGGTCGATCAGCGCGCGGATGAACGCCGGCGCGATGAATGACACGTTGGCGATCAGCATCGCCAGTCCGAACGTCTTCATGCCGAGCGCCAGCGCAATGCCGCCGTGCACGCAGATTGCCAGCAGCAACACAACCGGGCGGGTGAGTCGCGGCCAGATCAGCACGCAATACGCCAGTTCCCAAAGGACGGTGACGTGCGTCAAAAGATTGACGGTCAACGGCCAGGTCGCCAGCCAGGTCAAATCCAGCGACTGATATTCGAGACTCGCCACCCCTCCCCAGAACGCGGTCCCATCCCACCACGCGGCCCCTTGCAGCTTCGACAGGCCCGCCAAGAGATAAATCACGCAGAGATGAATCTGCATCAGGCGAACGGCGAGATTGGCCGTGACGGAGCGTTCCATCGCGATTGGATCAACGCGCTGAAACCGGTTTTTCAACCAGCGGTCGAGCGAATAACAGGCCCCGCATGGTCCGATGGCGAGGTAGAGCGCCAGGAATGAGTTGACCTGATCGAGTCCGTACAGCGCCCCCGGAATGCGATGATTGAACGAAACCGTGAGCAGAAACACAACGACCGCCGCCGGGCGTGCCCAGACGCCCAGCGTGAGCGCGACGCACGCGGTGATGGCGACGACGTGCGATGCGGAGAGCACGATCGGCGAATTCGCCCATTGGAGATGGCTCCACGTGTACGTGCCGGTCTCGACGAGGCGAACGGTTTCGGCGGGCATCCAGCTTGTCGGACCGAAGAAATCGGCAGACGACCACAACCAAATGAAGTGAGTGTAAAGCAGCATCATGCCGGCGAGAATACGTATCATCGAAAGCGTCGCCGGGTCGGCGGGGGTGAACCAGAAGCGATCCCAGCCCGAAACGATCTGTTGAACCGAGTCGGCGAAGTAACTGCGAACGATCGTGGATAATCGCGGTGTCGATTCGGGCATGGTCATTTCTTTGTTGTCTCTCCCTCTCCCGGAGGGAGAAGGAAATAATCGCTCCGCTACGGAAACCCTTCGCATCGCGGCTATTATAACCGATGTCGAATCTATTCTTCCGGCTCTTGTCTCTTGACTCTTGTCTCTTGACTCATCTCGGACGAAAACCGGCCCAGCGGGCGTTCGGCGTAGAGGCTGGGATCGTTCAGCGGAACCTTGTCGATGACTTGTTGCGGACTGGGAATGTAATGCCGCCGCAGATGCAGCGTCACTGCTGTGCCGTTATGCTGCTCGCGGAGATGGTCGGCGAACGATTTGGCGACGGCGTTTAAAGTTTTTTGATTCTCGATTTCATCCGCTTCGAGGGCCAGCCGATTGAGATATTCGGTCAGCATGAAATGCCGGTGATACACGAGTCGCGGACGATGTGTTTCGAGGTCGGGAACGATTCCTTCAACCGTCGTGCCATCGGGTCGAGTGACTTCGTAACGGACCAGATGGCTCGGTCCAGGCTCGGGGGCGAAAAAGTGATAACCGTGATTCAAATTGAGGACTTCGAGATAAGGTCGGCACACTTCCCAGCACTGCACGCTCAACAAGGATGACGGCGGCACCGACCACGGGGCGACGATCAACGCGAACAGATGAAACACCAGCCACACGCTCACCACACATTTAACGACCCTCGACCAGCGCGGCGGCGTTGCCGGTTCTGCCGCGGCGGGAGTCGTTTCCGACGCTTGCCAGTCGATTCTTTCGTGTGACATTGATGTCCTAAACCCGTGCAAGACCGATTGTTTCCCACAAAACCCAGGCATCCTACAAACAGGAGTATCGGCAAAGTTGGACAGCAGCGACGAGACGACGGGCCTCATTCTCGTGCCAACCGGGGAGCCCCGGCCAACAAAAAACCCCTTGCACCGGTCGTAACCGATGCAAGGGGTCCGTAGTTTACGTAAGGTTGGGCGACTTTGATCGAATCGAGAGACTAAGAAATCCTAACATAACCTCTGTGCCTCACGATTTATTGCAAACGTGCAGGCGTTTTCGAGAAACACAACCGGTTATGTTAGAGTCTCTAAATATCGAGTTCGACGACTCGTCCCGGTATCAGCCGGACTTTCCAGTATCCCTTCATGTGGCGACCGTCTTGAGTGATCTTGCGGGCGTCGACTTCGAAGATATGCGGCACGCCCGGCGTGAGTGGTTTTTCGCTTTCGAAATGCCAGATGCTGTCGTCGCCGTAGTATCCTTTGAGACCCTCGACGGTCACTTCGACGTCGGCGGGAGCGCGGATTTCCAGCATGCCGGTTCGCGGATGTTTCTCCACGGGAATCGGCCGCGTCGGCCGTTGATAAGTGCGGCCAAGATTTCCCGGCGCGGGTTGAACATACGACGCCGAGTCGGCTGATGTGCCGCCATTTTCGGGCACGGGAGGCGGTCCCGGTTCGGTCCCTTCGTTGAGGGGTTCGAAGCCGTCCTCACCAAATGGCGAGTTCGGCAGATCGCCCGGAGAGGTTTCGTCGAGCGGCATCGGTTCGGTTATCGGTGCCGGATGCGTGGCTGGTCCCTGTTCGATCGGGGCATATTGATCGTACGGTTCATCGGGCGCGCCGAAGGACGAATAGTAACCATCGTCCCCGTCCACGAAGTAGCCGTCACCGCTGCTGCCTCCCGATGATCCGCCGCTGCTGCCGCCGCGTCGGCCGATGGAACCCGAAGATCCCCCGCGCAAGCGAAGTCGATCGCGGACATAGCCGGAACTGCCCCCCGAGCGTCCGCGGGAAGCACCGGAAGATCCGAGGCTGCCCCATCGGCTGCGGAGTCGGCCTCCCCCCGAAGAGCCTCCGAAGGATCCGCCGAATGAACCGCGGGAAACGCCGCCGGAAGCCCCCCCCAGCGAGCCTCCGAAATAGGTGCCGAGCGATCCGCCCGAACCGCCAAACGACCCGCCGCGCGATCCGGAACTTCCGCCGGAAGAGCCTCCCCAGTTTCTACCGTAGGCGACGGTGGAGTGTTCGCCGGCGTAGAGGATCGTCCCGACGATCAGCATCCCCACAGCCTTGCTGCGCAGATTCCTCAACATGTCATTAAATCCTTTGAGTCGTAGTGAATTCGGACGAAGTTCACGATCAAAAGATCACGAGTTGATCAGCGTTACTCACTGTCGCTCGGATGTTCGATGCGAATCGCTTCATCAATATGTGTGCTGTGTCCCAGGTGTGGTGAGATGTGTGCGGCGTCGCCCCATCGAATACGGATCGCGACAGGTGGATCGGCAGCGCACATCGTTCCGGAGTTCCATCGGATCGCGAAGGCCCGATTCCTCGCGGAAGTCAGCCCGGTGCGGGCTGACTTCCAAAACTCTCGCGCCCTGCACGACACAAACGATTTGCCCGTTGTATCCGGGCGCTCAAGTCGTTGCGAATTAATGGATTGAGCGAATCGAACGGTTGTGCACATTGTGCGGGCCGGACGGGTGTTCCGCCTCGCGCCGGGACGATTCAAGATCGGGGTTGGACCCTGAAGCAACATTTTGTAAATTACGCGTGTCGGCAGATCAGCGCGGGAGTTCGGCGCAGAAAAACTCATTCGTCCTCCGCAGCATTCAACTCCTGCGCATCAGCCAAGCTGTGTCGAATTGGTAAAGTCTAAGGAGCGAAGACTATTCGGGTTAGGAGCAATTGTCGGATCGGGTCGTACGAAATATCACAAGCGTTGACATTTTGACGGTCGCGTACTAACTTCCAAAATGGCATTAGCCGATGAGGCGTAAGGAATTTTCGGTGTAAAGGATTTGCATCGACCCCGCTGGTTGCGATACCTTGGATAGGGAATCTCCTTAAAACTTATCTCAACTTCCGGTTAACGTATCAGAACCCCCATTCGTCCAAGGCTCGTGGGGACGTCTCGGCGGTTTTTGAGATTGCTTTAACGATAACGAGAAAAGCACCATGCCCATGTCGTATCGAGTGATGCTGCTGTCGGTTTTTTCGGTCTGCTGCTGTGCGCCCGCCGTCGGATATGCCCAAACCCAGGTGGCGCAGGACATTGCCCGGAACGGCAACGAAACGTTATCCTGGGCTCAAAAAATGTTTGAGCACCAGAAGATCGACTTCGGCACCATCGCCAAAGGTTCCGACGCCCGCTTTCAATTGAAGCTCAAGAATCTTTATAAAGAAGACGTCCACATTTCCAACGTCAAAACGACGTGCGGTTGCTCCGCCGCGACTCCGGCGAAGACGACGCTGGTGAGTCTCGAAGCGACTACCATCGAAATCACGATGGATACCCAGCGTTTCAGTCACCGCAAAGATTCGAACGTCATTGTCACGTTCGACGCGCCGTTCCCCGCTGAAGTCCGCATCCCCATCACTTCTTACATCCGCACCGACGTTGTCGTCACGCCGGGCGCCGCCAACTTCGGCCCGGTCGAAAAAGGGCTCGGCGGAGAAAAGATTCTCGACCTCGCCTACGCCGGCCGCGATGATTGGGCGATCACCGAGGTGATCAACCGCAATGAATTTATCACGGCCAAGGTGATCGAAGTCGGTCGCGGCCAGGGAAAAGCGAACTATAAACTCCATTTCACCATTTCGCCCGACGCCCCTATCGGACTGCTGCGGAGCCAGGTGACCATCGTCACCAATGACGCCAACGGCCAGACGGTTCCCATCCTTGTTGAAGCCAAGGTCGAGTCGGATATCACCGTCACCCCCGACAATGTTTCGCTGGGCCTGCTCGTCCCCGGTCAAACGAAAAAGGTGAACGTGGTGTTGCGATCGAAGAAGCCGTTCGCCATCGAAAAGATCGTCTGCGACTCGAACCGCGAAGCGTTTCAGGTGCAGTTGCCCAATCCCGAAAAGGAATTGAAGGCGATCTACATCCTGCCGTTGACGCTCACCACGCCGAACGATCCGGGGGACTTCCAGGAAGGGTTCGAGGTCACAGTCGTTGGCCGTTCCGAACCGGTGAAGTTCAAAGCCGTCGGCAAGATCGTCGAGAAATCGAACTGACATCCCGCTGGAAGCAGAATCACTTACGAAAAAGTCGCGGGGAGGCGACTCCCGGCGTCTTTTTCGTTCGACGTCAACGATCGATCGTGTGCAAGGCGTCGAGCGGGACGAACCCGGCATCGGGTGCGGAAGATTTTGCGGGTCCACTCGACAGCGCGTTCGGGTTGTTTGAAGAGCACGACCCACATCCGCTGCCGCACCCCGATTTTTCCGAAGCCCCCCTTAGCGCCAGCGCCCGGCGGACGACGATCGAAATCGCCCACGCGATGCACAAGCCCACGGCGAGTATTTGCCAATTATCCATGGATGCGACATGTTCCTTTGAAATCAACGCCCAATCCCATTTTCCGGCAGGCCGTCGCCATTGTCTACTGATACTCGAAAAATCTGTCTTCAATCCCGGAGGGATTGCAACAATTAGCCCCGGGTCGCGCGTCGCGCACCCGGGGTTACGATTTCGGTAAGCCGTACCGGCGGTGTCGCTGCGCTCAACCACCGGCTAATGGCTGCGACCCCGCTGGGGTCGATTTCCACAAATACTTTTGTTGTCGTTTCAACGTTCGTCACAATTCTCACGTCAGCAACGCCGTTCCCACCTGATACGTCACCAGCGCGGCGACGTATGCAAGCGCCGTCATGTAGACGAACGTGAAAATCGGCCAGCGCCAACTGTTGGTTTCGCGGCGGATGATCATCAGCGTCGCCGCGCATTGGGCACACAGGGCGAAAAAGACCATCACCGAGATCGCCACGGGAATCGTATACACGGGCGATCCGTCGGGCCAGCGGGCTTCCTTGAGGGCCGATTGCAGGCTGGTGTCTTCTTCGCCGACGTCGCCACCCAAACTGTAAATCGTGCCGAGCGTCGCGATGATCACTTCCCGTGCGGGGAATGACGCGATCACGCCGACGCCGATCCGCCAGTCCCAGCCGAGCGGCTTGACGGCCGGTTCGATGAAATGCCCCATCCGCCCGAGCAGACTCTGTTCGATCAGTTCGCCCGCCATTTGATTCTGTGCGTCGTACAGCGTTGGCAGCATGGCGTTCGCCGTGCCATCGCCTGCAGGCTGATCTTCCAGTTCTTCGATCTGCGTCTGCAGCCGTTCGTATTCGGTGCGGTCGCCCGGAAAATACCCAGCCGCCCAGACGAGAATCGTCGTCGCCATAATCAGCGTGCCGGCTCGCACGACAAACGCTTTCACACGGTCGTACACACGATACAGCACGGTGCGCGGCGAGGGCCATTTGTACGGCGGCAGCTCCATCACGAATGGGGGCGTCTCGCCGCGGAAGAACGTTTTCTTCAGCACCCACACCACCCCCATCGCCACGATCAATCCCAGCGACAGCATGCAAAACAGCACCAGACTCTGCAAGGGAATCCAGCCCGCCGCATAGCTGACCGACGGGACAAATGCATAAATCAGCATCACATACACCGGCAGCCGGGCCGAGCAACTCATCAGCGGAGCCACGAGAATCGTGACCACGCGGTCGCGGCGATTTTCGATGACGCGGGTTGCCATGATCCCCGGAACCGCACAGGCGAACGACGACATCAGCGGCACGAACGATTTCCCGCCGAGCCCGAACTTCGTCATGATCTTGTCCATCAAGAACGCCGCCCGCGCCATGTAACCGCAGTCTTCGAGCACCGCGATAAAGAAAAATAGAAACGCAATCTGCGGGACAAACACGATCACGCTGCCAACCCCCGCGACGAGCCCGTCGACGAGCAGACTGCGAAACGGACCGGGAAATACCGACGAAGCGATCAGCCCGCCGATCGCTTCCTGCCCCGATTCGATAGACTCCATGAATGGTTCGGCCCATTGAAAAATGGAGAGGAAGACCAGAAACATCAGCCCGGCGAAAATCAAGAGTCCGCCGAAACGATGCGTCAATATGCCGTCGAGTCGATCGCTGAACGAGGTCGCTTTTTGAACGGGAATTTCCACCAGCCCGCGCAGCGTCTCCCGTGCCCAGGTATAACGGACTTTCGCCTCGACGGCGGGAATGCGGCAGTTCTGTTCCTTCAATCGTTCGCGGACGGCGTGCAAATAGCCATTGAGTTGATTCTGCGTCCGCGAGGCGAACAGACTTTCGATTGTCCCGCCGACGTCGAGCAGCAGCCGTTCGACGAGAAAGAATGGGACGTCGGTTTGTCCCCACTCCGTCAGCTTTTGCGAGAGCCGTTCGCACTCCTGATAAAACGGCTCGGCGAACGGCCGCGGCGGAGCGGGGACCGGCTGCGACATCGCGGCATGCACCGCCTGTTCGAGTTCGCTCGTTCCTTCGCGATGATGAGCCGCCGTCGGCACGACGGGAATTCCGAGTCGGCGTTCGAGCTCATCGACGTCGATTTCGATGCCTCGTTTATTCGCTTGATCCCACATGTTGAGGACGAGCACGCAGGGCAATTTGAGGTCGAGCACCTGGCTCACCAGGTACAAGTTCCGCTCGAGATTGGTGGCGTCGGCGATGCAGATGACGGCGTCCGGGAGACCGATGTCGGCGACCTGTCCCAACAACACCTCGACGGTCACCAGTTCGTCGAGCGACCGCGGCGAGAGGCTGTACGTGCCGGGTAAATCGACCAGCCGCACGTCGGTTGCGGTCCACTTCACGCGGCCGATTTTTTTCTCGACGGTCACCCCCGGATAATTCCCGACGCGCGCCTGCATTCCGGCGAGCGCGTTAAACAGTGTGCTCTTGCCGACGTTGGGATTGCCGATAAGCACGACGGTCAGCGTTTTTTTTGCGGCGGGGGTCGTGATTATATTCAAGGCGGGGGAATCCAAAAGGTCAGCGGGGGGATTTATTTCGGGGATCGCGAACGAAGCAAGACGGATTTCATTCGCGGGGAACGTACTGGTTCAATAAGCCGCGAAAAGGGTTGCGTCGTTGTTGCGATTCAGTCTCAAAATGTTGACCGCATGCATTGTACGCAAAGCCGAGGCGAAATCCGAGCCGGAGGAGTCGGATTTTTGGGAAAAGCAGCATTCGATGATCTGGACGGCCGCTGCCTTCATGCCGTTCGCGCGATCTGGACCCGTTTGGCCTCCGTCGAACGGAGCGAGACGCGGTATCCACGAATTTCGAATTCCAGCGGATCCCCCAGCGGCGCCTTGCCGATCATTTTGATCGGCTCGTCGTCGGTCAGCCCCATTTCCATCAGGCGAACCGCGACGGCGTCGTCGCCGTTGACCTCGATGATGGTCGCGGTCTCTCCCACGAGCAGTTGGTCGAGCGTTAAATGTATGGGCGAGGTAGACATAGCAACCATTCATCCCTTTGATATTCATGACGGCGAGTCGGACGCCACTTCGATTAAGACGATCGCCGAGTCGTCTCCCCGATAACTTAAACGGTGATCTCCCACGGCGACGATGCAGGGCTTGCCCGGCGAGACCATCCGTATCCGCACTCCTTCGCGAAGACCGATTTCCTTCAGCCGCAGAACCGTCTCCGGCCGGCCGTCGATGTCGTGAACTTCGCCGACTTCTCCCTGGAGCATCAGTTCCAATGGCACAATCCGGTTCAAGAGACACATGCTTTCTGGCACAAGAGTCGACTCAGGTGGGATTTCCCGATGCGACATGCCGCCGCCATCGCTTTAATTGTAGTCGCCGGGCCTCGCCGGAAACAATCGAGCGGTTTTGAATCGTGGTTTCGTCGCGTTCCCGCGTCGCGATTGAGATACCCCAACGCGGACGGTTACGATAGGTTACGCTAAAAGAGATATTATCGTCACATTCAGCATGAGCGAGGGCCGATCTCCGAGTCGAAGGAAAAAGCTAAACACTTCCTCTGACTCATCCCTCATCCCTCATCCCTCATCCTTAACGGAGTGAGCCCCCATGTTTCCCATCCGGGATACGATACCGAGTCGACATCTGCCGGTGGCGATGGCGAGCCTGATTTTCGCCAACGCTCTGGTCTTTTTTCTGGAGCTGCAACTCCCCCCTGAGGCGGTCGAAGGGTTCTTTCAACGATTCGGCGTCGTCCCCGCGTTGATCACGCAGCCCGAACAGCGGCCCGCCGGCGTCGGCAACGAAGTCTATGGGACGCTGCTCACCAGCATGTTTCTCCACGGAGGCTGGCTGCATCTCATCTCCAACATGTGGATTCTCTACATCTTCGGCGACAATGTCGAAGACCGCATGGGAATCATTCGTTTCCTGGCGTTTTATCTGTTGTGCGGCGTCGTTTCGGCGCTCGTGCATCTTTCGACGAACCTGCACTCCACTCTCCCGACGGTCGGGGCCTCCGGCGCCATCGCCGGGGTGATGGGAGCGTATTTGTTGATGTATCCGCGCGCCCGCGTGCTCACGCTGATCCCGATTTTCTTCTACCCGTTATTCGTCGAACTGCCGGCGGTGACGTATCTGGGGATCTGGTTCCTGTTGCAACTCCTCAGCGGCACGGCGGAACTGGGCGCAGCCGAGGTTTCCAGCGGCATCGCCTTCTGGGCCCACATCGGCGGCTTCCTCTGCGGCATGGTGACGTATCGCTGGTTTCTACAACCCGAGTCGAAAGATTCGTGGCCGGTGCGGAAGCCGCGGGACGTGGTACTCATCAGAAGGGATGAGGGATGAGGGATGAGGGATGAGTCGGAATGGCGCGTTTCCCTCGTTCCCATGCTCTGCTTGGGAACGCACGGTCTTCGAAGCTCCCGCTTCGCCGAACGGTCAAATCCGCTGGCGGCGCTCGGCTTGCTCGCGTATCTGGCGCGCGTGAACCTGACTGTCGGTGATGTCAGAACGGGTGCCGATGAGCGATTCGGCTTTCCAATATTTCACAAGTTCCGGCCCCGTCTTGGGCATCCTGTCGATGTAAACACTCGATGACAAAATCTGTACTATGTAGTCGGACAAATTCATCCCAAGGCGACTTGCTTTGGCTAAAAGTTCGATTTCGAGATCCTGCGGCAGTTCAAGAGTGATGCTCATTCGTGTTCCTTTTCCGCCAAACGATAAGTCATCTTCATCGGGAGTCTAACAGCTTAAAAGAAATCGAGTAATATCGCACGTCAATATTGCTCGTCATCTCGAGTGCATAGGACAGCTTAGGATCCGGATCGCGACAGATTACCAGCCCGCGTACACTCTGTCCTTTTTCACAAAGATTCATTTTTATCCACCCCATGTACCGCAAGATTTGTCCCACAACTTGATCTGATGGACGGCCTTTTTTAAGTTCTATGACGACGAACGAATTTGATTCCTTTGAAACGGCAAGAATATCGATTGGTCCAATTTCTGTCTGATACTGTTGTCCGCCAATGCCATCCGTATCTTCATAAATTTGCAGCTCGCCTTTAAAAATACTTTGAAAATTGCTCACGATGAATTCTTCAAGATATTTTTCGAGTACAAATTCGTTGTGATCCTCGATTGTTTTATCCGCATCGGTCGGCACCGTTTCAACAGCTTTGCCTTCGATGACTTGTTCATATTGTTCTGATGTTAATTCTGAAACTGTTGGCATGAGGAAAACAACGGTGGGGTAAACGATATTCTGAGGCGTATCATGCCATCTCACGGAAAGAAAATTCGAATGAGAGTAATCTTTCGATGACAAATATGGATTTTTGCCTTGCGAATAGAAGCTTGAGGCCGTGACAGTTCCAACCCCTGCGAGTGTCTTTCGACCTCGTCGCGCAATCACAATGTCGCCGGGCTTGATTTCATGGTAGAACGCCCACAACATATTCGAAATGAGGGATCTCGTTTGTGGCGGTTTTTCAGGATATGTGGAGGTAACAGTTTCTTGGAGCTCCTCACGAGACATTTGAGAAACGTCTCCAAGTTCCATCCAACCGATCGAGATGACCCCGTTCGAACGATCGAAGTTCCAAACGTTATCGAATAGTTCGGCACGTTTTGATTCCACGGGTGCTATTACCCAATAACGACTCATTTAGTTACTCCCCATAGATGAACTCATTCAAGTGCAGTCTCACCCCACCATCACCGCCCCCTGGCAACTCGACCCCGCCCCAGCCGTGCAGCCGAAGCAGTGTCGGCCGGTGACGATCTTTCGCTGCGACAGCGAATCGAGATCGACGTCAAAAATCGTCCGCGGCTGCGACGGTTCGACTCCCAGTTCCAGCATCTGATTGAAATCGCAATCATACAGATTCCCCTGCCAGTCGACCGATAACATCGTCCGGCACATCACTCCCGGTACCGCGGCGGGGTTGAAGGCGTCGAGCAGCTTCTGCATGTAGGCTTCATATCGGCCGGTGGTGAGCAGGTCGTCGAGAAATCGGCTGATCGGCATGTTCGTGATGGTGTACAACCCGTTGAACACGACGCCATACCGCTCGGCGAGTTCTCGGCGGTATGCCTCGGCCAGTTGTTCCTGCGGCGGGGGCAACGAAATTCCCTGCGGATTGAACACCAGATTGAGCTGTAAGCCGCTTTGTGATTGGCCGTACCCGAGTTCGTTCAGTCGTTTGATTGCGGTGATTGATTTGGCGAACACCCCGTCGCCCCGCTGGCGGTCGGTGTTTTCTTCCAGATAGCAGGGGAGCGAGGCAACGATCTCGACTCGGTGCTTGGCGAGAAACTCGGCGAGATCGTTGTAACCGGGGGCGAGCAGAATCGTGAGATTGCAACGATCGATCACATGGCGACCGAGTTTTTTCGCTTCATCGACCAACCAGCGGAAGTGCGGATTCATCTCCGGTGCGCCGCCGGTGATATCGACGACGGGGATGTTCGATTCTTTCAGCAGCTCGAGACACGCCTGCATTGTCTCGCGGGTCATGATTTCCCGCCGGTCGGGGCCGGCGTCGACGTGACAATGCCGGCACGTCTGATTGCACAACTTGCCGACGTTGATTTGCAGGATTTCGATCCCCTGCGCCTGCAGCACCGGCAGGCCGTGACTGGCACACTGTTCGTCAAAGCGGGGAATCGGCTGGTCGGCTTCGAGAATCTGCACCTGCCGACGGGCCTCGGAGAGAGGATGATTCTGACGCAATAACGTGAGCAAGCTCATTCCGGGCTCCTGTCACGGTTCATTCTGGGGTGGTGCAAACGTTGTGCGGGCGGCGTCGACGCTTTGACAGATCGCCCCGGCCACTTCATCATACAATAATTGCTGATCCGGTTCTGTAACATGCCATACCTTCAATATTCTAAGTAACTCTAACAAAACCCTCTGGACGACGAAGTTGAATTGGAAAATTGAGCGGGTACGGAAATGCCAACCGGGTTTTGTTAGGGCTTCTAAAAGTCGGACCAACATTTGAACGTCACGTCGTCAGCACCAACAGGGAACACGTACCGGCGGAATGTTCCGTTGTCGGTCATCATCCCGGTCGGCCCCGGCGAAACGTGTTGGCGGCGGCTGGTGGCGCAGATCGGCTGTTGGAGTTTCGCCCCCGAGGTGATTCTCGTTGATACGGAAGATGCCGTTGAACATGCAGATGATTTTCACGATGCGCCGTTTCGCCGTATCGTTTCCGCGGCGGGACGCGCCGTGCAAATGAATGCCGGAGCACGCGAGGCGACTCAGCCGGTGTTGTGGTTTCTGCACGCCGATTCACAAGTGGATGACCGGGCGGCGCATGCGATGCGCGCAGCCGCAGAGCGGCAACCCGCTGCGATACATTTTCTCAAACTCGCGTTCGACGATGATGGACCCTGGGGGGTGACACTCAACGGTTGGGGAGTGTGGTTTCGCTCGCGGATACTCGGGCTGCCGTTCGGCGATCAGGGGTTTTGTCTGTCGAAACGGCTGTTTCTGCAGCTTGGCGAATTCGACACCGCGGCGAGATTCGGGGAAGACCATCTCCTCATCTGGCGGGCGCATCGGCACAAAGTCGCCGTGCGGCAAGTCGCGGGGACCATTGTCACCAGCGCCCGCAAATACGCCGACCGCGGCTGGTGGGAGACGACGCGGCAACACCTTATCGGCACCGTTTTGCAGGCGTTTCCTGAATGGATGAAACTGTGGCGCGGTCGTTTTACGTTTCAATCGACCACGTTCAAGTGTGATGCGGATCAGCCATGAACCAAGGGAACTCGATCGCCGTCGCCATCTTCGTGAAAACGCCGGGCCTCTCGCCGGTGAAGTCGCGGCTGGCCGCGGAGATTGGTGTCGAGCAAGCCGAACGCTGTTATCGGCTGTCGTTACAGGCCGTCGCCGCCGTGGTAGAGCGAGCAAAGGAAATTTCGTCGATTGAAGTCACTCCGTACTGGGCCGTCGCGGAACCGGAGGGGATGTCGCATCCGCTCTGGCAGGACTTCGATCGCCTCGCGCAGCCCGCCGGCGATTTGGGAGAGCGTCTTGCGGGGGTTTACGATCAGCTCATCGCCCGGCATCGCGGAGTGATGTTTCTCGGCGCCGATTTGCCGCAGATCACGGCTGAGTTGCTGCTGGAAGCGATGGCTGAGATGAGCGCCGGGCGGCGGTTTGTCATCGGGCCGGCGGATGACGGGGGATTCTATCTGTTCGGCGGGACGACTCCGTTGCCGGCCGACGTCTGGACCAGCGTCGTTTACAGCAGCAAGCAGACGTGCGAGCAATTGTGCGGAATGTTGCAGGGAAGGGGAGAGGTCGTGCGGCTCAAGCCGCTGCGCGACATCGATCACCTCGATGACTTGAAAGCGGTGATCGAAGAATTCCATGCGGCCGAACGTCGACCCGCAGCGGGCTGGCTGAAAGAACAGAGAATCTGGTGCGAGGCATTTGAGGGATTCTGATCAGCCCCCACCGATGCGTCATGCCACTGGAAACGAGCGGCAGCGTTAAACGCTGGTTATCCGTTATAGACGGGTTCAGCCAGGCGCTGGTCAATCACGTGCGAAATTATGTGGGCGTCGCAACGGTTTCTGCCGGCGGGGCAACCACTTCCAATCCTGGGACGTTGATCGCCGTCACGCGGACTTGCGTGTATTTCTGGCGGTGGCCGGTGTGGCGGCGGTAGTTTTTGCGGCGGCGCTTCTTCTGGATTTCGAGCTTCTCCCCTTTGGCTTCGGGATCGAGAACCTCAGCCTGAATGGTCGCCCCTTCGATGACCGGGGTGCCGATCGCACTGGCGCCGCCGGCGTTCGCCAGCAGCACGCGATCGAACGTAATCTGGTCCCCCTTGTTCGCATTCGCGCGGTAATCGATGGTGACCTGCTCACCCTCCTGGACGCGAATTTGCCGGCTGCCTTCTTCAATCACTGCAAACATGATTCAACCTTTTTCAACGATCGCGATTATTTGTTATTATTAGCGCTCCGCGTTGCGTCGCGGCTAATCATCTATGCACGTTGTGTCTTTTCTGGCTCTTGGCTCTTGGCTCTTGTCTCTCGACTCTTGACTAGATTAACGAATCAGTGTCTGAATTTCGAGTCTTTCACCGGAAGAAATTTCAGCTCGCTGCCAATCTCGTCCTGGCAACGGATGATAAGGTGTTCGGGACCGACGTCGCTGCGGGCGTGGACTGTCACCTTAACTTCATATGTGTCTTCAAGTTGTGTGATATCTTTACGTTTGCGGTTGTTGAGGAAATCGGCCACCCGTTCGTGGACTTCCAGCGAAATTCGGCCGACCGCTTCGTTGTTCGCGGAGTTCATCAGCAGCCGCATCACGTCGATCGCCATGCTTTCGGCGGTTTTCACGTGACCCATGCCGAGGCAGCAGGGGCAATCTTCGTAGACGCTCCGCCGGAGCGACGGACGAATCCGCTGCCGGGTCATCTCGATCAGCCCGAACGGGCTGATCCGCAGAATCTTGGTGCGGGCGCGGTCGCGCTCGACTGCTTCGCGGAGAGCCCGCTCGACGCCGCGGCGATGCCGTTCTTCCCGCATGTCGATGAAGTCGTTGACGATTACGCCGCCGAGATCGCGGAGCCGAATCTGCCGGCTGATTTCTTCCGCCGCGCGGAGATTGACCTGATACGCCGATTTCTCGGCGTCGTCGTCGGCCCGGTAATTGCCGCTGTTGACGTCGATGGCGACGAGGGCTTCCGTCTGATCGATGACGATCGAACCTCCCCCGCGCAGCGGCACATGCCGGCTTTGAATCCGCGAAATTTCTTCTTCGATGCGATACTTGTGGAAGATCGGTTCGCGGCCTTCGTACAGTTTGATGCGATTGACGTGACGGGGGAGCACGATCTTCATGAATTCCCGCGCCCGTTCGAACGCTTGCGGTTCGTCGATCCAGATCGATTCGATATCGTTGGCATAGATATCGCGAATCGTGCGGATGATCATGTCGCTTTCTTCATAGATCTCCGTCGGCGCGTTGGTCTTGGTGATGCGGCGCACGATCGTCCGCCACAGCCGAATCAGATAATTGAGGTCTCGCTGCAAATCTTTCTTCGAGCGTTCGATCCCCGCGGTGCGGATGATGAACCCCAACCCTTCGGGAGGATTGAGATCGGTCAGCGTGGTGCGGAGTTTGCGGCGAAGGTCGTCGTCGGCGATCTTGCGGCTGACGCCGACGCGCTGCAGGCCGGGCATCAGCACGAGGTATCGGCCGGGAATGCTGATGTACGTGGAGAGCGTCGGCCCTTTGGAACCGATTCCTTCCTTGATGACCTGCACCAGAACTTCGCTGCCGCGTTTGAAGATTTCCTGAATCGGGGGCTTGTTGCGCACGCTGCGTTCGTTGACGCGGCGCTGCTTTCCGCGCGGACGCGGAGGCTCGTCGTCGGCGTCTTTGCCGGGGCCGTTGGGCATCAGGTGTTTGTAGTACTGGTACTCGACGTCGCTGACGTGCAGAAAGCCGTTGCGGCCGACGCCGAAGTCGACGAACACGGCCTGAATGCTCGGCTCGATGTTAACGACTTTGCCTTTGTAGGTGTTCCCCACGAGGTTATCGAGGCTGCCGCGTTCGACATAGAGTTCTTCGAGAATGCCATCTTCCACGATGGCAATGCGGCTTTCTTCCGACTGCAAGACGTTGATCAACATCTCTTTCTTCATCGACATTCCTTCACAACTGGAGGCTGCTTAGTGCATATTCAGCCTCCGTCGTGAAGCTTCGCGATGAAGCGTCGTGACGTCTGGAATGGCCGTTCCTGTTGCCGGTCTGCGTTCTCTGCCGTCGATCGAATTCGCCGGGGGGCGAGGCCGATCGATCGATGCCCGCGACGGAACTTCGGGGAGAAACCGCATCCACCCCGGCGCGGGGCGTGGGTGACACGCTTGCCCGGTGATGTGGATTGTTCGACGGTTTGCGCCCGAAGAAGGCGTCGGGGGCGGAAGAATGCGGACGACGTTCGGTCTCGTTCCGCGGCGGGGCGACAACCGTCCCCCGAGCGGAAAGAGAAAACGCACATCGGGACGTCGGGCCTGACGCATCGACCGCGGTGAAATCCGCAGACGTTCGATGCTGTAAAAAACTGTCAGGCCGGTCTGCATCGATGTGACACCGAATCAGTCGGCAACAATTACGAATATGCACTGTGTTAGAACCCGGTTTCAAACCCGGCCGACGGTGGAGACGCCGCGCGTTCAATGGCAACGGCGCCGTCGTCGGCAGAATCTGAAATGACTTGTATGAAACGTGTATCAAATTTGACGGGGAAGGCGGGAATGTTCTCTGTCACCATCGAAACAATGCGTCGTGCGCCGACGCAACGTTTCCTGCTCATCGCATTCGCGGTTCCCTGATTTCGCAACCATAAAGGCGTGTATTGTCGTCGTCATCTCGTGATCGATCGTGCCGGTCGTTCGGTCGCCTTTATTGAACGAGAGAGCTACGAAGAGACCAGATCGGGGCAGAATTTCTTCAGTTCGCCTCGCAAATAACTTTCGACGTCGCGTGCCGTGTCGAATTTCATGACATGCGCCGCGACGGCTTCGGCATGTTCGAGCGTGGTGTGGCGCAGGACTTCTTTCAATTCCGGAATGGAAAACGGAGTGACGCTGAATTGTCGCAAACCCATTCCGAGCAATAAAGGCATAAACTTGGGATCGGAACACATCTGACCGCAAACCGTCACGGGGACGTTGTGTTTCTTGCCGACCCCGGCCACGTGTTGAATCAAACGCAAAATCGAGGGGTCGCCCGATCGATATAAATCGGCGACCGCCGGATCGGAACGGTCGACCGCTAACGTGTACTGAATCAAATCGTTGGTGCCGATGGAGAAAAAATCGACTTCTCTGGCGAACTCTTCGGCGAGTAACGCCGCCGCCGGCACCTCCACCATCATACCTAATGAAACGTCGCGACGGAATTGCTGATGGGCCTCTTCCAGGTCGTCGATGACATCTCCGAGAATCATTTTCGCCTGACGGATTTCCATCAGCGTGGAGACCAGCGGAAACATAATCCGCACGTCTCCATGCACCGCCGCCCGCAGAATAGCGCGCAACTGCGTTTTGAACAACGGCAAATTCTTCAGCGAAAGCCTTATGCTCCGCAAACCGAGTTCCGGATTGGGGGAGGGGGACCAGTGCCCGCCGTTGATCGTGCTGGGGATCTTGTCGGCTCCCAAATCGAGTGTGCGAATGACCACAGGCTGAGTGGGATAGGCTTTTAAGACCTTGCAATAGGCGTCGTAATGGTCTTCTTCGGTCGGTTCGCGATCGGCTTCGAGATACAAAAACTCCGTGCGGTATAGTCCGATGCCGTCGGCTCCGCGCGAGGTGCAATGTTCGGCTTCGTCGGGGAATTCGATATTTCCCAGGAGCGTGATCGGGATATGGTCTTCGGTTTCCGTGGGCAATTTCAGCAGGGCATCCAGCCGGGCGGTGACATACCGTTGACGTTCTTCCGCATGCCGATACCGGGCCAGGGTTTCCTCATCGGGATCGATGATGACTTCCCCCTGGTTGCCATCGATAATGACCGTTTCGCCACCCGAGACATCGGAGAGAAACTCGCCGACTCCGACGATGGCCGGCAACTCCAGCGCGCCCGCGAGAATTGCCGTATGGCTTGTATGACCCCCGACTTCCGTCGCAAAGCCCAGCACAAACTTCTTGTTCAACTTGGAGGTTTCGCTCGGCGTGAGATTGTGGGCGAGCACAATGACCGGGGCGGCAAGATTCATCAACTCTTCCCGCCGCTCGCCGAGGAGATGTTTCAGCAGCCGTTTTTCGAGATCGAAGATATCGGCGGCTCGTTCCGCGAGATAGTTGTTGCCGAGATTCTGGAAGATTTTCGCATATTTTCGCAGGACTCGGCTGGAGGCGAACTCGGGGGAGAAGCATTTCTCACGAATCAGCGTGATGATTTCGTTCGTCAGCTTCGGGTCTTGAACCATCTGCAGGTGCGCGGAGAAAATCGCAGCGTATTGCTCGCCGAGTTGCGTGGCGGCCTGTTGCTGGTTGTCGTAAATTTCTTCGCAGACGTGTTTTAGAGCGATTTCGAAGCGGGCGATTTCGGAATCGACGGCGTCGATCTTGACGAGGCGACGAGGAATCCGGAAGTCTTCCGTCCCCAGCACGAAGGCGGGGCCGGCGACCACTCCAGGCGAAACGGCGATTCCTCGTTTAACCAACATCTTGCAATCCTGTCTCGGGGGCTGACGCAAAAGGGACACACCCGAAAGGAGACAAGCGAGACCGTGTCGACGGAACTCCAACCTCAACCCCGCGGTGCGGAAGCGCGCCGTTATACATTTTCAGCGGCGTTGGGTACAAAATTTGAGTCAAAGAGGGCTCCTAAGCGGGCGAGAAATTCGTCGGCGCCTTCTCCCTGGGCCTGAATCGCCAATATGGTTCCCTTTTCGGCGCTGAGCGTGAGAATGTCGAAAATGTTCTTGGCATCCACGACCTGCGACCCTTTGCTGAGCCGGATCTCACACGGGGCTTCACGCGCCAATTGAGCAATCATGGAGCACGGCACCAGATGGAGTCCGTTTTCCACATTGATCGTCACTTCTCGTTGAATGACCGGATAATGCGACATGAAGACCGTCGACACGCTGGGGATTTTAAGAATCTAACACAACCGGTTGTGCCTGTTATTTGTCCCACGAGTCTTGAGGAAAACTGCGACGCACAGAGGTTGGGTTAGATGATACGATTCCGCTAACACAACCGCTTGTGCCTGTTATTTATCCCGCGAGTCTTGAAGAAAATCGCGGCGAATAGAGGTTGCGTCAGAGAGTTTACAATTGATTATTGTCCGCCTCCTGCAGGAGATCCATCACGTCCTCGCTGGATTTTGCCTGTTTCAGGAAGTTACAAAAGTTTGAATTCCGTAAATGGCGGGAAATATTTTCCAGTGCTCGAAGATGGTCTCCCGGACGGTCGGGAGGAGACACCAGCAAGATCAGAATGTAAACCATCTCGCCGTCGAGGCTGGCGAAATCGACACCCTCTTTGGCAAGCGCCACCGCCGCGATCATTTTATCGACGGACGGATGCTTCGTGTGGGGGACGGCGACGCCGTGTCCGATGCCGGTGGACCCCAATTCCTCTCGTTTCATGATCGCTGAAACGATGCTTTCTTCATGCTGCTTTTCGATGCGGCCGCTGGCTGTCAGACTGGCCACCATGGTGCGAATTGTTGCTTCTTTGCTTTCCCCCGTCAGGTCGGGAATAACCGCTTCCGGCACCACGAAGTCACTGAACTTCATGCATGGCTCCTTGACCACTTTCACTGGGTCGACTTTCACTGCAAATTCGCCGGGAAGAATACCGCCGAGGTTCATGCCGGTTGCGAGCAACCGTTAACGGGGCGGTTCGACCGAGAATCGCATTCAACACAAAATTCGAGTCAGAACAATTTTATCATCATCTGTTGAGAGACCCGCACAATAGCACATTCGACAGTCGGTTGTCATGTATCGCGATTCAATTTGAATTGAATCTCCGCGAAAAGTTTTTCCGGCAACCGGCCGTTTTAGACGATGGCCATGATGATCGTCCGCCGTACCGCGCCGCTCCCGCCGCGGCATGTCGCCTGCATCAGGCACACATCAGTCGCGGCAGAACGAATCGCATGCCTGCATCGCCGCCGCCGGGGATTGACGAACCTCGCCGGGGCGAACGCAGCGCTATCGATAATAATCCCGTGGCCAGCGAGAATTGTAAAGCGGATTTATCCGGTTTCGCGAAGATGCGCTCGTTCAACGGTTCGCGGATTCAAAGAAAGGCGATCGTTATTCGACGATCTCCTCGGGCGGACGGCCGCCGCGGTGGTGGTTTTGCACCTTTTCCTTGTATTTGCGAATTTGCTGTTCCATTTTGTGCAGCGTACGGTCGAACGAGACCGCCGCCTCTTCTCCTTCGCCCCCTTCGTCGTGAGCCACAAAATTGTGCTTATGCTCGGCGTCGACGAGGATTTCGACTCGCACGCGTTGGTTGACGAATTCAACCGTCACCTGAATCGCCGTGATTCGTTCGAACAGAGTAACCAGTTTTTCCGACTTCTCGGTGATGTACTGCTGAACGTCGGCGGAAATACTCCCATGTCGGCAAGCGATTGCAACCTGCACAGTCATCGTCTCCTCGGTCTCGATATAGCCGTGAACTTCGTTAGAACGTTCCTACGCTCACCGGAAGGCATCCTTTTGATGAGCCAAAAAATCTCGCTTTGCATTTTGCGTAAGCTCCGATTTTAGCCCGCCACTCTGGACAATGCCAGTTACGAAAAAAGGAATAGCGATTCCTCTTCGCCCCGGGCAGGTCTGGGGAGGCGTCATGATACTCCGCGTACGCAGGGGAGACGATCCCGTCATCGGCCACGCGACTCAACGCAGCGACTGTGCGCGTATCGTCAGCCGGCGGTTCGACTTCGCCGCGGCGGCCGACTCGTCATCGTCGACGTCTTTGTCGGCGTCCTCGCGCGGTCGATCCACTTGGGCGGTCGGCGGCCAGCGAAATTCGAGACCGAAGAACGGCAGCCGATTGTTGCTGTCGAACTGGAAATACGACCGTTCCCAGGCGCATCCCGCGATCAGCAGGCAGGCCAGCAGCGCCGGCCACAGCAGGCAAGTCCGATTCTTGCCGTCCTTCGTCTCATTCATCCTTCCACAAATCCCCGTCAATGCACAGCAAAAATTCTGGCCCTGGACCCTCGACCCTCGACCCTCGACTCTGGACCCTCACGTCGCATCATCGATATCGTCGCCGTTGTAGTATTCGTAGAATTTGCGGCCGATTTCGTCGCTGAGCCGCGACAGATACAATTTTTTGAACGTCGGATACGAAACTTCAGTCGTCGATTTCGGAGCGGCGAGCGGATACCGCGATATCACTTCCTTCGAATAAATCTTTTCGCCGTGACCGTCTTTATCCATCTCGAAGACGCTGACCGAGCCTTCGGCCCGGCCGCGATACAAGTTGGCGCTGTTTTCTTCGTACAAGCTGTATTCGTGCAGGTCGATGTAGACGACGTACGTGCAATTAAACGCTTCGCCGATTTCTTCGGGGCGATCCCAGTCGGGGTTTTTGTCGATCCAGGCGCTAATCTGATCGGGGTTGACCACTTTAATGTGATGCTCGTGAAGTCGATACGTAACGTACTTGGCGAGTTCGTTATCGATTTCGCTAAAGTCCCATTTCAGTTCCGTCGGTGCATAACAGACGATGGCGACGGTCACATCCCGGTCGGTAAACGACTTTCGCGTTGAAATATCGAAATCGGGTTCGATCGACGGGGGGCCGCCGATGAGATAGCCGAGCAGAATAAAATAGTTGCAGCCGGTTTGCAGCATCAGTAAACCTCCGCAGGCGAACATGCGCAGCCAGGTGCCGGGCCGAAGTGCGTGATTCGAGTTTTGCCTCAACATTTCATAAACCTCGCGTGACTAAATAATTCTAACACAACCTCTGTGCGTAGCGATTTTCCGCTGGAATTCGAGGCATTTTTCACAGGCACAACCGGTTGTGTTCGAGTCTCTCACTTAATGATCCTAACACAACCTCTGTGCGTGGCGATTTTCCGCTGAATTTGAGGCATTTTCAACAGGCACAACCGGTTGTGTTAGAGTTTCTTAGAAATCCTAACATAACCTCTGTGCCTCACGATTTATTGCAAACGTGCAGGCGTTTTCGAGAAGCACAACCGGTTATGTTAGAGTCTCTTAGAACGTATCTTCCATGCGATAGTTATATAGCTTTCGCGAAAGTTCGCGGCTGAGTTCTTCCAGATATTTCTGCCGGAACGATTTATCGGTGATCTGTTCCGCGGGAATGGGCTGGAGCGAGGGGTACTCCGAGGTGAATTCCTGTGCGAAGACCTGTTGGGCGCGAGCCCTCGACTCGCTCCCTTTTTTCGATCGGATCACCTCGTATGCCATCACGTTCCCCGTGGCGCGTCCGCGATACAAATTCCGGCTGTTCTCTTCGAGATAGCTGAATTGATTGAGCTCGACGTGCACGATGTAGTCGGCATCGAACTCCTCCGCGAGTTCGGAAGGGTGTTCGAATTCTCCGCCGTTGTCGTCGATCCAGTGAGCCACGTCGTCGAGATTGACGACGTCGATGCCACGCGAGTTCAGATTCTGGCTGACTTTTTCGAGAATGTCGTAATCGAGCGACGGCCAATGCAATTTCACCGCCTCGGGAGACGTGCAGATCACCAGTACCTTTTTGCCCTCTTTCTCGAGATTCACGTGCGTCTGCGACGTAAAATCGCAGACGATCAACGGATCGCCGAAGAGCATCTTGCCGGCCATCACGAACAGCGAGCAGCCGGAAAACGTGGTGACCACCCCGACCAGGAACAGCCAATGCCACACGCGAATTTGAACGTCGCGAGCCGTCCGAATGGGGTTGCTTATGCGTCTGATCACGGAGAGTCCTCGATCTTCAATGTTCAAAATGCCGCCGTAACGACAAGAAACCCACAACGTGCACCGGAACGGCCACGCGCAATGAAATGTGTGACAGAGAAATGATTTAGAGACTCTAACACAACCGGTTGTGCCTGTTAAAAATGCCTCAAATTCAGCGGGAAATCGCTACGTACAGAGGTTGTGTTAGGATAATTAGATGAATAATGCGGGTGAGGTTAAACGAAATATCGGCGGGGTGAACACAAACTCGAAGTGGGCGAGAGGCGAGTGAAAGGTGGTGGAGAGGCGTACGAACGAAATCGTTCGCGAGATAAGGCAAATGAGGCTGGATAGGAAATGGGAATGGCGGCGATTCGCCGAGAGATAGACCTGAGTTTTGCAGGCCGGGGTTCATAACTTTTTTTCGAAGTCGCTGCAAGAGACGTTTCGCCGCGTCGGCCGGAAAACGAGTTGCGAATGGCAAAAAGTACAGGCCGAGGCGTCAGGTTCGTCTAGGTGATCACGGGCGGGCGGAATAAGATGCGGAGTCGAGCGACACGTCTCATGCTTCAGACTATTTCCACTTCTTTCTATTCCTCCGGAGTCCAATCATGGTCGCGTCAAGACTGGTCATTCCGCTGGTCGTCTGTGGATTCTCGCTCGGTGTGATGGCTGAAGCATCCGCGCAATTGTTTTCGGCTTCCCCTTCGCTTTCGTCATCGAGCTTGAAATCCAAAAAACCGAAGACCACCCGGTCGCTCGATGAGATGTTGTTGTTCTTCCCGTCGAAATATCCCGCCGGGAACTGGGAACCGAAGAACCTCGAATTTGAAGACGCCTCGTTCGAAGCGGAGGACGGCAACCGCATTCATGGCTGGTATTGTCCCTGCGAAGATCCGCGGGCGGTCATCCTGCTGGCTCACGGCAACGGGGGGAATATCGCATCGCGGACGTCGTGGCTGACGTACCTGCAAAGAGAGCTGCGAGCAACGACGTTGATCTTCGATTACCGTGGCTATGGCCGCAGTCCGGGCGTGCCGACGGTGGAAGGAGTGCTGCAGGACGCCCGAGCGGCACGGACGTTTCTGGCAAAGCGAGCTAAAGTCGACGAAGCGGACATCTATCTGATGGGTGAATCGCTCGGCGGAGCGATTGTGGTGCAGTTGGCGGCGGAATCGCCGCCGCGGGGTTTGATTCTGCAGAGCACGTTCTCTTCATTGCGGGACATCGCCCATGTGCATTACCCGGCGTTGTCGTGGGTCGTTCCGAAATCGAGACTCAATTCCGCCGCGAAAATCGCGGACTATAAAGGCCCGCTGCTGCAAAGTCACGGCGACGCCGACGCTACGATACCGTTTTCTTCGGGCGAGGCGCTGTTCAAGTCGGCGAACGATCCGAAGTATTTCGTGAAGATCAAAGGGGCCGGCCACAACGATTGGTTGTCGGCGGAGTACGTGCGGCATCTTGATGCGTTTATTGAGAGGGTGGAAAAGGGAGGCAAGTGAATTCGATCCGCGATTGGCAACGACATGCCACTCGACAGTTGATATGTGCCTTCTATACGATGTCCTTTGTCAACTGTTGTTATCGCTTTCGATTCGCTTAAACCACTCGGGACTCAAGCGGTGGTATCTTCGCCTCCTCATGATCCAACATCCAAACCGGCCTCAACACCAACCAGCCGAATCAACCGGTTCGGTGCGATGATTGCCCTGATCGTTGCGACCACCGGCGTCATCGGGGCTGCGCTATGGTTCTCTCGCGAACCGGTCGAAACATTGCTGCAAAAGGCCCAGTTGGCGCTTGTCAAAAAACAATACGACGTCGCCGAGGGGTTGGCGTTGCGGGTTTTGGATCGCGAGGCCAACTCGTCCGCGGCTCTCGTCATTGCCGGTGAAGCGGCGAAGGAACAGGGAGACATCGACCGGGCCATTGCCTTTTTCGACCGGATTCCCGACGACGGCAGTCCCGATGCCGTGGCGGCGCGGCGGAATACGGGACGCATTTATCTGCTCGACAAGAAACGGCTCTCGTTGGCCGAGGAGCAGTTTCGCCGCTGCCTGGCGCAAGATCCCGATGACGTTCTCGCCATGGACGGAATGGCGTATGTTCTGGGAGTTTCCGGCCAGTATCGCGAGTTGATTCCTTATCGCCTGAAACTCATCGGTGACGACAAAGTGGCGGTCATTCACCTGGTCGTCCTTTCCATTGGAAACCGGCTGCTGGCTGATGTCAAAGAGGCCCCTCCGTATATCGAAGCGGCTCCCGATGACGCTCTGGAGTTGATCTGTCAGGCAGACATAAGAATTCTGGCCGACGATCCCGCCGGCGCAATCGCGTTTGCGAAAAAGGCCGCTGTCAAGATGCCGCATTTGCCGAAACCGCATCTGGTCGTTCTGAATTTTCTGATGCAGATGAACGACCTGCGGGAATTTCAGGCGTATCATGCCCGGCTCGGAACGTCGTTGGATGGATATTCAGACATCTGGTTGTTGCGGGGAATGTACTGTCAGCGCTGCGGACGCACGCGCGAGGCAGTCCGCTGTTTTTGGGAATCGGTACGTCGCGATGCCGATCAGCAGTATTCGAATTATCAATTGTCGCAACTCCTGGCCTCGCTCGACGAGCGCGACTCGGCCCTGGCGTTTGCTCGCCGCGGGAATCTGTTGCGGGAATACATTTCGACGTCGTACGCCGCGCTCTCCGCCGATGCCTCCAATCCCCAGACGCTCCGCTCTCTGACGAACGCCGCTCAACTCGCCGAAAAACTGGGACTTATCTGGGAAGCGTATGGCTGGTATCGCATCGCGTCGCAACATCAGCCGTCGAACCGGATGCTGGCGGAAAAGGTGAATGAACTCAAGCCGACCCTGGCGAAGCTTCCGCTGCAGCGATCCCCAGCGGAATTTAATCCGGCCCTCAAGATCGATCTCTCGGAGTATCCGCTTCCCGATGTGTCGAGCATCTCGCCACCGGATACTGCTGAAACCATCGTCGAAGGTGACGTTCCCCCCGGCATCAAATTCGAGGAATCTGCGACCGAACTGGGGATCGATTTCTCTTATTTCAGCGGACGCGACCCTCTCACGCAGGGCATGCGGGAGACATTCGAGTTCAACGGCGGCGGCGTCGCCGTGATCGATTTCGATCTCGACCGCTGGCCCGATTTGTATTTCACGCAAGGTTCGGACTGGCCGAACAATCCCGCGCAGACGACGCATCTGGACGCCCTCTATCGCAACGGCGGCGGAGATCGTTTTCAGAACGTCGCCGCCGCTGCCGGCATTGTCGAAAGCGGCTTCGGCCAGGGGGCGGCCGTCGGCGACTTCAACAGCGACGGGTTTCCCGATCTGTACATCGCCAACATCGATCGGAACCGCCTGTACGAAAACAACGGCGACGGCACATTCACCGACGTCACCGCGTCGGTGGGACTCGACGACAAACGGTGGACTACAAGCTGCCTGATCGCCGACTTAAACGGCGACGGGCTGCCCGACTTGTACGACGTCAACTACATGACCGATCCCGATCTGTTCACGCGCGTCTGCAAGACGGCCGAGGGGGTGCGTTATGCCTGTCCGCCGCAGTCGTTTTCGCCGGAGATCGATCAACTCCATCTGAATCGAGGCGATGGGACGTTCGAAAATGTTTCATCCGCGAGCGGAATCGCAAACGTTCGCGGCCGCGGTCTCGGCATCGTGGCCTGGGATCTCGATCGCTCGGGAACGCTCGATTTGTACGTCGCCAACGACGTCGGTCCGAATTTCTTTTTCCTGAATGAGACCGCCGCGGACGATCCGCTTCCCCGTTTTTCCGAACAAGCGCCGGTGATGGGACTCGCTCTCAACGTCGATGGAAACGCCGATTCGGGAATGGGGATCGCCTGCGGCGACGTCGACGGCGATCTGCTGCTCGATTTGTTCGTCACCAATTTCTACGAGGAGTCGAACTCGCTGTATATCCAGCAGCAGGGGGGACTGTTCGTCGAGACCTCGAAGAACTCGGGCTTGCGCGACACGAGCCTGCCGATGGTTGCGTTCGGAACGCAGTTTCTCGATCCCGATCTGGACGGCAACCTCGACGTGGTGATCGCCAACGGGCACATCACCGATTCGCGCGAGAGTCGCGGTCAACCCTTACAGATGAAGCCGCAGTATTATCACGGCAATGGCCGCGGGCAATTCGCCGATGCCGACCCGGAATCGGTCGGGCCTTATTTTGCTAGAGAACTTCTCGGCCGCGGTCTGGCGCGCCTCGACTGGAACCGCGACGGGAGAGACGATTTCGCCGTCTCGCATCTCGATGCGCCGGTCTCTCTCGTCACGAATGCGTCGTTGGCATTTGGAAACCACATTGCGCTCCGTTTCGTCGGCATCCGCTCGGCTCGCGACGCCATCGGCACGTCGGTTATGCTCACGACCGGAACGCAAAAACGGATTCACCAACTCATCGCGGGCGACGGCTATCAGGCAAGCAACGAACGCCTGCTGATCATCGGATTGGGCGAAGCGATTCATGTCGACGAACTCGAAATCGCCTGGCCGTCGGGTGACGTGCAGAGATTTGCTTCGCTGCCGGTCAACGAAGAATATCTCTTCCTCGAAGGAGGAGATGCCCCGATCCCCTGTCGGCGTGCGGCGGACCTTAAGCCGTAGGGTGGCGTCGAGCGAAGCTTTTGCCGCGCTGACCCACCGTTGCTTTGCTCACAAAATAAACTTCGACAAATCTTCGTTTTTCACGAGTTCGCCGAGTTCTTGCTGCACGAAGCCGGCGTCGACTTCGACCCGTTTATCGATGATCTCGGGCGCCTCGAAGCTGACCGCTTCCAACAAGCGTTCGAGAATCGTGTGCAGCCGGCGGGCGCCGATGTTCTGCGTCGTTTGATTCACCTGAAACGCGACGCGCGCCATCTCCTCGACGCCGTCTTTCGTGAACTGCACGTCGACGCCGTCGGTCGCCAGCAGCGACGCATACTGCTGCGTCAGCGAGTTCGTCGGCTCGGTGAGAATGCGGACGAAATCGGTCTCGGTGAGAGCTTTAAGCTCCACGCGAATCGGAAATCGCCCCTGCAATTCGGGCATCAGGTCGGACGGCTTCGAGCGGTGAAACGCACCGGCGGCGATGAACAGAATAAAATCGGTCTTGATGGTCCCGTAACGCGTCTGCACCGTCGTGCCTTCGACGATCGGTAACAAGTCTCGCTGCACCCCCTGCCGCGAGACGTCCGGCCCGCGGCCTTCTTCCGGTCCGCAGACTTTGTCGATTTCGTCGATGAAAATAATCCCGCTGCGCTCGGCGAGCCGGATGGCTTCTTCGTGAATGACGTCCTTATCCATCAGGGCGTCGATTTCCTGTTCGAGCAGAATGTCCCGCGCTTCTTTCACTTTGACTTTACGCGACCGGGTTTGCCGCGGCATGATTTTCTCGAACATGTTCTGCAGATCGAAATCCATCTGCTCCATTCCCATGTTGGAAAAAACCTGCACCGGGGAATTGCGCGATTCGATCGACAGTTCGACCATCCGCTCATCGAGCAGACCCTGCCGGAGCATCTCGCGAAACTTTTCGCGGGTCCGTTCCGACCGCTGCAGCTCGGCGTGATCTTCGGCGTCCTGCTGTTTTTCCGATTCCGGCAGATCGTCTTCGTCTTCGTCCTCGTCGTCCTCAGCAGGCTTCGACGACGAAACGGTGATCTCTTCGCCTCCGAGCAGCTTTTCGATGTCCTGCAGCGTCATTCCGCTCGGCGGTTTGTCTTTCCCCGATCGCCGGGCCGAAGTCGTCGCCGGTTGCGGCAACAGCAAATCGAGCAAGCGTTCTTCGGCGCGGTGCTCGGCTTTCTCGGCGATTTCGTTTCGCTTCGAATTCCGCACCAGGTTGATCGCGTTATCGACCAGATCGCGGACCATGCTCTCGACGTCGCGGCCGTGATAACCGACTTCGGTATATTTCGACGCTTCGACCTTCACCAGCGGCGCGCCGGTGAGATTTGCCAGCCGGCGCGTGATTTCGGTCTTCCCGACGCCGGTCGGGCCGATCATGATGATGTTCTTCGGCGAGACGTCGCGGCGGATCTCTTCGTCGAGTTTGTTCCACCGCCAGCGGTTTCGCAACGCGATCGCAACGGCTCGCTTGGCATCGTTCTGGCCGATGATATGTTTATCCAGCTCGGCCACAATTTGCCGAGGGGTCATGTCCCACACAGGAGTTCCTCCACCTCAATGTTACCGTTCGTATAGACGTCGATTTCCGACGCGATTTCCAGCGCCTTGCGGACGATCTCCGCGGCGGTCATGTCGGTATTCTTCACCAGAGCCCGTGCCGCGGCGAGCGCATACGCCCCGCCCGAACCGATGCCGATGATGCCGTCGGTCGGCTGGACGACGTCGCCCTGGCCGGTGATCAGCAAGTTGTGTTCCCCGCTGACGACGATCATCAGCGCTTCGAGCCGGCGGAGCATGCGGTCGGTCCGCCATTCCCGCGCGAGTTCGGTCGCGGCCCGCGGAATATTGCCGGGAAAATCCTTCGCCTTGGCCTCGAATCGTTCGAGCAGGGCGAAGGCATCGGCGGTCGAGCCGGCAAACCCGACCAGCACTTTGTTATCGAGTATCCAGCGGAGTTTTTTTGTATCGTGCTTCAAAATCGTGTTGCCGTAGGTGACCTGCCCGTCGCCGCCGAGGGCGATCTTTCCCTTATGTTTTACCGACAGGATCGTCGTTGACCGCCATTTCGGTTTTTCCATCGATGAGGCTTTCTGTATCATTATCATTTTAGCCGGATGACGAATGCCCGATCCTCAAAGCAAAAGTGAAAACAGGACGAAGAACGCCGTCTGGCTCCGACGCCATGCACAAATTCTCATGCATTCTTCGCATGTGGTTCGCGAAGATCAACGTAGCAACTGCCCCCACCGGCGACAAGCGACTTGCATTCCGTTCACGCTTTCTGCCAAAATGAAACGCATGCACACCCGCGATGCGGGAAATGACGAATGTCGAAATCCGAATGACGAAAATCCAGGAGGAGACGGCCGTCCTTGATTCCCTTCGGCATTTGGTCATTCGTGCTTCGTCATTGATTCGACATTCGGATTTCGACATTCGTCATTTCACTACGATCGACCTCCAGAGATCACGCGGGCCCGCAACATGTTGGCACAACTGCACACGTTCTCGCTGTTCGGCATCGATGCCCATTCCGTGCAGGTCGAAGTCGACATTTCCCCGGCGGCGCTTCCCAAAACGATTCTCGTCGGCCTGGCCGAGGCCGCCGTCAAGGAGAGCATTCACCGCATCGAACGGGCCATCGTCAACAGCGGGTTTCATCGTCCCATCGATCGCATCATCATCAACCTTTCACCGGCCGATCTGCCGAAGGATGCCGCGTCGTTTGATTTGCCGATCGCACTCGGCGTGCTCGCGGCGAGTGGACAGTTTTCGTCACCGCGATTGAACTCTTACGCGGCGGTCGGCGAACTCGCCCTCGACGGCATGCTGCGGCCGATTAAAGGGGTGCTATCGATGGCCCTTTCGGCGAGAAAACAGGGACTGACCGGACTGGTCGTACCCGTAAACAACGCCCCCGAAGCCGCCGTCGTCAACGGCCTCGAAATCATCCCGGTTGGTTCACTCAGCGAAGCGGTCGGCTTTTTCTCCGAGGCGATCGACATCGAACCGACACAATTTCAATGGAGCGATTACGCCCATCAGCACGGGCAATACGCCGTCGATTACACCGACGTCAAAGGACAGGAATTCGCCAAACGAGCCGTGACGGTCGCTGCAGCGGGTTCGCATCATCTGTTGATGATCGGCTCGCCCGGCACCGGCAAGACGCTGCTCGCCTCGCGACTGGGGACGGTGATGCCGTCGCTCTCGCAGGAAGAAAGCGTCGAGACGACGCGCATCTACAGCGCCGTCGGCCGCTTGTCGCCGGGCGATTCGCTGCTGCTCATTCGCCCGTTCCGCTCGCCGCATCACACGATCTCGCAAGCCGGCTTGGTCGGCGGCGGCAGCACGCCGACGCCCGGCGAGATCAGCCTTTCGCACAACGGCGTGCTGTTTCTCGACGAGTTGCCGGAATTCGACCGCCGCACGCTTGAAGTCCTGCGTCAGCCGCTCGAAGAATGTTGCGTCACGATCTCGCGCGCCGTCGGCAGCGTGACGTTCCCTGCGAATGTGATGCTCGTCGCCGCGATGAACCCCTGCCCGTGCGGCTTCCGCGGCGACCCGCGGCGACGGTGCCATTGCACGCCGATGCAAATCGAAAAGTATCTGTCGAGAATCAGCGGCCCGCTGCTCGACCGCATCGACATTCACATCGAAGTCCCCGCCGTCCCGTTCGCCGAGCTGTCGGACGGCCGAAGCGGCTCATCGAGTGCCGACATGCGCGAGCAGGTCTTAAAAGCCAGAGCCCGCCAGTCCGACCGCTTCGGCAGCAGGACCAACATTTTGAACGGCAAAATGGCCCCCCGGCAAATCCGCGAGCATTGCCGCTTGGACGCCGACGCCTCGTCGCTGCTGAAAACCGCGATGGAAGAAATGGGCTTATCGGCCAGAGCGCACGACAAAATTTTGCGAGTCAGCCGCACGATTGCGGATCTGGATGACAGCGAGGCGATCACCGCGGCGCATTTGAGCGAGGCGATTAACTATCGCACGCTGGATCGTTCGCGGTGGACGGGGTGACGCGGACGAACATCAGTTCTTTTTGGGCAGAAACACCGGATCGGGAAGCGGCTTAAATCCATCAGCTTCGAAGGGATCAAACGGCACAACAGCCTCAAGCGGCGCAGCAGCCGTTGATGACGTAGCCAGATTCAACATCTGCGAAGCCTGAATCGCAGCCGGCGTCTCGGGATAGTTCTTAACGATCGCATTCAGAATCTCTTCCGCCTCTTTCAACTTTGCTTTGGCGTTGTATTCGGCGAGCTGTTTCTGCATACGATCGAGTTCGGCTTTTAACTCGTCCTCAGTCATCGTCTCCACGCGCTTCTGGGTGAGTTCGACTAATTCTTTTCGCAAGGGCGTTAATGGATTCGGCACCTCAACCTCTGAAATTAATTCTTCGTCCGCATCGAGTTCTTCAGCCGTAGTCGTATCGAGTTCTTCAGCCGTAGTATCGAGATTGAGAGATGGAACTCTCGGTTGCGTGCCGTCGTCTTGCGAGATAGAACTCCGGACGAACAACGAAGCGACCAAGCCACAAACGAGGAGAGCGAAGAACGCAATCTTTTTCATCGGCCAGTCCTCCAGAAGGGGTGGGATTGAAAGGTGTGGCGGATTGTAACTGATGGAGATTCGTTCCGTCCAGAGGGAATGCGAAAGTTCCGGACAGCACCGATTGCTCGCCAACCGGTGTCGCGCGCGAATGGAGGTGGTTTTCTCGGCGGCGACACAATGCCTTACGTCCCGCCACCCTGTCGCCGCGCATTTGAGCGAGGTGATTAAATTACCGCACGCTGGATCGTTCGCGGTGGAGTGGTTAGAGTTACCGTTTCTATGCATGGGGGAATCATTACACGATAGAAACCACATAATCAATGACAAAAACCCATCAGCTAAGCCTATTTGAATCTGAATCAGAGGAGACGGCCAAGAGAACGTCAACCTTTGTGGACAACATGTCGTTGCCGGTGCACAGGTGGTTTCGGTACAGCGCCGGATTTTCGGCTGACTGGGCGCGGTCCTACATCAAAAACTGCGCAAAGGAGTTTGACGAAATTCGTGTTGTCGATCCCTTTGCAGGTTCGGGGACATCGTTATTGGTCGCCAATGAATGCGGTATTCCAAGTTACGGCGTTGAATCGCATCCGTTTGTTGCTCGGGTTGCAAGAACAAAGTTGCTTTGTACCACTTCGCCCCATGAGTACCGGACATTTGCGAAAGCCGTGTTGCAACGTGCAAAGAATTACGAGACGGATATCAGTCCAGCGTATCCCGATCTCATTCAGAAATGTTTTCAAGGGGATAAACTTGCGGAATTGGACCGGCTCCGTCGTTCGTTTGAAGAATCATCCGACGGTTCATCGAAGTCCGAACTGACGTGGTTAACACTCGTGGGAATTCTTCGGTCGGTATCACACGTTGGTACCGCGCAATGGCAGTACGTCTTGCCGAATAAGACAAAGAAAAATGTGTTAATCCCCTTTGATGCATTTGAAAGGATGATCGAGATTTTTCACCGGGACATGAAAAAGTCACAGGATTATTCGTCTCGGGCGATTCTGGTGGAGGGTGATGCGCGAACTTGTGACGGGATCCCGGAAAACTTCGCCAATTTGATTATCACATCGCCCCCCTATCCCAACAATTATGACTACGCCGACGCCACTCGCCTGGAAATGTGCTTTATGAAGGAAATTGGCGGATGGAGTGATTTACAGGAGACCGTGCGAAAACATCTTGTCCGATCATGTTCACAACAGACGACGTCAAGCAACGTGGATCTGGAAAGTACGTTGGAACATGGTGCACTCAATCCTATTCGCGATGATATCCGACGAGTATGCGAACAACTCGGCGAAATCAGGCAGACAAAAGGCGGCAAAAAAAATTATCATCTGATGGTGGCAAGCTACTTTCTCGATCTTTCGCTCGTGTGGACGGCCTTGCGAAGAATTTGTGATTCGCCATCGAACGTCTGTTTTGTGATCGGTGATTCAGCTCCGTATGGCATATACGTGCCTGTCATTGACTGGCTGGGACGATTGGCTGTGGCTGCAGGTTTTACCGAGTGGAGCTTTCGAAAGATTCGAGATCGCAACATCAAGTGGAAAAATCGAAAACATCGTGTCCCCTTATGCGAAGGCCACCTTCTGGTTAAGGGATAATACCGATGGCACAATCACCAGCGCATAGGTTTGGACAATTCATTGGCGAACTTCTCGAAGAAATGGTGCGCGCTCCGCTCGAAAAAATAGCTGCAAAACATGGGTTGTACCTCGATTACAAACATCCTCGGCCGGCACGCGGTAACAAGAGAAAGGTCGCTTGGACCGACCTGAAAGGCAATCAACATGATCTCGATTTCGTTCTGGAATTCGGCGGATCGGAAACCACAATTGGAAGCCCTAAAGCCTTCATTGAGAGTGCGTGGCGACGTTATACAAAACACTCGCGCAATAAGGCGCAGGAAATTCAAGGCGCAGTGTCCGTTCTTGCGGAAACGTACAGCAAGTTCAACCCATTTCTGGGGGTGATTCTCGCGGGCGTATTTACGAAAGGTTCGATTCAAGAGCTAAGGTCTCATGGATTCAGCATTGTCTACTGCCAATATGAAATAGTCATGGAGGCATTCAATCATGTTGGCATCGACGCCCGATTCGATGAGAATTCCCCCGACGATATCGTTTTGGCCAAAGTAACAGCATGCCAATTGCTCTCGACAACTGACCGGAATCGCATCGTTCGAAAACTCACCAGTCTCGTTAAGTCAGAGCTAAAGACTTTCGTCGAGGATCTCGAAAAGTGTCTGAATCGGCAAATTGAACGCATTCTAATCGCATCTCTTCATGGTCCGACGATCGAAGTCAACGATATTGCGCAGGCAATTGAACGGATCACGAATTATGATGAGACCAAACCGGCCGATGGTTTCGTACGATATGAGATCGATATCCGATATAGTAACAACGATCACATAAACGGCACGTTTGAAGACAAATTAAGAGCGATCCAGTTCTTGAATCATATTGTGTAGATGCGGACTCGCTCATCACGATTTGGCACTTTTCTTCCGCTCCAAATAACTCTGCAAAAACACCTGCGCCGCCACCTGATCGATAAACGCCTTTCGCTTCTTCTTCGTCAGCTCGGCGGCTAGCAGATAATCTTCGGCGATCGACGACGAATAGCGTTCGTCCCAGAAGACGACCGGCAGGCCGGTGGCCTGGCGGATCGTTTCGCCGAAGACGCGGGCTTCTCTTGCTTTGCCTCCTTCGTCGCCGCTGATGTGCATCGGCAGGCCGACGACAATACCGACGATATTATAATTGCGGACCACCGATCTATAGTATTCGGCATCGGTAACAGCGTTGCGGCGGACATACGTCTCGATCGGGCTGGCGATGTGCTGCTCGGGGGTCGAAACCGCGAGGCCGACGCGTTTCGTGCCGTAATCCAGGGCGAGCAGGCGACCGAACGCGGGGACATCTTCCGGTGGTGAGGGGGCATCAGAGGAAGCGTTCATAACCTCGTTCCTCCATCAGCGCGACGAGCTGGCGGATCGCCTGTTCGTCCGCACGATTGGCGACCAGCGTGGCATCAGGCGTATGCACGATGATGCAGTCGGTCATCCCCAGCGTCGCGACGAGATGGCTTTCGTCGTCGCAACTGATGATGCAGTTGCCCGTGCTCACGCCGACGTGTGCGCCGCGGATGATGTTGCCCTGCTCGTCGGCGGGTTGCAGTTCGCTCATCGCGCCCCAACTGCCGACGTCGTTCCACGCATACGGAGCGGGGACGACGGCGACCGAATCGGACTTTTCGAGCACGGCGTAATCGATGCTGATCGACTTCATCGCGGGGAACTCTCGCATCAAGACGTCGTCATAATCCGTCTCGCCGATCGACTTCGCAACGTTTGATAGTCTTTGTGCGATGTCGGGTTCGTGTTGTTCGAGAGACGCGAGAATGCGATCGGCCCGCCAGACGAAAATGCCGCAATTCCAATAGTAGTTGCCGCTCGCGAGGTATTTCTTCGCTGTCGGTTCGTCGGGCTTTTCGCGGAACGACGCCACGCGAAATGCCGGCGAGTCCTTCGCGAGTTTGTCGCTGCGTTCGATGTACCCGAACCCGGTCGCAGGAAAGGTTGGTACGACGCCAAACGTGACAAGTCGGTTGGGGTCGTCTCCAACAATCGAGACAGCGTCGTTCACCGCTTGCACGAAGACTTCATCGGGCGAGATGGCGTGATCCGCCGGCAGCACGAGCATGACGGCGTCGGAATCGCAGGCCAGCAGATGAATCGCGGCGAGCCCGATCGCCGGGGCGGTGTTGCGGGCGCACGGTTCGAGGATGATCTGTTCGGTGGCGAGATCAGGAAGTTGCCGGGCCGTCTCGGCGGCGAGGCTGGGGTTGGTGACGACCCACTGCCGGTCGGCGGGAATGATCGACGCGACGCGATCGAGCGTCCCCTGCAACAGCGAGCGGTCGCCGCTGAGTTTCAAGAATTGTTTCGGGAGCGCCCGGCGACTCGCCGGCCAGAAGCGAGTTCCGGAGCCTCCCGCCATGACGACGGCGTGCAGCATGCTATACCTTATTAATGTCGAATGTCGAAATCCGAATGACGAAGTCGCGGGATCTGGGGTTCATGCAAAACGTGAAAAGACCCTTGCTTGTGCTTTTTCTATCTCGTTCCCAAGCTCCAACGAAAATCACATGGCAAACGAGTTGTTATGCTGCG